>JAKQBR010000413.1 GCA_029574005.1 Deltaproteobacteria bacterium | reverse complement strand
GATCAGCAAGGCCAGCAGGGTGGCCACGATCACGGAGATCAGGGCCACGATCAGGGCCTTGGCGTTATACCCGCTCAGCAGGCCGATATGCAGGCGCGGCGCCAGGCTGTGCACCAGCTCGAAGACCAGGAAACCGGAGATCAGGGCCGGGACCAGATGGAGTTTCAGGACCAAAATCAGGAAAATCCCCGTCAGTATCCAGGCGGCGTATTCGTACGCGGAAGGCGGTATGCGTAAGCTGCTCTCTACCATAGCTGCAGGCAGGTTACCTGAGATGTCGTCGTGAAGCAATGGAAAAGTAAGGTTAAATGGCGTTCAGGAAGCCCCGGATGTATTCGCTTTGCGTGCGTGTGTCGGTCAGGAAGGAATCATGGCCGTGCTCGGAATTGATCGCGGTGAAGGAGGTGTGCACGTGGAGCGCGTTGCAGAACCTGACAATCTCGCGCCCCTGGGCGGGCGGGTAGAGCCAGTCCGAGGTGAAGGTGATCACGAGGCCCTTCTTGCGGCGCAGGTCTTCGATATCGCCGCGGGCGCGCCCTTCGCCGCGCGTCCGGCCGGTGCCGCTGATGGAGGTGATGAGGTCGAAGTTGTCGATGGCGTTGGTGATATACAGATAGCTGTTGGCGTCGAAGCGTTTGACGAAGGCGATGCCCTGGTAGTCCAGGTAGTGCTCGATCTCGAAGGAGGGGCGGAAGATGTTGGGGACATGGCGGTCTTTGCGGGTGCGGCCGAACTTCTCCTGCATGAGCTTTTCGGAGAGATAGGTGATGTGGCCGATCATGCGGGCCACGGAGAGGCCGGCCTCGGGCGGGACGTCGGCATAGTAGCGGCCTTCGTTCCAGCGCGGATCGGCCATGATGGCGCGCCGGCCGACCTCATTGAAGGCGATCTGCTGCGCCGAGTGCTTGAGCGCCGAGGCGATGCAGATGAAGGCGGCGCACATCGTGGAGTAGTCACAGAAAAACTGGAGGGCCTGCATGCCGCCCATGGAGCCGCCGGCGACACACACGAGCCGTTCGACCCCCAGGTCCGCTAGGAGGGCGCGCTGCACGTCGGCCATGTCCCGGATGGTGATGGGCGGGAAGCTTAGGCCGTAGGGGCGGCCCGTGGCGGGATCCGGCGAGGACGGCCCCGTGGTCCCCTGGCAGCCGCCCAGGCAATTCGAGCAGATGATGAAATACCGGTCGGTGTCAAAGGCCTTGCCGGGACCGATCATGACATCCCACCACCCCGGTTTATTCTCCCCGGCATGGTAAAACGCGGCATGCGCGTCGCCGGACAAGGCGTGCTCGATCAGGATGGCGTTGTCACCCCGGAACTCCCCATAGGTCTCATAGGCGATGTCGAGTTCGGGCAGACAGTCGCCGGACTCGAGCTTAAAGGGGCGCGGGATGTGCAGGATCCTGGTCTCGGCCAGTGTGTTCATCCGCGGCGCCTCACCTTGAACAGGGCCTCCTTGGCCGTCAGGTCCTTGAAGGGCGGCCGCCGGGCGACCAGCGCCAGGGGGAGAAAGAAGCGCGCCTCCATGATCTCGATGCCGATGTCACTAAGCGAGGCCTGGAACTCTTTGATGGATACGAAGCGGATGACGGGGGTATCGTGCCAGTCGCCGGTCAGGCGGATATGATCGCTGGTCCGTCCCTGCAGGAGGACGCGCAGACGGTTTTGGATATAGCCGAAGTTCGAGATGGAGATGATGGCGAAGCGGCCCACGCGCAGCATCTC
>JAKQBR010000027.1 GCA_029574005.1 Deltaproteobacteria bacterium | reverse complement strand
TGTCATGCTCCAGGGCCTGCTCCTTGTAGCGCGTGGCGGGCCCCAGGAACTCGCGCACCACGTCGCAGTCGATACAGGCGGGCACGTCCTTTTCGGAGGCCTTTAGCTTGGCGATCTTGCGGTACAGCGATTCCAGCTTGCGTTCCAGGTCGCGCACCCCGGCCTCCATGGTGTACTGGGCGATGAGGAGCTGGATGGCGGCATCGTCGAAGACCGGGTTGTCCGGGTCCAGACCCACGGCGTGCGCCTTCTTGGGCAGGAGGTGCAGCCGGGCGATATTGAACTTCTCCTCGTCGGTATAGCCGGGGATCTCGATCACCTCCATGCGGTCGAGCAGGGTCGGCGGGATGGTCTCGGTGGTGTTGGCCGTACCGATGAACATGACGTGCGAGAGGTCGAAGGGGATCTCGAGGTAGTTGTCCTTGAAGGAGAAGTTCTGTTCCGGATCGAGCACCTCGAGCAGGGCCGAGGCCGGGTCGCCCCTGAAGTCCTTGCCCAGCTTGTCGATCTCGTCCAGGATGAAGACCGGGTTCATGGTCTTGCTGCGCTGGATCTCCTTGATGATGCGGCCCGGCATGGCGCCGATGTAGGTGCGCCGGTGGCCCCTGACCTCGGCCTCGTCGCGGATGCCGCCCAAGGACATGCGGATATACTTGCGCCCCATGGCCGTGGCGATGCTCTTGCCCAGCGAGGTCTTGCCGACACCCGGCGGCCCGCAGAAACAGATGATCGAGCCCTTGGAGGTGGGGTTGAGCTTCTTGACCGCCAGGAACTCCAGGATGCGCTCCTTGGCGTCCTTGAGGTCGAAGTGGTCGTGGTCCAGGATCTCCTTGGCCTTGTCGATATCGAGGTGGTCCGTGGTGTAGGAGTTCCAGGGCATATCGAGGATGAACTCGATGAAGCTGCGGTTGACCGAGTATTCGGGCGAATACTGGTGCATGTACTTGAGCTTGGCGATCTCCTTGTTCAGCACCACGCGCGCCTCGTCGGACAGGGGTGTGCGTTCGATGCGCTCTTCGAGCTCCTTGATGTCCTCCACGAACGGGTTGTTGGCCTTGGCGGAGACCCCGCTCTGGCCCTTGGGGTTGAGCTTGTTGAGATGGCCGAAGATCAGCTTGATGCGGGCGATCGAGTCCGGGGTGTACAACAGCTTGATCTTCTCCTGATGCGCCAGCTCAAGGTTGGCCGCCACCATGTCGGCGAAGTTGCCGGGGTTTTTGGCCTTGGTGAGATACGCCGCGTTCGGGAACAGGAGCTTTACCAGGGCCTTGACCCCCTGGATGAGCCCCTCGTTGAGGAGGTTCTTTTCATACACGTCAGGCATTTCTCCGATCATGATATCCCCCATGTCTTCCTCAAGCCTCTGCAGGGCCCTTACCCGGCATACGCCCTCGAGCTGGAGCTCCTGTTCCATGACCCCCCGCACCTGACATTTGATCCCGATGTCGCCCATGCCCACCGGTATCTGAAAGAACACCGCGATCTCTTTCTGGTCCTTGAAGAGATGCTCTCTGGCTTGGTCGAGTACAACCGTGAAGGTATTGGCGGGGAAATAGATGTTGTCGTGCACGATCATGGTTAGCATGCCACAATGCCTCTCGTTCCTATTATACATTCTTACGGCATATCTTCAAGATACAATAAGGGGGAAATTCCCTGCGCGCAAGGCGGGCGCATCAGGCCGGCCTTCAGGGTTCCTTCAGAACGTGGCCTTGGCGACCGGGAGCTCGTCCCAGGCGGTGGTGAACCGGCGCGACATGCGCTCGCGGCGCATGCGCCACGGCCGGACAACGCCGCCGGCGGCATAGATGAGGGTGTCCGCGCCCCAGCGGGCGTTGATGTGGTCCACGGCGCGCATGAGCCGGTCTCCCCGCTCCGGGTCCGCTTCGCGCTCGAAGAGGTTGGCCTGGACGCGAAAGCGCGGTGTCAGGCCCGCGAACGTGACCCCCACCTTGCGGTAGACGCGGCCCGGTCTGAAGATACGCTCCAGCAGGAGGCCGGCCTGCCGGATCAGCTCCGGCGTATAGGCCGTCGGCTCCGCCAGTTCCCTCGAAGCGGCGAAGCCCGTGAAGCGCCCGTCCCGGAATTCGTCCTCCACCAGGTGCACCTCGATGAAGGCTGCGGCCGCGCCCTGGCCGCGGAGCTTCTCGGCCGCGCGCGCCACATAGACGGCCAGGGCCTGCCGGATCTCGCCCAAGTCCCTGACCGTGCGGCCGAAGAGCCGCGAGCAGGTGATGGTCTGTTTTGGCCCCAGAGCGGCGTCTGCCGGCAGGCAGGCGTACCCGCGCAGTTCCCAGACCGTGCGCAGGCCCGTGATGGACAGGCGCTTCCTGACCCAGGCGTCCGGCAACGACTTCAGATCGAGCGCCGTGGCAACCCCGTGGCGCTTGAGCACGTGCATGTGCCGCCAGCCGATGCCCCACACGTCGCCGACGTCCAGGGTGCCGAGCAGGTCGTCCGTGTCCGCGCCCAGCTCGCACACCCCTCCGCGGCGTTTGGCCAGCTTGGCCGCCGCCTTGGCCAGCGTCTTGGTCGCCCCGATCCCGATCGAGACCGGTATGCCGGTCCAGCGCCGTATCGTGTCTCTGATACCCCGCGCATACTCCGCCGGGTTTTGTATCCCCTCCAGCGACAGGAAGGCCTCATCGATGGAGTACACCTCCAGGCAGGGGTCATAGCCTGCCAGGACCTCCATGACCCGCCTGGACATGTCGGCGTACAGGGCATAGTTCGACGAGAAGACCCGCGCATGGTGCCTTTCGAGGATGTGCCGGCATTTGAAGAAGGGCTCGCCCATCTTTATCCCTAGGGCCTTGGCCTCGTTCGAACGCGCCACGATACAGCCGTCATTGTTCGACAGGACCACCACGGGGACGCCCGACAGGGTCGGGTTGAATACCCGCTCGCACGAGACGTAAAAGTTGTTGCAGTCGACCAGTGCAAAGAGTCTCTTCATGCGGCCTTATGGATCACGTAGGTGACCACGCCCCAGACCTCGAGCTGCATGTCGCCCACGATCTCGATAGGCGCGTAGGCGGGGTTCTCGGGTATCAGCCAGCAGCGCCCGCGCTCGCGTTTGAAGCGCTTGACCGTGAACTCGCCGTTCACCACGGCGATCACAATGCTGCCGTCATATGGTTCCAGGGCCTTGTCCACGATGAGGATATCGCCGGGATGGATCCCGGAACCGATCATGGAACTGCCCTCCACGCGCACGAAGAAGGTGGCGGCGGGGTGTTTGATCAGGTACTCGTTCAAGTCCAGCGAGCGATCGATGAAGTCATCCGCGGGCGAGGGGAACCCGGCCGACACCCCGGCGGTAAAGAGCGGCACCTCCAGATGCGTGCGCCCCTCGAAACGCCAGATGTCCACGACCTTCACCTTGCTGCCCATGCCGGCATCCTAGCACCATCCGTTCCCTTTTTGCCAGACCATTTTTCGTCGCTAGGAACTTGGGGCGCGGCGTCGGCTAACACCCACAGGCATGAAGAAAATGCTTAACCACGAAGAGCTCGAAGAAAAAAGACACAACGGCCCATCAGAACATGTACTTGCGCCAGGCCACGGAGAGCACCACGCCGATGCAGGCCAGGTTGATGACCATGAATGACCCGCCGTAACTGATGAACGGCAGGGGAACGCCGACCACCGGAAAGAGCCCCATGGTCATGGCGGTATTGATGAAGGCGTGCAGTCCGATGAAGATGGCGATCCCGAAGCAGATGAGCGCCCCGAAGCGGTCCTTGGCCTTCAAGCCCACGGCCACGATCTTGGCGATCAGGAAGAAGAAGAGCGCTAGCACCACGAACGACCCCAGGAAGCCCCATTCTTCGGCCACGACCGAGAAGATGAAGTCCGTGTGGTGCTCGGGCAGGAACCTGAGCTGGGTCTGCGTGCCGTGCAGGAAGCCCTTGCCCAGAAAACCGCCCGAACCTACGGCGATCTTGGATTGCAGGGCATGGTATCCGCTGCCGAGCGGGTCGCGCGTCGGATCGATGAAGGAAAGGATGCGCAGGCGCTGGTATTCCTTCAGCGAGAACCAGCCGATCGGCAGGAAGGCAAGGAACATCAGGAAGGCGGCGATCAGGGTGGAACGCCGGATGCCGATCATCAGAAACATGCCGCCCGCGATCAGGAGCACCATGCCGGACGTGCCGAGATCCGGTTGGGCCAGAATCAGGCCGACCGGCACGCACAGGATCACCGAGGGCAGGAGCAGCTCCCTGAAGCCGTAGTCTTCGAGGTCTTTCTTCTTCGAGCCCCAGTAACCGATAAAGATGATGATCATGATCTTGGCCAGTTCGGAGGGCTGGATGCTCATCGGCCCCAGTGAGAGCCAGCGCTTGGCCCCCGAGATCTCGCGCCCGAAGATCAGGACGGCCAGCAGGAGCGCCACCACCGTGCCATAGAGCGGCCAGGCCAGCCGCATGAGATAGCGATAATCGATGGCAAAGGCCAGCAGGAGCGCGCATGCCCCCACGCCGATCCAGACGATCTGCTTGAAGAACAGCCCGGTTTGGCCCACGTGGGTGGCTGAATACAGCGTCAGGAGTCCGGCCGCTATCAGGGCCAGCACCAGGCCGATCAGTCCCCAGTCGATGTTCTCCTGGATCTTAGAATGGCTGTTCATCCTTGTACCCTTTCAGGAAATAGTAGCCTTTGATCACCTCGCCCACCATCGGGGCCGCTATCGCGCCGCCGTGTCCGCCGTGCTCGGCCACCGCGACCACCACGATCTCAGGGTTCTCGACGGGCGAAAAACCGAAGAACCAGGCATGGTCGCGCATGTGATAGGGGATGTCGGACTCGTCCGGGAGCTTGGAGGTGAGCAGTCTGGCGACCTGGGCCGTGCCGGTCTTGCCGCCGATGGAAAACATGGGGTCCTTCAAGACCCGCGCGGTCCCGCTGTCTCCCTGCACTACGTATTTCAGGGCCGTCTTGATGTCGGCCAGGTTCTGCCGGCTGATCGCGATCTCCTTTTCGACCTTGGGCGGCGTCGAGGCGAGCACGTGGGGCGTCATCACCTTGCCGCCGTTGACCACCGCGCTCATGGCCTTGGCCACCTGAATGGGCGTCACCATGATGTAGCCCTGGCCGATGGCGGTGTTGATGGTCTCGCCCGGATACCATTTACCGGCGCCGCCCTTGAAACGTTTGCGCTTCCAGGCCTGCGAAGGCATGATGCCGGTGGCGTCGTTGAGCTCGATCCCGGTGGGGCGCCCCAGACCGAGGTCGGTGGCGTATCGGGCGATCAGGTCGATGCCGAGCGAGCGTCCCAGGGTATAGAAATAGACATCGCATGACTCACCCAGGCCGCGGATGAAATCCACGGACCCGTGTCCGGTCTTTTTCCAGCACCGGAACGTGCGCCGGCCCAAGCTGAAGGAACCGCTGCAGAACACCCGGTCCGAGGGCAAGACAACCCCTTCGGAGAGACCGGCGAGGGATACGATGACCTTGAAGATGGACCCCGGGGCGTATTGGCCGCGTAGCGCCCTGTTTTCCAAAGGATGCATGGGATTCCCCATGATCTCTCTCCACATTTCGGGCGTCAGGGGCGAGAGAAAGATGCTGGGGTCGAAGCTGGGAGAACTGGCCATGGCCAGCACCTCGCCCGTGGCGGGAGCCATGGCCACGATGGCGCCGGGCTTATCGCCCAGGGCGGCCTTGGCGATGCTCTGCAGGCGGGAGTCGACGGTCAGCTTGACCTCGCCTCCCTTGATGGGCGGGCGTTCCTCCAGCACCTTGATCTTGCGGCCCAGGGCGTCGACCTCGAAGGCGATGTTGCCTTTCTTTCCGCGCAGGATATCCTCGCAGACATTCTCCACCCCGGTCTTGCCGATCACGTCCCCCTGCACATAGCCGGACTTGCCCTTGGACTTGAGCTCCTTGGCCGAGATCTCGCCCACGAAGCCCAGGGTGTGCGACAGGAGGTCCCTGTAGAGGTAATCGCGCTCGCTCTCGGCATCGATCGAGATGCCGGGGAGGTTGAAGCTGTCCATTTCCACGCGCGCAAGCTGTTCGAAGCTCATGTCCTTGGCGATATAGATCGGGTCGTAGGGCCGCGAGAGCGCCCCCTTGATCTTGTCTTCGATCTCCTGTGCATCCTTGTCCAGCAGCCCAGCCACCCGCCGGGCGATGTTCTTGACGTCCGCGATATCCTCGGGGATGACCATGATGTTGTAGGAAGGCCGGTTGTCGGCCAGGACCACGCCCTGCCGGTCGACGATGCGCCCCCGCGGGGCCTTGATGTACATGAAACGCATGCGGTTGTTGCGGGACAGTCCCTCATAGTAATCGCCCAGCATGATCTGCATATTCAGGAGGCCCACCACCAGGATGGCCAGCAGGGAGCCCAGCACGATGACCAGACCGGTGGCCTTGCGCTTGAACTCTTCCTCGATGGGCACCGGGGTTATGCTATTCTTCATACCCCGACCAGATCAGCCTGACGGTGTAGGCCATCAGCGGAGTGGCGAGGGCTGTACAGCCGGCCCCGGCCAGCAGCGGCAGCCACCCTTCCTGCAGGACATCCATGCGCACGAAGAGCGTGGCGGCCTCGACGATGACAAGGTTCAGGATAAAGCCCAGCAGGCACTGCACCACGATATTTTCCAGGAAGATGAGACCTTTCATGACATCCAACAGAAAATAGATCATCATATAGACGAACGGCAGGTAACCGAAGCGCGCCCCGGTGAAGGCCTGCAGTAAGAGCGTGGACAAGGCCGTGAACACGAAGCCGTGCGAGAAAGGGCCGTACACCGCCAGGCCGACGACAAGGCCCAGGAAGAGATCGACCCTCAGGTTCGACCAGAGGGCCGGGATCACCGTGACCTCCACGAGGACGGTCACTACGAGAAGCGCGCTGAGGCTACCGTAGATACGCCACATCTCTGCCGATCCCGAAGACCTCCTCGATCTGACCGATCTCCACCCCCGGCTTGAGCAGGATCTCGGCGAACATCTTGTGCCGCGGCCGTTTGACGGAGCGCACCGAACCGATCGTGATCCCGCGGGGGAAAATTCCGCCCAGGCCCGAGGAAACCACCAGGTCGCCCACCTTGACCTCTTCGTCGCTTTTTACGTATTCCAGACTCAGGCTGCCGTCCCCCCGGCCCTTGACGATGCCCTTCACGCGGCTGTTTTCGATCACGGCAGGCACGGCGCTGTTGACGTCCGTGATCAGGAGCACCTGGGCGCTATGAGGCGTGACCGCGATCACCCGTCCCACGATGCCTCCCGGTTTCATGACCGGCATGTCCTTGAAAAATCCGTCGGCTGAGCCCTTGTCGAGCACCAGGGTCTTGAAGACCAGCGAGATGTCCTGTCCCAGTACCTCGGCGGGGACGAGGGGAAGGTCCGGGTAGGCCGTCTTGAAGTCCAGCAGGGCGCGCAGGCGCATGTTCTCTCTGCGCACCTCGCCAAACGCCATGGTCCGCGCCTCCAGGGCGTTCACCTTGGCCCTCAGGGCGGCATTTTCCTGTCGGGCGTTGATCAGATAGATGTAGTTGTTCCAGATGCCGGAGGCGAAATCAAGCGGGGCTTCGGCCAAGCGCACCACCCAGGAATACCCCTCCCTGACCAGTCCTAACGCCGCAGCCGGATAGCGCTGCTGGCCGAAGGATATCAACACGAGAATCAGGACGGAGGTGACGATGAATAGGGGTAATTTCGTGCGGCCCTTCATCAACTCGCTACGGTCACATCCCTGAGGAGGTCCAGATCATCCAGGAGCTTGCCTGCCCCCCGGGCCACGGTGGAGAGGGGGTCCTCGGCGATGATCACCGGCAGGGCCGTTTCCTCGCGCAGGAGCTTGTCCAGGTTGCGGAACAGCGCCCCGCCGCCGGTCAGCACGATGCCGCGGTCCACGATGTCGGCCGCCAGTTCGGGCGGGGTCTGCTCCAGGGCCACGCGCACGGCATCGATGATGGTCCGCACCGGCCCCTCGCAGGCCTTGCGGATCTCCTCTGAGCTGATGGTGAAGATCTTGGGGATGCCGTCCACCAGATCGCGGCCCTTGACCTCGATAGTCTTCTCCACGTCGTCGGGCGCGGCCGAACCGATCATGATCTTGATGATCTCGGCCGTACGCTCGCCGATTAAGAGGTTGTACTCGCGTTTGATGTATTGCATGATGGCCTGGTCGATCTTGTCGCCCGCCACGCGCACGCTGTTGCAGTACACGATGCCGGACAGCGAGATGACCGCCACCTCGGTGGTGCCGCCGCCGATGTCAACGATCATGGAGCTGATCGGCTCGGAAACGGGCAGCCCGGCGCCGATGGCGGCCGCCATGGGTTCGGCCACGATATGCACCTCGCGCGCGCCCGCGGCCTCGGCCGATTCCTTGACGGCGCGCTTCTCCACCTGGGTGATGCCCGAGGGCACGCAGATGATCACGCGCGGCATGACCAGCATGCGGCGCTGATGCACCTTGGTGATGAAGTACTTGAGCATGGCCTCGGTGGCGTCGAAGTCGGCGATGACGCCGTCGCGCAGAGGCCGGATGGCGGTGATGTTTTCCGGGGTGCGGCCCAGCATCTTCTTGGCGTCCGTGCCTACGGCCACGATGCGGTTGACCCCACCGCCCTCCATCTTCACGGCCACCACGGACGGCTCGGAGAGAACGATCCCTTTGTCCCTGACAAAAACCAGCGTGTTCGCCGTGCCCAAGTCTATGGCAAGGTCATTCGAGAACATGCCGAAAAGCCATTGAAAGACCATAAAGATCTTCTCCTTTCAACAAAGGGTCAAAATTTGAAACCGTCTTATCAAATAGCAATTGTAAAAACAAGATAAAAGCAGGACGGAAAGCAGGGCATAAGCGGTAAGGTCTCGGGTATATGGTATATGGATAAAACATGATCGCACGCAGGGTCCCTGAGATATGTGTTTCGATCCTCGGCCTTACCCTTCGACCTTTTTCCTTAAACCTTTTACCTTTCTCCCCGGTTATGCTAGCTTCAGTCATTATGGATACGATCTGTACGATTGTTCTGGCAGCCGGCAAAGGCACCCGCATGCTCTCCGTCAAGCCCAAGGTCCTGCACGAAATCCTGGGGCAACCCCTGATCTGGTATCCGCTGGCCGTCGCGCGCCATTTCGGGTCCGATATCATCGTCGTGATCGGCCACGGCCGCGAAGAAGTCGGGGCCTACCTTGAACGCTCACGGTGCGACCTGGTCGTCCAGGACCCGCCCATGGGCACCGGCCACGCCGTGCTTGAGACGAGGCAGGCCCTTGGGCGTACGAACGCCACGGACATCCTCATCATCCCGGGCGACATGCCGCTGATCGATAAGGTTTCCGTGGGCGGCCTCATTCGGGAGTATCATGACAAGCACGCCGACATGGCGATCCTGACCGCCCGGCTTGACGATCCGACCGGGTATGGCCGCATCGTGCGCGACAAAACGGGCCGCATCACGGCGATCGTGGAAGAAAACGACGCCACGCCAGGCCAGAAGAAGATCGATGAGGTCAACACCGCCGTATACATGGTCAAGAAGGATTTCCTGCTTACGGCCGTGGCCAGGCTCACCCCGAACAATGCCAAGGGCGAGCTCTACCTGACCGATATCGTCAAGATGGCGGATAGCGTCGTCTCGGCCCAGGCCCTGGACCCCCACGAGGGCGACGGCATCAACTCGCGCGACCAGCTGGCCGCGGCGGCGGCCGCCATGCAGCACCGCATCAATACCGCGCACATGCGCGCCGGGGTTACCCTGATCGACCCCCGGAGCACCTACATCGGCCCCCTGGTCACGATCGCCCGGGACGTCGAGATCTGGCCCGGTGTGCATATCATGGGGAAAAGCGACATCAAAGGCCGCGTGCGCATCATGCCCGGCACCTGGATAAAGGACGCCACCATCGGGGCGCAGAGCACGATCGGCCAGCACTGCCATATCGAGGGCGCCACGGTTTCACCCGGCGCAGTGGTGGCCCCGCAAACCATTCTGGCTATTTGACATTCCCTGTTCTTTCCCCTACTAGAGAGACATGATGGGATGGATGAAAAACATCTTCGGCAAGGCCATGCCGCCCGTAACAGGCGAGCCGGTCCCCGACCGCTACCCCGAGATCCTCGCGGTGCTGCCGCTCAAGGACGCCGTGCTGATGCCCGGCGCCATCCTGCCGCTGCTCGTCTCCAACCCAACCTCGATCGCGCTCATCAAGGATTTTCATGCCCGGGGCGAGCTGTTCCTGACCGCCGGCATGAAGAAGCCCAAGGAAGCCCACCTGGCGACCTGGGACAATATCTACCGCGTGGGGTGCGTGGCCAAGATCATCAAGGTCGCGGACAACGATGACGGCGACGTCTCAATCATGGTCAAGGGCATCAAGAAGGCCGTGCTGGTGGAAAAACTGGCGGACGAACCGGCGCTCAAGGCGCGCGTTTCCTACGCCGAGGAAGACCTGGAACCCACACGGGAGGTGCATGCCCTGGCGCATTCCACCACCCAGACCATCGACCACCTGGCCCGGCTCTCCTACCACAACATGGACACCATCCTGTCCAATCTGGCCAAGATCCGTGACCCCATCACCCTCCTGAACACCTCATCCACCACCCTGCCGATCCCGATCGAGAAGAAACAGCAGATCCTGGAGGCCAGCACCATCACGGAAAAGTACACGATCCTCTACCACTGCCTGCAGGAAGAGCTCGACATCCTGGAGATCTCCTCGCGCATCACCGAACGCGCCAAGGGCGAGATCAACCACGCCCAGCGCGAATACTACCTCAGGCAGCAGCTCAAGGCCATCCGCAAGGAGCTGGGCGACGGCGGCGACGGCGATTCCGAGATCGAGGAGCTTTCCAAGGAGATCGAGGAGAAGGATCTGCCCGAAGAGGTGAAAAAGGACGTGGACCGCGATATCAAGCGCATCGCGCGCATGCAGCCCGGGTCGGCCGAATACGTCACCATCCGCACCTACCTGGACTGGATCCTGGACCTGCCCTGGCATGAACAGAGCGAGGACAACCTCGACATCGCCACCGTGGAGCAGATCCTCAACGAGGACCACTTCGACCTCAAGCGGCCCAAGAAGCGCATCATGGAATTCCTGTCGGTCAAGAAGCTCAAAGGCGACCTGAAGGGCCCGATCCTGTGCTTCGCCGGGCCTCCGGGTGTGGGCAAGACCTCGCTGGGCCGCTCGATCGCGCGCGCCATGGGCCGCAAGTTCGTGCGCATCTCCGTGGGCGGGGTGCGCGACGAGGCAGAGATCAGGGGCCACCGCCGCACCTATATCGGCGCCATGCCGGGCCGCATCATCGCCGGCATGAAAAACGCCGGCACCTTAAACCCGGTCTTCATGCTGGACGAGATCGACAAGCTGACGCACGATATCCACGGCGATCCGGCATCGGCGCTGCTGGAGGCGCTGGACCCCGAGCAGAACAACCACTTCACGGACCACTACCTGAACGTGCCCTACGACCTGAGCCAGGTCTTCTTCATCACCACCGCCAATGTGGTTGACAACATCCCGCCGGCCTTGAAGGACCGCATGGAGATCGTGGAGATCGAGGGCTATACCCAGGAGGACAAGCTCGCCATCGCCAGGAATTTCCTCATCCCCAAGGAGATCGAGGCCAACGGGCTGACCGGCCGTGACATCACCTTCTTGGACGAGGCCGTCATCCACATCATCCGCCACTACACGCGCGAGTCCGGGGTGCGGAACCTGGAGCGCGAGATCGCCTCGGTGCTGCGCGTGATCGCCGCCAACGTGGCCCGAGGCGCCTGCGAGACCTGCACCATCGACCGCGCCTTCATCGAAGAGGCCTTAGGGCCCGTGCGCTTCATGCCCGAAGCCAGGGAGCGCACGCGCATCCCCGGCATCGCCACGGGCCTGGCCTGGACTCCCTTCGGCGGCGAGATCCTCTATATCGAATCGGCCGTGGTGGAAGGCAAGGACGAGATGATCCTGACCGGACAGATGGGCGATGTCATGAAGGAATCAGCCCGCATCGCCTTGAGCCTGCTCAAGGGCATGGGCCAGACGATACCTCCGGCCAAGTGCCTGCACATCCATGTACCGGCCGGGGCCATACCCAAGGACGGCCCTTCGGCCGGCATCACCATGGTGAGCTCCATCTATTCGCTGCTCACGGGCCGGGTCGTGCGCGAAGACCTGGCCATGACCGGCGAGATCACGCTGCGCGGCGTGGTGCTGCCCGTGGGCGGCATCAAGGAAAAGGTCCTGGCCGCCAGGCGCGCCGGCTTCACGCGCATCATCCTGCCCAAACTCAACGCCAAGGACCTCACGGACATCGAGTCAGACGCCCTCAAGGACCTGGAGTTCACCTTTGTGGATCACATCGACGAGGTCCTGGCCTTCGCCTTCCCTACCCCGCCCGAACCGGCGTCGCTGCCGCCCCACCTGAGCGATCCCCAGGGCGCCGAGACCAAGCTCAGGCTGTAGAACCCCGCGGCAGCACGCCTTCGCGGGCGAAGCTGTATGACTCCTCCCCCGCGATGATGATGTGGTCGAGCACCTTGATGTCCAGAGGCTCAAAAGCCTGCACCAGGACGCGGGTGATCTGGTGGTCCTGCAGCGAAGGCTTCAGGGCGCCCGAGGGATGGTTGTGGGCCAGGATGACCGCGGCGGCCTTGTGCGCCAGCGCCTCTTGCACGACATGACGCGGATGGACATGGGCCTCCTTGACCGTGCCTTCACTGACCAGGGCCGGATAGATGACGCGGCACTGCGTATCCAGGCACAGGATATAGAAGACCTCCTCGGACCTGCCTGCCATGAGCGCCATGAGGTAGCGCGTGCCCTTGTCCGGGTCGTCCAGCCGGGGCCTTTCCTGGCGCACGCGGTCGAGGAAGTAGCGGCGCGTGGCCTGGGGCAGCAGGCTTAAGAAGGCCGCGGCGTTTTCCCCCATGCCCTCCACGGTGGCCAGGTCGCGGGGGTCGGCCTCCAGCACGGCGGACAATGTGCCGAAGCGCCGCATGAGCGCATGCGCGACGGGGTTGGTGTCGCTGCGCGGGATGGCATAGGTCAGCAGCAGCTCCAGGACCTGGTGGTCATCGAAGCCGTCCAGCCCCTGCTCAAGGAAACGCCGCCTGAGGCGCGCGCGGTGGCCGTCATGCGGATTGTCGCGCGCCATGGCGTGCGCTTAATTCACCGCCACGGATATCTCGCGCGTGAGGCTGTAGGTCCAGCCTTCACCGCTGGCCTTCACGGTCAAGGTATGGAGGCCTGATTGTCCGGCGGTGGGAGAAAAGTCATAGGAAGGGCCCATAGCGACGATTGTATCGTCGATGAGCCACTGGTAGGTGTACACTCCTTCCGGGTAGGCCCTGGCCGTGTATGTCAAGGCGGTTCCCGGACGGATAGCCGTATTCTGTCTGGGTGTGACGGCCACGCCCCGCACCACCACCTGCCATATCCGGCTGTGCGTGGATTTCATGATCTTCTGCATGAGCATTTCAAGCTCGGTGAACGATGTCCCGAAATCTGCGGCATATAAGATGGTGTACTTGCCCGCGCTCTGCTCGTTCGGGGTATAGGTGGCGGTATCCAGATCGGTCTGAGGGTCATCATCGATCACAAAGCTGAAATTGTTCTGCTCAATCGTATCGCTGAGGGGCACATCCGGGTCCGTCACATCGACGAGGTAAAACCGGCGTGTATTGCCGCCGATGCCCGAGGTCCTGACCGCGAATTCCTGCGTTTGGCCGGGGGCCAGGACGATGGTCTCGGACGTGTCGGGCGTCACCGACAGCACACAGCCCCAGAGCATTGCTGGTAGTATGAGAATTGAAACGAGCCCCGCCTTCTTCATGATGCCCTCCTCAAAAAACGGTGTGGATGCGTCCCCCTGATTACATACCATACAGGTGAAAGCCGCTACGGCATGGTCATGTTTGCCACCGCGATTGCACTCAATACCACCAATTATAATGACGTCTCGGCGCGCTGTCAAGCCGAGTCCCGGGCAGGGAGTGCGACGACCTCCGCGGGGAGGGGGAAAATCTATAATCCTGCCAGGGCCGTGCGCACCGCGTCCGTGGCCTTATCCATCTCCGCCGCGCCATGGGCCGAGCTGATGAACAGGGCCTCGTAGGGCGACGGTGCCAGGTAGACGCCGGAGGCCAGCATGGCATGGAAAAAACGGGCATAGCGCTGAGCGTCGCTGGCCATCACGGCCGCGAAGCTGTTCACCGGACCGGGGTTGAAAAAGACCCCGGCCATGGGGCCGATGTGGTTCACGCTCACCGGGATGCCGCGCTGCCCGGCCTCGGCCGCGAGGCAGTCGAGCAGGCCTTTCAATGCCGTGCTCAGCACTGGATAGGGATCGGTCTGCCTGAGCACGTCCAAGGTGGCCAGGCCGGCGGCCATGGCCAGCGGGTTGCCGGACAGCGTCCCGGCCTGGTAGACCGGCCCATCGGGAGCCAGCAGGGCCATGACGTCGGCGCGTCCGCCGAAGGCGCCCACGGGCAGCCCGCCGCCGATGATCTTGCCCAGGCAGGTCAGATCGGGCTTGACGCCGACCAGGTCCTGATAACCGCCGTAGTGGAAGCGGAACCCCGTGATCACCTCATCGAAGATCAGCAGCGCGCCATGGCTCTGCGTCTCGGTGCGCAGGCTGTCCAGGAAACCGTCACAGGGCAAAACCACGTTCATGTTGCCGGCCACGGGCTCCACGATCAGGGCCGCGACCTCGTGCCCGTGCCGGGCCATGAAGGCGCGGAAGCCCTGGATGTCGTTGTAGTCCAGCACGGCCGT
>JAKQBR010000022.1 GCA_029574005.1 Deltaproteobacteria bacterium | reverse complement strand
CCTGTGCCCCGGGACGATCGTTCCGGCCCCGCGGCCGGCCCGCACGAAGACATCGACCTGACGCTCATCCTCTCGGTCAAGGACAACCGGCGCGGCACCGTCCTCTGTCTCAAGTCGATCTTGGAGGCCCTGCCGCCCCAGGGGGTCGAGGTCATCGTGGTGGACAACGGCTCGACCGACGGTACCTCCGACGAACTGGGACGCCTGCGCCACGGTGCCCTGCGGGTGATTTCCGCCGCCGGGTCCACCCCGGTGCAGGGGGCCTGCGAGGCCGCCGAACAGGCGCGCGGGCGGTGCCTGGCCTTTCTCACCGACGCAGTCATGCTGACGCCGTCCTGGTTCGCGGTCGTCATGGAGGCGATCGCCTGCGATGATGCGTGGGATGCAGTGGTGGGCAAGACGATCACCACGGAGGGTCTGATCGTGGAGGCCGGTTCCACGGCCCCCGGGAAGGACGGCTGGGAAAGCCGGGGCTTTGATGCCCGGATGCACGATCCCGCCTATGATTTCACCGGGGAGCTGGGGTCCGGATCGCGCTACGCACTGCTCGTCCGCCGCGAGGCGTGGGAGGCGGCGGGCTTCGAGCGGACTCTGGAAACCGTCGGCGCGGCGCTCATCGATTGCGGGCTCAGGCTGGCCTGCAGCGGGCGGCGTATCGTGTACCAGCCGGGCGGCATCCTTGCGCTGATCCCCGCAGCGCCCGTCACAGCAACCGACCTGCCGCTCGCGACCCTGGAGGCCCTCAGGCCCGAGGACTATGACCCGGCGCGCCTGGCCACCCCCGCCGTACCCCCCCGCAAGATCCTGGTGCTCGGCATCTATCTGGCCAACACCCTCAACACGGTGCGTGATATCGTGGATGTCCTGGGGGCCTCGCGCACGCATGCCGTGACGCAGCGCTGGGTAGCCCTCAACGGCGACCCGCCCGATGCCGTGGTGGCGGCGGTCACGGCCCGGACCTTGACCGGACGCGTGCCCAAGTTCCAGATCATCAACGACCTGCTCGCCAGCGAGGACCTCACGCGCTTCGATTACCTCATCCTGTGCGACGATGACGTGGTCTTGCCGCGGCACTTTGTGGATGCCTTCATCGGCCTGCAGTCCGGCCTCGATTTCGCTATCGCGCAGCCGGCGCGCACCCTCAACTCCTACATCGATCACCCCATCGTCGAGCGGCACATCGGGGTATTGGCGCGGCAGACGCGCTTCGTCGAGATCGGGCCGGTGGTCAGCTTCCAGCGCACGGCCTTTGATTTCGTGTTGCCCTTCGACCTGTCCTCGCCCATGGGCTGGGGCTACGAGAACGTCTGGGCCCATGCGGCCGGCCATCGCGGGCTCAAGATCGGCATCATCGATGTCGTGAGCGTGGACCACAGCCTGCGTAAGCCGGTGGCCCACTACACCTGGTCCGATGCCGACCGGCAGAGGAACGCCTATCTGGCGACGCACCCACACCTGCCGCTCGAGGAATGCTTCCACGTCGTACAGGCCTATCCCCTCCCCGAGGAGGCGTCATGAGTACC
Source organism: Deltaproteobacteria bacterium (assembly GCA_029574005.1). Classification (GTDB taxonomy): domain Bacteria; phylum Desulfobacterota; class Desulfomonilia; order UBA1062; family UBA1062; genus JAKQBR01. Next base: position 15,293 of record JAKQBR010000022.1, on the reverse strand, counting down.
GATCCGTCCTTCATCAGCGTCATCATCCCCACCTTCAACCGCGCGGAGCTGCTCGGCCGCTCCTTGGAGAGCCTTGTCGCCCAGAGCCTGCCTCCGGACCGCTTCGAGGTGGTCGTCATCGATGACGGCTCCACCGACGACACCGCCGGCGTGTGCCGGGACTATGCCTCCCGCCTCCCGCTGGTCTATCAGCGGCAGGCAAACTCCGGTATCTCGGCCGCCAAGAACATGGGGGTCTTCCGCGCGCAAGGACCGCTGCTGCTGTTCTTCGACGATGACGACGTCGCCGATGCCGAGCTGCTCGCGGAGCATGTGCGCTCCCATACCCAGTATCCCCAGGAACACATCGCGGTCCTCGGCTACACGGCCTGGCACCCCGCGCTGGCGGTGAGCCGTGTCATGGAGTTCGTTACCGACATCGGCCAGTTTCTCTTCTCCTACGGCAACCTCAAGGACGGGCAGACCCTGGACTACACCTATTTCTGGGGCGGGCGCTCGTCGTGCAAACGCTCCCTGCTCGTGCGGCACGGCGTATTCAACCAGCGTTTCCGCTTCGGCTCCGAGGACATCGAGCTGGGATACCGGCTCTCGAAGCACGGGCTGATGGTTATCTACAACGCCCGCGCCAAGAGCTACATGATACGGCCGCTGACCTATGACCAGTTCTGCCAGCGCTGCATCAAACAGGGCCGCTCGCAGTACCATTTCAGCCGCATGCACCCCGACCCCGCCATCCAGCGCTACTGCTTGGTCGAGGACGCCGAGGCCAAATGGGCCTTCGTGCGGCAGAAGCTGGAGGAGAAGATGCAGCGCGCCCGCGAGCTGGAAGGCCTCCTGGAGGACGCACCCCGCGCACACCAGAAGGCCATGCTGAACGAGCTGGGCAAGCTCTACTGGTGGACCTTCACGGCCCTCAAGATCAAGGGCGTCGTGGAGGAGCGCGCGGCCGACACCGAGCAGGCACCGCGCCGGGCCCCGGACGTCCCGCCCCTGGGCGCCTCCGACCTGGCCGCCCTGCAGGGGCGCTGGGACACCTTCCTCCCGCGCCCCTTTGTCAGGGGCGAGGTCCTGATCGTCGATCCGCTTCTGCCCATGTACGACCGCGCCTCGGGCTCGCTCAGGCTGTTCGAGATCATCAAGGCCCTCATCCGCATGGGCTACCGGATCACCTACATCGCGCGCGATGGCGACCAGGCCGAGCACTATGTCCCGGTCCTGCAGCGCATGGGGGTCGAGGTGTATGCCGGAGACCCCTCGGCGCTGCAGGAGTTCAATCTGGACACCATCGCACCCTATCTTGATGTGGAAAAGATCCTCACCACCAAGGCCTTTGATTACGTGATCCTGTCCTTTTGGCATATTGCCGAGCACTACCTGCCCCTGGTGCGTCGTCACTGCCCCGCGGCGCACGTGATCGTCGACACGGTGGACATCCATTTCCTGCGCGAGTTCCGCGAGGCCGAGATGAAGAAGGATGCGGGCCTCCTGGAGACGGCCCGTCGCAACAAGACCCGCGAGCTCGCCGTGTACCAGCAGGCCGACCGGCTCTGGGTGGTCACGGACGATGACCGCCGCGTGATCGCCGACCTGGTGCGCGCCCCCATCGACGTGGTGCCGAACATCCACAAGCGCATCCCCTGGGATAAGGCCTACGAGCGCAGCGCGAACCTGCTCTTCGTGGGTAACTTCAATCACAAGCCCAATGTCGACGCCGTGCTCTTCCTGCACCACAAGATCTGGCCCCTCATACACAAGCGTCTGCCGGAGGTGAAGCTCTACATCGCCGGCAACAATCCGCCGGCCGAGATCAAGAAGATGGCGTCTTCTTGCTGCATCGTGACCGGTTATGTGTCCGACCTCACCCCCTATCTGCGGGAGGCGCGCATCTCCATAAACCCCCTGACCTACGGGGCGGGCATGAAGGGCAAGGTGGGCGAGGCGCTCTCCTGCGGACTGCCGGTGGTCACGACCTCCATCGGCGCGGAGGGCATGGGGCTCGTCGACGGCCAGACGGCCATGATCGCGGACGATCCGTGTGATTTCGCGGACAAGGTGGTTGAGCTCTACCATGACCGCGCATTGTGGGAACGGCTCGCGCGCGAAGGCAAGCGGCTCGTGGAGCAGCGTTGGTCGCCGGACGCCATTCAGAAGCGCATCGAGGCCTCCTTCCTGGACGCCCGGAGGTTCCGACCGGGACAGGTCTCCCTGGTCCTGGAGCTGCCGGCGAGAGCGCAAGGCGCCGAGGAGGTCAACGGTCTTCAGGCAGCGTTCGAGGCACCGGTCGAGACCGTGGTGATCGCCCACGCCCCGGACGAAATGGCCGCCCGGCGCCTCTTACAGCTTGGTGAAGCAGACGGCCCCCGCCACGTACGCACCCTCATCGAAGTGCCGGGCGCGGATGCGATCAGGGCGTGGAACCGGGCCATGAGTCAGTGTACCGGCGAGACCCTGATCCTGTGCCGGCCCGACGGCGCCGTGGATCCCACCGTGCTGGAGGCCCTGCTGGACCTTGCCGCCCGTCAGCCCGCCATTGATGTCCTGACCCCGGCCCGGCCGCGCATCTCCTGGCGGCAAGGCCACCCCGACGGCCCCCGGCCCGCCCTGCGCGCGCTCCGCTGCCTGATGCTGCGCCCCACGGCACTTAAGGCTCTCGGCGGCTTCGACGCCGACTTGGGGGACCCGGCGGCGGCGTGGTACGATTACCTCGCGCGTGCCACCCGGATAGGCCTGCGGATGGCACACCTGGAGGAGACCCCGGGGGCGCCCCCGGCGGCCGGGTTCCAGGAGCTCACGCACGGGCTCTGGCGGGCATTCTCCGCCAAATGGGGTCTACCGGACGGGGCGGGCCCGGAGTTGGATATACCCGCCGTCGTCGCCCACGGGTTGGACCTGCCCATCGCGACCTTCTGCTCGCTGGGCGCGCCGGATCCCGAGGGCCGTCCGGCCGTACGCAAGCGCATCAGGCCGCGGCCACACCCGGACGCCCCACCGGCGCTCACCTCCATCATCATCCTGTGCTTCAACGCCCTGGCCTATACCCGCCAGTGTCTGGAGAGTATCGCGCTCTTCACCCCCGAACCCCACGAGATCATCATCGTGGACAACGCCTCGACCGACGGGACGGGGGCCTTCCTGAAAGACTATGCCCGGTGCAACGCCCATGTGACGGTCATCACCAACCCGGTGAATACGGGTTACGCGGCCGGCAACAACCAGGGCATCAAACAGGCGCGCGGCACCTACGTGGTCCTACTCAACAACGACGTGATCGTCACCGAGGGCTGGCTCGGCCGCCTGATCGGCCACCTCGAGGACCATCCCGAGAACGGCATGGTCGGGCCCGTGACGAATGCCATCTCAGGCGCGCAGCTGATCCCCGATGTCCCCTACGGCAACGACCTGCAGCACATGCACCGCTTCGCCGGGGAGATGCATGTCCAGCAGGAGGGAATCGTCGAGCCCAGCATGCGGCTGATCGGTTTCTGCCTGCTGATCAGGAAGGCGGTCCTGGAGATTATCGGCGGTCTGGACGAGGGGTACCGGACCGGCAACTTCGAGGACGACGACCTCTGCCTGCGCACGCTGCTGGCCGGTTACCGCAACCTGATCGCGCGCGATGTCTTCGTCCACCACTTCGGCAGCATGAGCTTCAAGGCCAACGCCATCGATTACGGGGCCACGATGAGCGCCAACCGGGACTACTTCATCGCCAAGTGGCCGGGAATCGTGCAAGGGCACGCGGACGGCAGCCTGAGCGTCCATATCGAGCCGTCACAGCGGGCGGCCTACCTCCTGCGGTGGGGAGAGGAGGCCTTCCAGGCCGGCGACGTCCTGAGGGCCCTGCGGATCTTCGAACGCGTCCTGCACATCGAACCGGCCAATACGGAGGTGCTCAATAATCTCGGGGTAATCCAATGGGAGCTCGGCCGGCAAGCCGATGCCATCGCAACATTCCAGGCGGTCCTACGCGTGAGACCAGACGACGGCGACGCCCTGGACAACCTGGCCGCGGCGCTCGCGGGCGGCGTGGACACGGCTATCGACCCGGCCATCAGGGCACTTCTCGATCAGCGCCAATCCACCCCGCCACGGGACGAGGGCAATGAAAACGCATGAGGACCACGACAAAGGAAAAGGGATGATGAAGGAGGCAGTGGCTTGCACCACGAAACTCGGGGTGGTCATGATCGTCAAGAATGAGGAGCAGAGCCTTGGAGACATCCTGGCCGACATCCGGGGCGTAGTGGACGAGATCTGTATCGTGGATACCGGATCTACCGACGCTACGATCGCACTGGCCGAATCCTTCGGGGCCAAGGTAGCGACTTTCCCCTGGATCAATGACTTCGCGGCAGCCAGGAATCGTTCTATAGAAATGGCCGAATCTGATTACCTGCTCTGGCTGGACGCGGACGACCGCATCGACGCGGAGGACGCCCAGGCGCTGGCCGCCCTCAAGTCACGCTTGCGGCCTCAAAAAGATACCGCCTACATGCTGAAAATTCTCGGGTGCTCCGAGGATATGCCGGAAACCATCAGCTTTCAGACGCGAGTCATCCCCAACCGCAAGGAAGTGCGCTTCGAGGGCCGCGTGCATGAACAGATCTTGCCTGCATTGGAAGCAAGCGGCGTCAGGGTTGAATCCGCCGACATCACCATCCGGCACACCGGGTATCATGACGAGCAGGCGCGTATGGCCAAGGCCCAGCGGAACCTTGATATCCTCAAGGAAGAACTCAAGGAGGGCAAAGACACCGCCACCCAATGTTTCTTCCTCGCCATGGCCGCCATCGGCATACAGGATTATGAACAGTGCCTGGCATATCTCTCCAAGGCCAGGCAGAAACGCACCCATGAAGACTGGCTGCACTTCAGTTACACCGTCTCCACGGACTGTCTGCTGCGGCTGGGAAGGATCGCCCAGGCAGGTGACGAGATCGCCCGCGGCATCGGTCTTTATCCTAAAAGCCCCCTGCTGCACTACTATCACGGACGTGTGTGCATGCAGGCCGAACGGTATCGCGAAGCTGCCGCGGCGTTCGAAAAAGCCGCGTCCCTGCCTCCCCGTATTGACACCTACCCTTGCCCGCCGGATCTGTCCGCGGCCATCGTTTTTCAGCACGGCCAGGCCCTGGAAAAGGCAGGGGATATGGAAGCCGCTGTTGCCGCATATACCCGTGCCTTGACATCATGGCCCCGCAATAAAGACCTGCATCTCGCCCTGGGCATGGCGCTGCTCAAGCTGGACCGCGTGTCCGAGGCCCTGGATCGGTTGGAACAGGCCCGTGTCCTCCTGGCGGAGTTCGATCCGGGCATCTGGCTTGCCCTGGCCAAGGTTCACCTGTTCTTGGGACATCATGCGGAAGCCCATGCGCTTCACCACGAAATTTTCACAAAAAACCAGGCTGACCGTGACGCCGCCACCGGCCTCATTCAGACCAGCGTGGCCACGGACGACGTCGAGAGCCTGCTCGCGGCCCTTGAGGCCATCATGACCGGACTGGGCATGGACACCGACCGCGAACTTGCCACGCCGGCCGATATCGCGCGCCTGTGCGCGGATGTCGGCGGCGGACTCCGTGACCGGGGGGACTTTCCCCATGCCGCCAGGCTGGCAGAGGCCGCCGTGGCGATAGACCCGGCTTGCGCCGAGGGCCACTTGATGCTGTTTGACCTCCTCATCGCCGAAGGGAAACGCACCGAGGCCATCTTCCACCTGGAGCAGGCCACACGGGCGGGAACGCCGCTGGAGATGATCGAAAAACGTATGACGCTCCTGGAGTCAAGCTGAAATAGACTGATCCCTCACCGACAGGCATGAAAAACCCCGCCCGATCCCGGCGGGGTTTTTCATTTTCATGGATGCTCCACAGGAGACATGAACCTGACATCTATGCCGGTCTGTGCTATGCTCTTGCCGTGTCATATGCGATCATCGACCATACCGCCGACCTGGGGATCGAGGTACGCGCCCCGGGCGTGAGCGAACTCTTCAGCGAGGCCGCCCGGGCCCTGATCGAGATCATGGGGGCCGAGGCGGCAAGCCCCGAACGCGAAATCATGCTGACCGTCGAGGGCTATGACCCTGAGGACCTGCTCGTCCGCTGGCTGGAGGAGATCCGCTATCGGATCGAATCCCATACCATGGGCATTGCCCGTCAGACGATCGACACCCTTACCGCGCAACGCCTGGAGGCCCGCATCGAAGTCGCGCGCCGCACCACGCCCCTCAAGACGTGCATCAAAGCGGTCACCTACCACGCATTGAAGATCCTCCAGGTTGACAATCACTTCCAGACCACCATTATATTCGATACCTAGAAGGGAAGTGATGGAACCGATACACGTTACGCGCCTTGATCCGTACCGCCTCAAGATCGAGCGGCGCCCGCCCATGCGCACCTGGGGACTGGTGTTTGCCTCGCCGGCCATCGAACGCAGCCTGGCCGAGGATCAGGCCATTCAGCAGGTGGCCAACGTGGCCTGCCTGCCGGGCATCGTCGGCCCCTCCATGGCCATGCCCGACATCCACTGGGGCTACGGCTTCCCCATCGGCGGGGTGGCGGCCTTTGAAACCAACGGCGGGATCGTCTCGCCCGGCGGTGTGGGCTATGACATCAACTGCGGCATCCGCTGCGTGCGCACCGCGCTCACCCTGCCGGAACTTATGCCCCAGCGCGATATCCTGCTGGCCGGGCTCTATAACGCCGTGCCGGCCGGGGTGGGATCGACCAACAAGGCCTTGAAGATCGGGGCTCAGGCCCTGAATCAGGTGCTGGTCCACGGTGCGGCCTGGGTGGCCAAACAGGGCTATATCCCCACCGAAGACCTGGAGGCGCAGGAGGACTACGGCCGGATAGCCCTTGCCGATCCCGAAGCGGTTTCGAAGCGCGCCGTCGAGCGCGGGATGCCCGAGCTCGGGACCCTGGGTTCAGGCAACCACTTCCTGGAGCTCGACGTGGTGGAAGAGATCCTGGATGCCGAGATCGCCCAAGGCTTCGGCCTGTTCGAGAACCAGATCGTCATCCAGGTGCATACCGGCTCGCGCGGGCTCGGCCACCAGGTCTGCGACGACTATGTGCATTCCATGATCGCCACCGCCGGCCGCCAGGGCATCGTGCTGCCCGACCGCCAATTGGCCTGCGCGTACCTGGAAAGCGCTGAAGCCAAGGCCTATCTGGCGGCCATGGCCGCGGCCGCCAACTTCGCGTTCGCCAACCGCAGCCTGATCACCTTTTTCATCCGCCAGACCTTCGAGCGCATCTTCGGCAAGAGCTCTGAACGCCTGGGCATGGACCTGCTCTACGACTGCTGCCACAATATCGCCAAGATCGAACGCGTCAGCTGGGAGGGGCGCCAGATCGAGGTCTGCGTCCATCGCAAAGGCGCGACCCGGGCGCTCCTACCCGGCGACCCTCGCCTGCCGGAGCGCTACCGGGCCACGGGCCAGCCCGTGCTGGTCCCCGGCGATATGGGCCGGGCCTCGTATATCCTGGCTGGCGGCACAGGCGCGCACGAGACCTTCTTGAGCGCCTGCCACGGCGCCGGTCGCTTGCTGTCGCGCTCCATGGCCAAGCGGAGGGCCAAGGGCCGTTCCATCCTGGACGAGCTTAAGCGCCGCGACATCCATGCCATGGCCGCCTCCCGCGCCATGCTGGCCGAGGAGATGCCCGAGGCCTACAAGGACGTGTCCGCGGTCGTTGACACCATGACAGGGGCCGGTGTGACCAGGACCGTGGCGCGCCTGCGCCCGGTCGCCATGATCAAGGGTTAGTGTCTTTACGGCTTTTTAGCGCTGTGCAGCCACTGTGCTATAGTATATAATAAGAGAAAAATCGGTAAGGATACTGGCCGCCCATGGAACGCAGGCATCCGACGGGTAACCGCAAGACAGCTCCGAGACAGTCCCCTTCCGCGTCCGGCATGGTCGATGCCGTGTTCCAGACCATCGTCAAGCAGGCCGGAGACGGCGTGTTTCTCCACCGCGACTGGCGTTTCCTCTATGTGAACCCGGCCTTCTGCCGCATGACCGGATATGCGCGCGAAGAGCTCCTGCGCATGGGGCTCCAGGACATTATCAGACCGGACTTGGTCGAAGACCTGCGCAGGGTCTCACTGCGCATCATGCATGATCGCGAGGTGGAGGGGCGCTACGAGACCGTGATCGTGACCAAGGGCGGGGATGAACTCGTGATCTCCATCTCTCCCTCCCTGATCCATCTAAACCGCAAGAAAACCGTCCTGGCCGTGGCGCGCGACATCACCGGCCGGGCGCGACTTCAACAGGATCTCGAATCTTCCCGGGAATTCCTTGCCAGCCTGATCGACAACTCCAGCGAGGCCATCGTCGCCACCGACTTCCACGGCAAGGTGCTCATCTTCAACAAGGCCGCCGAAACCGTCAGCGGGTATAAGGCCAAGGACCTCATCAACCAGACCGTTTCCTTTGAGCAGTTCATGGGCAAAGGCGAGCAGAAACGCATCCTGGCGCTCTTGAACCAGGGCACGGCCGAACACCCCATGAGTATCGTGGGCGAGGAGACGACCCTGTATGCCCAGGACGGCTCGCTCATCCCGATCTCGCTCTCGGTGGCCTTCATCTACCGTGACGGCATCCCGGTGGGCACGATCAGCATCTTCCGCGACCTCAGACCCATCAAGGACGTTCAAGACCGCCTGCGGGTCTCGGAGCAGAAATACCGCATGCTGGTTGAAAAGGCCAACGACGGCTTCTTTGTCTACCAGGACCATGTCTTCAAGTACACCAACCCCAAGTTCCAGGAATTCCTGGGATACCCCGAAGAGGAAATCTCCTCCATGGGCTTGAAGGACATCGTCCGGCCGGAACTGGCCGAGATCATCGAGGACCGCTTCGAGCGCCGCATCAGGGGTGAAAAGGTGCCGGAACACTATGAGATCACCTTTGTCGGCAAGGACGGGGTATGGCGCGATTTCGAGATCACCCCGGCGGTAATCGAGTTCGAGGGCCGGCCCGCAACTCAGAACATCATCCGGGACGTCACCCAGCGCAAACGCATGGAGCGCGAACTGGCCCAGGCGCGCAAGATGGCCATCCTGGGCGAGATGTCGGCCCACATCGCGCACGAGGTGCGCAACCCTCTGCAGAAGATGAAGACCGGGCTGGAGCTTTTCTCCCGTTCCACCACCCTGGACGAACGCCAGGAAAAGATCCTGGAAGGGGTCCACGGCGGCATCGAGAACCTGGAACGCTTCGTGACCGAGATCCTGGAATGGTCCCGCTCCGGCGAGGTGCGCCTGAAAGAATACCACATCAGCAACATCATCAACGGCCTGCTGTTCAACCGCGAGGCGGAGTTCAACACCCGCTCCATCCAGCTGGAGACCTATTACGACCAGAGCGTGGACCGCGTCATGGCCGACGGCATCCACCTGCGGCAGGCCCTTGAGGATATCCTGGACAATGCCCTGGACGCCATGCCCACCGGCGGCGTGATCCGGATCACCACCCTGGCCCTGCCCGGCCACGCCTTCGTTCATGCCGGCAGACAGGCCGTTGTCGATGCCCTGGAGATCCGCATCCAGGATACAGGCCATGGTATCGCGCCCGAGGACCTGGGGCGCGTTTTCGAACCCTTCTTCACCCGCAAGTCGACCGGCACGGGGCTCGGCCTGGCGCTGGTGCAGAAGGTGGTGGAGATGCATAAAGGACAGGTGGAGGTCTTGAGCGAGCCCGGCCAGGGGGCCGAATTCGTGATCCGGCTGCCGCTGGACCCCACCACGATACCATGATAGGATGATACCATGATCGAAGACACCAAGCGCATCCTACTCGTCGACGACGAGGAGGTGTTCGTCGAGCAGCTCAGGGAAGCCCTCACCCATGCCCATCCGGACTTCGAGATCGACACGGTCAGCGACGGGATACAAGCCCTGGAGAAGCTGGGCGGCGGAGAGTTCGACATCGTCATCACCGACATGCGCATGCCGCGCATGGACGGGCTGGGGCTCCTGAAGGAGATCCATTCCCGCCAGCTGTCCGTGTACGTGGTGGTGGTGACGGCCTTCGGCAACGTCTCGCTGGCGGTGGAGGCCATGCGCTACGGGGCCTACGATTTCCTCGAGAAGCCCTTCAACATGGACACCCTGGAGATCGCCCTGGCCAAGATCATCCGCCAGCAGGAGATCCTGAAGGAAAACATCGAACTCAAGGGACAGATCCGGCAGTACGGCGAGGGCCTGGACCAGATCGTGGGCGCGCACCCCCGCATGCAGAGGATCTACGAACAGATCATCACCGCCGCTGACACGGACCTGACCGTGCTGATCCTGGGCGAGACCGGCACGGGCAAGGAACTGGTGGCGCGCTCCATCCACCACCGCAGCACGCGCCGCGGACGGCCGTTCGTGACCATCAACTGCGCGGCTGTGCCGGAGAACCTGCTGGAGAGCGAGTTCTTCGGGCACGAGAAAGGCGCGTTCACCGGGGCCTTGACCCAGCGCATCGGCAAGTTCGAGAAGGCCAATACCGGCACGCTCTTCCTAGACGAGATCGGCGATATCCCGCTGACCCTGCAGGCCAAGATCCTCAGGGTGGTCCAGGATGGCAAGATCACCCGGTTAGGCTCCAACCGTGAGATCGATCTGGACTTCCGCGTGGTCTGCGCCACCAACCGGCCGATCCAGGCCATGATCCGCGAAAAGCTCTTCCGCGAGGACCTCTTCTACCGCATCAGCGTCTTTCCGATCACCATCCCGCCCCTGCGGGAGCGCACCGAGGACATCCCGCTCCTGGTGAACCATTTCATCCTCAAGTACGGCAAGCGCTTGAATCCCAAGGTCAAGGGGGTTTCTCCCGCGGGCATGGATCAGCTCATGCATTACCCCTGGCCGGGCAATATCAGGGAGCTCGAAAACATCGTTCAGCGCTCCCTGGTTTCAGCGCCCGGTGACACGATAGAGGGTTTCCCGTTCCTGGGCGCGGCATTGCAGAACAGCGCCCCGGCCGAGGCCCTGCCCCGGGCGGCTGAACCGGACCTGTCCTACGATGCGCCCTATCACGAGCTCAAGGACCGCATCCTTGACCAGTTCGAGAAGAAGTACCTCAAGACGCTCCTGGAAAAGCACCATGGCGTGATCGCCGAGGCCGCGCGCGAGTCGGGTCTCAACTATAAGACCTTCTATCTCAAGGCCGAGCACCACAACCTGCTGCACAAACGCAGGTGATCACCCTTAGCGGGCATGCGGCGCCGAAACAAGAAAGCCCGCCCCGTGATCGCGGGGCGGGCTTTCTTCGTTAGTTGACCGGACGGGTCAGGATGCGGTGCGTTACCGGCACGAGGCGCTGGTGATGAAGCACATGCCGTCCGATGAATCGTCTGGGCCCGAACCACCGCCCGCCGCCCGGCTGGAGGAGCCCTCCGTGCTATAGTCTTCCGGTGCCGCGCCTGACGCCGTCGTGGCGCACTGCTGATCAAGCCAGTCTCCGATTTTCGGGAAGACGTCCGAGGGCGCGTTCAGCCCCAGCGGTATGTCGGCATGCGCCGTGCCGGGGATGACGTAGTAGACGTCTCCCGGGTGCTTGGTCTTGGCATCGAAGATCTTCTCGATCACATTCTCGGCGTTCACCATGGCGTCCGTGGCATTCAAGACCGCGATGGTCGGCACGCGCATGAGGTACATGTAATCCTCATAGTAGTAGTACCCGTCATTGGACGCCCGCGGCTCACCGCCGAGCTTGTCCTTGTTCTCTATCCCGTTTTTCCAGTGTTCACGGGCGCATTGGTTCACCCCGCGATCGACCCATCCCGAGATGCAGCGCATGGTCGTGCTCGTGGCGCAGGAACGGCCGTAGAAATCGGCGATGTTGGGATCGGTATTGGACATGTCCCAGAAGTTCAGGTACGGGGTGACGTATGGCTCGACGTCCTCGCGCGCCAGGGTATTGACCGTGCCGAAGATCGCGTCGAGGGCGAAGGTTATGAGATCATCCGGCACCAGGGGGTTGACGAGGTTGGTGATCAGCGCGTCGAAGTCGAGATAAATCGGCAGGCCCACGATCATCCACATCAGATCGAAATCCGCCCACTGGGGAATGGCCGGTTGTATACCGGGGTCGATGGCGATAAAGCCTTTGATCTGCGCATTGCGGACAGCGGCCAGCAGCGGATCGGATTTCACGTGCGGGAGATAGCCGGCCTTGAATCCCGCCTTGAGCTCGGCCGGATCGAAGTATGCCCCCTGCAGGTAGGCATAGCAGACGAAACCGCCCGTGCTGTGGCCGCCGATGAACGGGTCCTTCCCGGTTACCGCCCTGACCTTGTCGATACAGGGCCCCGTGTCCATGATGCCCCAGACATCGAGGGTGGTCAGATTGTAGGGGTCGTCGCCCTTTTCGCTCTTGAACTCGCCGTGGCCCGTGCCGCGATAGTTGCAGAACCACGCGTCATAGCCCTTCAGCCAGAGGTAATGCGCCAAGCTGTAATAGCGCATATGGTCCATCTGGATATAGGGGTCGTCCTTGGCCCAATCCTCCAAGGGGATGGGCAGGGCCAGGTCCCGATAGTTGTCCTCCCTGCCTGCGGGCGTATGGGCCAGATACTGGTTCATGCTGGTCAGGATGCCTGGGAAGAGCAGGACCGGCTGTCCACCGGTGCGGAAGGGCGCATCCGTGGAAGGCCGGTAGCGCAGCATCTTGAGCGTAACGCCGTCATCCGTAGTCGCCGTATACAGGCCGTCGGCACCAGCCCAAGCCGCGCCGACAAACCCGATCAGGAGCAGGCCGGCAGTCAACATACTGATACACCACTGGATCGATCTCTTCATAGAACCTCTCCTCTGAGTTGTTAATCTTCAGTGTCAATGAGATTATAAAACTATAACATATTATCATCGACAAGGTAACCATGAACTTACGATAAGGGCGCCGGCTCTTCTTCAGTGGCATGCAGCCGCTTCCCTCATGCCCGGGCCTTGTCCAAGATCGCGTCCGCATATCGAGCGGTTGCGCCTTGGGCCTTCTCCAGGGCTTCTCTGGCGGCCTGCGATCTGGGTGCGTATTCCTCCGGGCTGGCAAGCACCTCGCCGATGGCTTTTCCCAACGCGGCGGCGTTTTCAACAACGATCGTACAGTCCTTGACCACGTCCATGGCCCAGAGAAAATTGTCCATATGCGGGCCGTGCATGGTGGGGACGCCCCAGGCAAGGGGTTCCAGGATGTTCTGGCCGCCCAGGGGCACCAGGGAACCGCCCACAAAGGCCGCCTGGCTGGCGCCGTAGAGGTCGAAGAGCTCGCCCATGGTGTCGATGATCAGGAGGTCGGCGGCCTGGCTGGACTTGCTGCGCAGGCCCCAGGTCAACCCGGCGGCCTGGGCCATATCGATCAGGATGGGGGTGCTCTGCGGATGGCGCGGGGCTATGATGGCAAACAGCCCCGGGACCTTCAAGCGCGCCGCAATTACGGCGTCCATGACGCAGCGCTCCTCGCCTTCGCGCACGCTGCCGGCGATAAAGACGGGCCGCTCGCCGCAGCCAAGCGTGGCACGGATACGCCCCGCCCGATCAGGGTTGACGGCCTGAAGCGCATCGAACTTGAGGTTGCCGAATACCTCCACGACATGCGCACCCAGGGCCTTGAATCTTCCGGCGTCCGCGTCGGAGATGGCCAGGATCATGGCCCTTTCCAGGACATGCTCCATCAGCGGCCGGACCCACCGGTAGCGCCGGAAGGCCTGTTCGGTAAGCCGGGCGTTGACGAAAAGCGTCTTCACCCCGGCTACCCTGGCCTGAGCCAGCATGTTGGGCCAGATCTCGGTCTCCACGATCACCAGGGCCTTGGGCTTGAGCCTGTCAAAATAGCGCCGCATGACCCAGGGCAGGTCAAAAGGCATCGGCAGGATCATGTCCACGGCCTCGATCTTGGAGGCCGCTTCCCTGCCCGTGGCGGTCATGCTGGAAACGCAGATGCGCACCGAAGGTCGTCTCGCCTTGAGCGCCTCGATCAGGCCGGCCGCAGCCTTGACCTCGCCCAGCGAGGCGCCGTGGAACCAGATCAGGTCGCCCTCGTGGGGGCCGGGGAGCTTCAAGGAAAGGCGCAACTGCAGGGTGCCGGCGAAATTGGGATGATGGCGCACATACCAACACAATGGCCCGATGAGAAGAAGCGCCAGCAGGTTATACAATCCGAGGATCAGGCGGGCCATTGTTTGATCAGCCTTTCCCGGTCTTCAGGGGTATTGATCTCGAAGAACTTCCCTTCGGAAATCACCACTTTGATCGGTATCCCGTTTTCCAGGGCCCTGAGCTGCTCCAGCGACTCGGTCATCTCCAGGGGGGTCTGGGCCAGACGCGTGAAGCGGAACAGGGTCTCGCGGGAGAATCCGTACAGGCCCACATGTTTGAGCATGGCTAAATGGCCTGCATTGCGCGCAAACGGGATAGGGCAGCGCGAGAAGTAGAGCGCCTCGCCGCTCAATGCTATGACGACCTTGACCGTGTTGGGGTCCTGCGCGTCTTCCGGCGTTGCCGGGGCCGCGACCGTGACCATGGGACAGCCGGAGGCAAGCGCCTGGATCATGCCCGCTACGGCCTGCCGGTCCATGATCACCTGGTCGCCCTGGATATTGATGATGGCATCGGCGTCCACGTCCGAAACCGCCTCGGCCACGCGGTCCGTGCCGGACCGGCACGCCTCGCCGGTCATCACGGCCCTTGCCCCGCAGGCCTTCGCCGCGGCCATGATGCGCTCGTCGTCCGTGGCGACGATGACCTCGTCGATGCCCTTGCAGGCCGCGGCCTCCTCGTACACCATCTGCAGCATGGTCTTGCCGTTGATATCGACCAGCGGCTTGCCCGGGAAACGGGTCGATGCATAGCGCGCCGGTATGACCGCCACCGTCCGCATGCTACACCCGCACCGTATTCAGATAGTCGCTATGGACCTGGTACGCGGCCTGATCGTAGAGCACCATGCGCACGAGCTCGATAGCGGTACTACCTTTTAAATAGCCGACGATGGCGTCGATGGCCACCTTGGCCGCCTCACCCACCGGATAGCCGAATATCCCGGTGCTCAGGGCCGGGAAGGCCACGGACCTGATGCCATGCCTTTCCGCCAGTTCCAGGGACTTGAGGTAGCAGGACCTCAGCAGCTCCGGATCCTCCTTGCGGCCGCCGTACACGGGGCCGACGGTATGGATGACCGATGCGTTGGGCAGGTTATAGCCCTTCGAGAGCTTGGCCTCGCCGGTCTTGCAGCCGCCCAGCGTGGCGCACTCCTCCCAGAGCTTGGGCCCGGCGGCGCGGTGAATGGCCCC
>JAKQBR010000405.1 GCA_029574005.1 Deltaproteobacteria bacterium | reverse complement strand
TACGGTAGAATCTTTACGGCTCATGTCTTGTCCCCCTCAATGGTTTTGTTTGCTCTTAACCATAGGTAGACTCTTCATGAGCCTTCCGCTACTCTATTTTCATCCTTCGTTGTGACCGAACCGGACATGATGGTTAGATAGGGGTCGTATTCCTCGATCAGACCCTTCCGGCCCCGCTCCACACGCAGCACCTCGGACTTCCTGATGCGCCAGCGGGTGAAGCCCTGGTGGTCGATCCACTCGGCGCCGATATCCAGATAATGCCCGCGGCTCCTGAACAGGAGCCAGGCGATGAGCAGGGCAAACACGCCGCAGGCCTGAAATCCGATCAGGGAATCGGTATTGTCCGCAGAGAAGAAAGCCAGGGCATAGCTCATGATCCCGAAGGCCAGAGCGGGGATATAGGCGTTCGGCCAGCGGTGAAGCTGCGTATAGTATCGCATGACGCGTACCCCCTTTCTTCATACCCCTGAGGGGAAGAGAGATCAAGCGTACTTCAATTCAAGACGTCGTGACTGGGATATCGATGACGCCCGTGATCTGGCCGATGGTCTCCCGCATGAAACGCTCGGGCTCGATGGTCATCCGTATGGCCCCCTGGGGGCAGCGCTCCACGCAGCGGCCGCAGCCCCGGCAGTTTTCACCGATCGCGGCCCGGCCGTTCTCGATGTGCAGGGCATTGATGAAGCACCCCTCCTGAACGCACAGCCCGCAGCCGATGCAATCATCGGTGACCGTAACGCTCACCCCCGGGGCCCGCTTGAGCTTGTCGCTCAGGCGGCGGTCCATGTAGGCAGCCGGGCGCGTGATGCAGCAGCACGGGCAGCAGTTGCACACGGTCAGGAGCTTGTCGCCCGCCTTGGGTCCCAGGCCGAGCCAGACGGTATCCAGTTTGCTGCGGCCGATGAAATGGATCAGGCCGGCCTCCTGGCAGCGGCGGATGTGCGCCTTGGCCTCGGCCTTGCTGACCCGGCGCCCCCATTGCGGGTTGATGTCCATGACGGGCGCGCCCATGAACAGGCACCCCAGCTCGATGGGGTAGTCCTTGCAGGGATTGGATCGTCTGCAGATGCAGAAATTCATGATCCAGTGGTAAACGCTGCGGTCGATAAAGTAATCCACCAGCTCGGAGGGCAGCACGATCTGCTCGGGCTCGTCGACCTGCTGGTTGATCCTGACCACCGCGTCGCGGGGGAGCGCCACCATATGATCGCCGTCGAACAGCAGACGCTCGATAATCCTGGCGGCGCCGGGAAGCTTCGAGAACCTCCCGTTTCTGGGGTTACGCATATAGAACAGCTTGAATATCGCAAGAGCGATGTTGGGTGCCGACATGCAACCTCCCACATAAAAACGATTATAGAACTATAACATTCTATCTCATTAATAAATAGGGTTAAATTGGGTTCAGGACAAGGAATTTGCCGGATGTCTCATTTGCACCCTTGACGCAACCCTGAAAATCATCGAGTATATCGGTATGAAATAGCCGCGCCGGCCCTCAGGCGAGACCTCGATGCGCCGGCTCAGTGATTGTTTTTTGCATGTTCCAGGGCCTGCATGCGTCAGGCGTGACATGCCAAAAGATTGCGAAAGGAGTTGTTGCATGCATTCCACCGGACCCATTGATCTGCGCTTGAGTCGTCCCGACGGCGAGCCGGCCTCCTTGAAGAAGAACGTCTCGCCCGTCATGCGCACGGATAGATGCGTGAACTGCGGCACGTGCCTCAAGGCCTGTCCGACAGGGGCGATGTTCGAGCTGCAGCGCCAGATCTGCCGCCTCTGTCCCGACTGCGCCGAAAGCCCCATCATGTTTCCGCGTGACATGGAGGCCCTGACGGCCGAGTCCTGCGCCCTGTCATGCCCGATCGGGCATTACCCGGAGGGGTATGTCAACCTGGTGGCCGCGGGCGAGTTCGAAAAGGCCTGGGAGCTGATCACGGCCGTGAACCCCTTGCCGGGCGTGTTGGGGCGGATCTGCTCGCGCCCCTGCGAGGATGCGTGCAAGCGGGGCAAGCTGATCGACGCGCCCCTTCCCATCCGGGCCATGAAGCGGCTCGTATCCGACATGGCCCACAGCCAGGGGTGGGTCAGGAAAGGGCGCTATCCGCGCACCTATGATGAGTGCGTGGCCGTGATCGGGGCTGGCCCGGCCGGAATCGCGGCGGCCCATTACCTGGCCGGCGCCGGGTATGAGGTGGTGGTCCACGACGCCTCGCCGGATCTCGGCGGGATGTTGACCAAGACCGTACCCTCCTTCAGGCTGCCATCGGACATCATCCGGCGTGATTTCGAGGCGCTTCTGGAGAGGGGCATCACCTTCCGGCCCAATGTCGAGGTCGGCAGGAACCCCTCGATCGCCGGGCTCTTGGGCGCGGAGTTCGACGCCGTGCTCGTGGCCACCGGCGCTCCCAAGGGCGTCAAGCTGGGGCTGCCCGGAGCGGACTTCATGGGGGTCTTCACCGCCGTGGATTTCATGACCTCGGTCAAGGCGGGGTATCCGGTCAGGACCGGAGCCAAGGCCCTGGTTATCGGCGGCGGCAGCGTGGCCACCGATGTCGCCCGCACCCTGCTGAGGCTGGGCGTCGGCGATGTCAGCCTGGCCTGCGTGGAGGGCGAGTGCGAGATGCCGGCCTTCAGCTGGGAGCTGGAAGAGGCCCAGGACGAAGGCGTGCGCTTCATCAATTCCGCCGCGCCGGTGGCCATCGGCGGGGACTGGCAGAAGGTCCAGTGGGTGGAGCTGGACCCGGTAACCCGTTTCGCGTGCACCGAGGAAGGGATCCGATGCGACACGGACAGCGCGCGGCGGTTCCGCGTCGAGGCCGACACGGTGGTCTTCGCGGTCGGTCAGAGGCTGGACACGGGCGTCTTCGAGCACACGCCGGGCATTGAAATCAACGCCAAGGGAAGGGTGGTGTTCAACCCGGACACACAGATGACCACGTTGGCCGGCGTGTTTGTGGCCGGGGACGTCGTGGAGGCCAAAGGCTCCGTGGTGCAGGCCGTGGCATCGGCCAGACGGGCCGCCTTCGCCATCGACGCCTATCTGCGGGGCCGTCCCGTCCTGGAGAAGATACCCGATCCGGTGCGGGGCGCGCCGCTGGCTGAAAAGATCTTTCCCGTGCGCCTGGAGAAGCTTGCTGTGGCCGGCCTGCCGACGATGGCGCCCGAGTATGCCGTGGGCTGCTTTGACGAGGTCGAGGCCGCCATGGATCCCGGCGAGGCGCGCGAGGATGCCCGGCGCTGCATGAAGTGCGGATATGTCGATGTGAGGCATGAGCTCTGTATCGGGTGCGGAACCTGCGCCCGCGTCTGCCCCCGGGGGGATGTGATCCGTCTGGAAAGTCCGCGCCCGCAAGGCGCTCTTGAACAGGACACGGAGGTGCGGTCATGAAGACATGGGATGTCATCGTCGTCGGCGCAGGGCCGGGAGGCAGCACCACCGCCGCGCGCCTGGCCATGGCCGGGTGCGACGTGCTGCTGGTCGACAAGGAGCGCTTCCCGCGCGAGAAACCCTGTTCGGATGTCTACGGGCGCTATGGCGTGGACTGCTACAAGGAGATCGGCGCGTACGACGAGATGGTGGCCAAGGGCTTTGTCTTCCCGGACCTGGCGCTCACCTCGCCGGACTACACGGAGCTGAGGGGACCCAACCTGTTGAGCCTGACCTGCCCGCGGCGCGTGGGGGACAATATCCTCAAGGAGACCGCGGCCCGCAAGGGCGCCACGGTCCTGGAACAGTTCTGGGTAAACGATCTGATGATGAAACGCGGACAGGTCTCGGGCGTGAAGGGCAAGTTCGAGGGCCGGTTCGTCGAGTACCCGGCCAGGATCGTGATCGGCGCCGACGGCAGCCACAGCTGGGTGGCCAAGCGACTGGGCCTGTTTGCGGACAACTATGACGAGGTCTTCTTAGCCGGCCGGGCCTATTACGCAAACTGTGACCCGCCCCTGAGGACCATGGAGGTCCATTACGACCCGTACTTCTTCCCGGGGTTTGTCTGCTTGAGCCCCCATCCGGGCTACGGCGACGTGGTCAACATGGGCATCGGCTACCAGATGACGCCCTATGTCCAGGCCAAGGAAGATGTGGAGAAGCTGGTCGAGCGCTTCGTGGAGACGAGCCCCTACGGCGAGAAGATGCGCAAGGCCAGGCGCGTGAGCGAGTGGATGGGATGGCGCGTGCCCAGCGCCGGTCAGATCGGCAAGACCTATGCGGCGGGCGCCATGCTCATCGGCGATGCCGGCAGTTTTGTCGATCCCTTTATCCTGGAGGGTGTTGCCAACAGCGTGCGCAGCGGCGGCTATGCCGTCCAGACCGCGCTGGAGGCCCTGGAAAAAGGCGACTTTTCCGAAGGCTTCCTGGCGGCCTACGAGGAACGCTGGAAGGCCAAGATGAAACCGCGGCTCGATATGCTGCACCAGCTCTCGGTCGTGGCCCGCAATGCCGAGATGCTCAACGCGACCTTCCAGGGCCTCAAGTCAAACCCCGGGGCCCTCAAGAAGATGTTCGGCTAAAGAAAGGCAACCGGGACGGTCGATCGTCACGGGGGGCGTCTGAAGGGGGATGTTCTATCGAGGGGACAGGCCGGATGCCTGTCCCCTTCATGCCTACAGCCTGACTAGAAGTATACCTTGCCCGCCAGGTTGACGGTCGTACCGCCGATGTTCATATCCACGGTTTCATAGCCGTCTTCCTCGAAGTCCATCTCGGCCGCGCTCCATTTCACCTCCATGCCTACGGCCATGTTGTGGCTGACGGCCAGGTCCACGCCCGCCACGAGATGGTAGCCGACACAGCTGCCCGTATCCGAGAACGAATCGCCGGCAAACGGCGCATATCCGGGGGCGCGGAAGGTCTCATCGGCCTCGAACGTGGCATTGTAGAATCCGATGCCGGCGCCGAAGAAGCCCGTCAGTTCATTGGACAGGGGGAACTGGAACTTCGCCGTCACCGGTATGGCCCAGACCGTGACATCATTATCATGGCTCACCGAGATGCCGCTGATCGGGTCTCCGGTATCCGCATCGAAGAAATCGTCGCCGTAGTAGCGCTCGGAATCCTTGAGCTCGGTGGAGTAGTATTCTCCGCCGATCTCGACGGCCAGCTCCCGGGTGAATTCATGCCCCAACGCCAGGGCGAAACCGGCCGTTGTGTCATAATCCTTGAGTCCGTCGCGGTCTTCGTTGGGCAGGAAGCACCCCAGCTTGAGCGACCAATAGTTCATGGGCCCGGCGGCAAACACTGTCTGCGAAACCATCACCACGCCGATACACGCCAACAGTCCGATTCTCCTCATTCGATCTCCTCCATCCTCAAGATTTTCTTTTTTTTGCTACAATTCCCGTCTGGTCATGTGCCTGAGCTGCTTCGGCTGCTTGGCCGCGCTCGGCTTGTCCTCATCCGGCACGGTGACCGCGCGGGTCTTCCGGTTTTGCCTGGTCATGTCACCGGTCTGCCGGTTCTGGCTGATGGTCTTCTTCCCCCAATCATCCGGCCCGGCCACGGTGCGAACCGGTTGATCCCGCCTGGCCATGTACTGACCGCCCTGCTCCGGCCTGGTCAGGGTGCGGGTCTGCTGGCTCGGCTTGGTCATGTCCTGTCTGATCCCGTCCGACCTCGTCATATACCTGACCTGCCCGTCCTGCCTGGTCATGGGCTGGCGATAGAGGCTGTCGCGGTAATGATGATGGTAGTCGTTGACCTCCGATTTCCGGGTCATGGTTCGGTCCTTACCGTCCCGGATGAGACGATCGATGTCATGGAAGCTGCGCCCCTCTGAGCGGTAGCGCATGATCTTCTCCGGGGCGTAGCGGTGATGCTCGGTCATGAACCTCAAGTTAACCTGGTTGATGATGTCGCGGTCACGCAGGTCGTGCCTCGTCCAGCCCCCGCGCGGATGGTGATGATAGTATCCGTAGGCATGCCCGAAGGGGAAGCCATAGCGCGGGACGACTACCGGCACGTAGTAGATGTCCGGATGCAGACCCAGGAACAGGGTTATGTCCATCCAGCTCATCCCGGACAGGCGCAGATCAACGATGTATCCGGGATGCACGCGCGCTAGCCGCGCCAGATAGAACACGACCGGAAGCTCCTCGTCGTAGATGCCCCGCTCGTGAACGACGACCACCTCGCGCTCGGGCACCCCATAGTATTCGCCGATGGAGAGGTGAAATCCATCAAGGCCTGAGCGGCCCCCGGAAACCCCGATGTTCCAATAGGTATCGGCCATGCAGGGCAGAGACAAGGCCATGAGGCACAGTAGGGATACCGTGGTTTTAGCCGCCATGTTTTCTGACGTGCGCCGTGTCGTGGTCGGTTTCATATTCTTCTCTCCTTTCTGTTGTTACGCATACAGACGCTCCAGGGGCTGACATTGTTTACAGATCTTTTTCATATGTAAATCTCCCTTGAGAGACCGGGAGGTTTTGATTTTAGGATATTAGGGATAAGCCAGTAATGGAGAGAAGTTTCATATGCGTGGTCTCCGTTAGGAGCCGACAGTTTGTTGTGCATACTGGCGTTGGTCATGT
>JAKQBR010000412.1 GCA_029574005.1 Deltaproteobacteria bacterium | reverse complement strand
GTCACCATCTGCCTGAGCTCGCGCTTCAGGATCTTGCCGACGCCGCTGGTCGGCAGCTGGTCCATGAAGATGATGCGTTTGGGGACCTTGTAGGGGGCCACCTTGCTCCTGAGGAAAGCAATGATCTTCTCCTTCTCGGCGTCATCCTTGGCGATGCCGGGCTTCAAGACCACGGCGACCGCGACGCGTTCCGAGCCGGCCCGCTCCGGATCAGGCACACCGAACGAGGCCGCCATGGCGATATCCGGATGCTCGCACAGGACATCGTCCAACTCGCGGGTGAACACCTTGAACCCCGAGACGATCACCATGTCCTTGAGCCTGTCCACGATATAAAAGTAACCGTCCTCGTCCATCTTGGCGATATCGCCCGTATAC
Source organism: Deltaproteobacteria bacterium (assembly GCA_029574005.1). Classification (GTDB taxonomy): domain Bacteria; phylum Desulfobacterota; class Desulfomonilia; order UBA1062; family UBA1062; genus JAKQBR01. Next base: position 10,086 of record JAKQBR010000412.1, on the reverse strand, counting down.
ATCCACCCATCCCTGATGGCATGCGCCGTCTCTTCGGGCTGATTGTAGTACCCCTTCATAACCTGGTACCCGGAGATGGCGATCTCGCCCGGCTCGCCCAGGGCGGCCAGCTTGCCCGTCTCCGGGTCCACCAGCTTGAACATGGTGTCCGGGAACGGCATGCCGATCGATCCCGCCTTCTTCTTCCCGTAGCGCGGCAGACAGCAGGTCACCGGCGAGGTCTCGGTCATCCCGTAGAGCTCAAGCAGCTTGTTCGGCCCGATAATGGATTCGAACTCCCTGATGTTCTCGACCGGGAACGGCTGGGCCGCAGTCATGAACCAGCGGATACCGGAGAAATCGAGCGCCCTGAACTCCGGCAGCTTCATCAGCTCCAGGAAGATCGTGGTGACGTTGACCATGGCCGTGGGCTTGTAGGTCTTGATGGCCTCGATCAAGAACTTGGTGTCCCGTGGGTTCGGCACAGCGATCTGCGTGATGCCATAGGTCAATGACACCGTGCCCAGCGCCAAACCCGCGATGTGGAAGAGCGGGAAGGCGCACAGAAAGGTGTCCGCCGGAGTAATGTCACACCAGGTGACGATCTGCTTGCCGTTGTAAATCACGTTCTTCTGCGTGAGCTGCGCCCCCTTGGCCGGACCGGTCGTGCCGCCCGTGTACATCATGTACATGACCTCGTCCATACCCTTGCTCCCCTCCACCGCGGTCTTGGGCATGGATCTCACGGCGCTCATGAACTTCTCCACCCTTACACCGGCAATCGGCTTTACCTCGGCCTGCGGGATCTTCTTGAGGAGCTTTCCCAGAATGGCCTTGACGGGCGGAAGGAAATCAGCCACCGAGGACACCAGTATGGTCTTGAGATTGGTCTTCGGCGCGGCCTCATAGAGCTTTTCATACAGGACATCAACGGTAAGCACGATCTTGGCCCCGCAGTCATTGATCTGGTGGATCAGCTCCGGGGTCGTAAGCAGCGGAGAAAGACCGGTGGAGATACAGTTCGCCTTCTGCACCGCGATGACCGCGATAAAGTGCGCCGGGATATTGGGCATGTTGAGCCCGATCACCTCTCCAGCCTTCGCACCGTTCCTGATCAGGTAATTCGCCAGCTGATTCGAAAGGACGTCAAGATCCTTGAAGCTCAGCGTCTTGCCCAGATATATCAAAGCCGGCTTGTCCGGATAGGCAGCCACCGCCTCCTTGAACAACTGACAGAACGTCTTGTCCTCATAGCTCAGATTCGGGCTCACATGCTTGTCGTAATTCTTCAGCCACGGCCGTTGTGAATAAATATCTTCCATACTGACCTCCTTTTTTGCCATCCGCCGCCCTTGCGATTATGGTGGGCGCGCAATACATAGTAATTGTTTTATTGACATTGCGGTTTCCATGCCAGAACGTCGACAGGCCCCGGCCGTGTTTCTATCCCATCAATATTACATATAATATTGGAATATGGCGAGGTTAAAACGCTGAGAATCGAGTATGTTTGCTGTCAGGTATTTAGACTCAATGTCGGCTATTCGACATCATTGGTTGGCGCGTGTGATCCCGAGGGCTTTCATCTTGTAGATCAGGGTGGTGCGCTTGAGACCCAGGATTTCCGCGGCCCCATGCTTCCCGGCTATCCGCCACCCCGTCTTGTCGAGCACCCTGCAGATATGCCGGCGATCCATCTCCTTCAGGGAACCGACGTCCACATCATCGTCCAGCATGGACGTCGGTATGTGCACGTTCAGGGTTTTGTTGCTGATGATCATGGCATGTTCGATGACATTCTTAAGCTCCCGCACATTTCCGGGCCAGGCATATGCCTGAAGGGCGTCCATGGTCTGGGGCGGGATACTCTCTATGTGTTTGCCCAGTTTTTTCTCAAACTGTTTGACGAGTCCATGGACCAAGGTAGGGATATCTTCTCTGCGGTCGCGCAGTGGCGGGATCACGATGGGAAAGACATTCAACCGATAGTAGAGATCGCTGCGGAACCGGCCTTCCTTGACCTCCCGCGCCAAATCGCGGTTGGTCGCCGCTATGATGCGAATGTCAACATGAATGGATTTCGTGGAACCGAGACGTTCAAAACTCCCGTGCTCAATGGCACGCAGGATCTTCCCCTGCAGCTCAAGCGGAAGCTCGCCGATCTCGTCGAGAAAGAGCGTGGAACCGTTGGCCGCCTCGAAGCGGCCGGACATCTTGGTCGATGCGCCGGTATAGGCCCCCTTCTCCCGACCGAAGAGCTCGCTCTCGATCAGGGTCGGCGGCAGCGAGGCGCAATTGACCGTCACGAGCGGCCGGTCGCTGCGCTTGCTCATGCGATGGAGCGCACGGGCCAGCACCTCCTTACCCGTGCCCGTTTCTCCGAGGATCAAGACCGTGGCATCGGTGCGGGCGACCTGCTCTGCCTTGACCAGCAGGTCTTTAAAGGCCTCGCCATCACAGATGATTTCTTCCTGTTCTAACAGATGCTTGACCTCTTCGCGCAGGTAGACGTTCTCCTTCTCAAGCTGCTTCTTGAGCCGGATGACTTCCTTCATGCGCTCATTCAACTGCTCCTCCATGCGCTTGCGTTCCGTGATATCCATGGAGAATCCCATCAGACGCTCGGGCGCGCCGGAGGATGCCAGGTGCAGACGCCCGCGCGTATCGATCCAGCGGTATTCACCATCGGGAAGCTTGATGCGGTATTCCACCTTGAAATCTTCTCCGCTGAAAACGGTATGGTACGCGGCATTCTGGAATGTTTCGCGATGTGGCGGGTCGATCATGCTCAACAGAGATTCCAAGCCCATATTTTCCTGCGCGGCGATCCCATGCAGCTCAAAACATTTTTGTGTCATCCATAGTTTCTTGGTATGTAAATCCATGGCCCACAATCCCGCCTCCGCGGAATCCGCCGCCAGGGCCAAGCGTTCATTGATCTCCCGCAGGGTCTCTTTGGTCTGCTCGATCTCGGCGCAATCGATGCCCACGCCGATCTGATAGCATTGGCCATTGATGCGGGACCTCACCCCGGTAATGAAGTAGGGCGCAGATCTGCCGTCTTTCAACCTGAGGGTAACGTAGCCGCATGACTTGCCCTGAGAGAAGACCTCATGGATACGGTCTCTGATAAACGGCAGCTCATCACTATAAAAAATATAATCCAGCACATTCAAACCCTGCAGCTCTTCCGGAGAATACCCTGTCACCAGCTCCACATTTTTATTCCATTTGATGAGCCTCAGCTCTTCATCGACAACGTAGAACAATCCCGGTATCGACTCGATGACATCCTCGGAAAAGTCACGTTCTAGCCTCGGATCCTGCCTTTCTATTTTCTCTTCCTTGAGCCTGCGGACAAGGATCTCGTTCATCCTTCCGAGCTCGTTTCTGTAGTGGTGAATCCCCCCCAGCATGGCAGTCTCCACGGCAGCAAGGCTGTCCTTCACCGCCGGCGGCCCGTCTTCTCGCGACACACCATGAACGGAACGGCAACTGCCTGGGGCCTCCTCGGGCATCATCAGAGACCTCTGGATGATCATCTCAACCTCCACACAACAAGGGACGCAACGATTTCACATGAAATCACGGGATACGCATCTCACCGCAATCCCTCCAGCTCACGGCAAGGCATTCACTATCATCCCATTCAGCACAAGCATCTGTACTGAAAAGCATGTCAACCTATACCATCTACAATAAATGAGACTCGGCTTCAAGGAGAAGCTGTCAATCATCCAGGAAAGATGCACTCATTCATTCTGTCTGAATGCAACGACAAGCTGAACATACCCCCAGTGCCTATCGATCCGGCGAGGAATCGCCATCTTTCTTTATGGAATTCAGGATAAGATCCACCGATCTGAGACCCTGTTCCAGGGTAATGAAATTGGGCAGCTGCAGCATGCCTCCCAGAAAGGTCACGATCTCAAAGGACATCAACTGCCAGCCTACCATCATAACATCGGTATCATCCCGAAAGACCCCTTTGCTGATGCCGTTCTGTATGGCGGCTACGAAAATACTGTGTAAGCTTGAAAGTTGCCGCTGGGCTTCGTCATAGATGATCTCTTCCGGCGGCGCGCATAAAAGCTCCAGGAACAACCGGCCCAGTTTGGGATTCCTTTGGGCTTGTTCATAGATCGTGATGGAGCTTTTGTGAAAGAAATCGAACGGGTCTTCCATATCCCCGTTGAAAGATCCCAGTACTTCATCCATGACGGACTTGAAGGTTTCCAGCAAGATCTCGCGGCGGTTCTTGAAATGATAGTAGAGCGTCGTATGGCTGACATCCAAGGCATCCGCGATCCTCATCACCGTGGCCCATGCCAACCCTTTGTCGAGGATGAGCTGTTTGGTCACCTCGATAATCTGTGCCTTGCGCACCTCGGGGCTAAAGCGTCTCTTTCTCTCTGTCACACCGGTCTCCCAATTTTTATTAATGAACCCTTAGCACTTTCAGGCATGTGTTGTACAGGACCAGCCCGCCTGGTTGTTCAAGCGGGCTGGTCCGGGGCTGTGTGGCTATGAAATACAGTGCACCAGGCATGAACCTCGGCTGCCTGGTGAAAACGGGGCTTCATGGTTGCATGGGCGTCTGGGTTGTAATGGTCTTGGACTGGTACTTCGGGTCATCAACCAGCTCGCGCACGCCCAGCACGGTGGATACGCCGATGCGTTTGAGCAGGAAATTGATGGCCGCGGTCGGGACGTCGCCGCCCGGAACGGCCACGGCCTGGTAGGTGAGCTCGGTGCCTTCGGGCACGGGTTTGAGGACCCAGAGCATATCCGTGAGCGGCATGCGGATGACCCCGGGGGTGCTCTTCAGCGTCGTGTCCACATCGCGGCAGACAATGCGCACCTCGCCCGTGGCCTTGTTCACGCTGAAGTCGCACTTGAGCAAGCCGTCCCGGTTGCTCATGGGCCAGGGGAAGGTCTGCTGGATCAGGATGTAGCGGGTATCGGCGGCGGCCTTGAGGTTCGGGTCGATGACCTCTTCCGTGGACTTGGCCATGAACATGAATTTCTTCCAGGCGGAGAAATCGCGCAGGATGCTCTCCACGACTGGCACGGGCGCCTTCACGATGCAGGTGGCCTTGTATTCGTCCACGCTCGAGCGCGAATTCGTGCGCGTCCATTCGATGGCGCCATCCTTCTCGTTGACCTTCTTCCAGGGTCCGAGCTTGACGGCATCCGCCGCGAAGGCGGTCGTCGTCGCAAACACTATCATGCAGCATAAAACAGCTATGCGTCTCATCATTAACCTCTCTGTTTTCGTGCGATGGAGGGGCTTCCCGCGCGGGAAGCCCCTCTTGATCAACTAGAACCTTCTGATCAGCTTGACCAAGGCCGTGCCGAGTATGGCGGCGATGGCCGGTCCCATGTACCGGATGTAGGGGTAGAGGAAGAGCAACGGGCCCTTGGGTTCGAATTCGACGTTCAGGCTGATCTTCTTGTTCAGCTTGTCCTCGGCGATGAGTTCGACCACCTTGTTGGCGGTCCAGGTGGCCGCCTCCATGCCGCCGGAGCTGACATGCGTCTTGGTCCAGTCGCCCGTGAGGTAGAGGTTGCTATACGGTGAACGCTGATAGGGACGGTGTTTCTCCATGCCGGGTACGGGCCGGTACACACCCTGGCGCTCACGCACCACCACGTATTTCTTGACCTGGGCGTCGGCGGCCTTGGGCCAACGCTTGCGGATGTCGTTGTCGCACTGCTTGAAGATGACCTCATCAGGCATAGGCTCCAAATGATCGGCCGGTGAAAGGACCAGTTCCATCATGCTGCCCCCCTTGAAGACCCTGGGGATCAGGAGCGATAGGTCGGCTGAGCAGTTGAAGGAGCAGTTGGAGGTCAGGAACAGCACATCGTCGTCTGGGTCCGTGATGGTTTTGTCGTACCAGATCTGCACCGACATCGACGGGGCATTCTGGAAGTAGCAGATATCCTTAAAATAATCGTATTCAAAACATTCCTTGGGCAGGACCTTGCGCAGGGCCCAGGGGGTCATGGCCGAGACATAGATGTCGGCGGTGCGCTTTTCCTTGCCGTTGATGATGACATCGGTGATCTTGCCGTCCTTGATGTTGATGGCCGTGACGGTCTTCTGGGTCTCGAATTTGCCGCCCTTCTTCTTGATATAGTCCAGGCAACTGCCCACCCAGATCTCGCCTAAGCCGCCGTCGGCAAAGGCGATCCTGGAATACTCGGGACCGGCAAAGATGTGGGTGATCCAGCTGGCCATGACCTTGGCGGAGAGCATATAGGGCTCGGTGAAGGTGAGCCCGTGCGCGGCCGGATCAAAGTAGTTGAAGGAGCCCTTGGGGGCGCGGCGATAGCGGTATTCGCCCCACGAGATCTCGTCCATCTCTTCCAATTCCTTCTCGGTCTTGCCCAGGAGGCCGATCATGGTCGGCGCGGAGGCAAACAGCTTCCAGAGCGGCTGGACCTTGTAGTTGAGCAGGCCGAAAAAGGAGGCCGCGATGTGGAACGGTGCCGGCATGTTGTTGAAGCGCATGTAGCACTTGGGGCCGTTCTCCTGCGGCAGGTGGAACTCGGGCTTGACCCACTTCAGCTTGTCGTACACGCCCAGCTTCTTGAAGAAGTTCTGGAGGTTGAGATAGTAGGACATGAAGACGTGCAGGGCGTTGTCGATCATGTCCCCGTCCTTGTCCAGCCACGAATTGGCGCGGCCGCCGAAGATCTCGTCGGCGTCGATGATCTCGACCTCGATGCCCTGTTCCAGGAGGTTGACGGCCGTGGCCAGGCCCGACATACCACCACCCATTACGAGTGCTTTCATAGAGTCCTCTCCTTTATTTAAGGTTTTTGTTCGCAATAATTTTTGTGCGTGGAGGCACCCCGGCTGGGGTGCCGTTTACGGTGAACCCTGGTTAATATCTGGCCCCCAGGTTGGCATACCCCGGTATGGCGAACGGGACATGTCGCTGCTCGTTGATGTATTTGGCCAGGAACCGGCTGAAGCGCTCCGGACCGATCAGGTTGATGACCTTTTCGAACAGGCCGATATGGCCGCGTAGGTAGGGGTACCAGATCTTGTTCTTGACCCACCAGGCGTTGTAAAAATAGCGCGACAAGTCCGCGAATTCCGCCTGGGCCTTGGCCGGGTCGCTGACCGCCATGGCCGCGAGCTTGCCGGACATCAAGGCGCCGTTGATGCCGAACCAGCCGAAAGGCTCCATGAACCCGGACATGGTGCCGCAGAAGATCAGCCCCTTGCGGATGAGCCGCGGGTTGTCCGGGGCTATGGTGGGCACGGCGCCGCCGCCGTAATGCCATTCCTTGTGCTCGACACCCTCGCGGCGCTTCATGAAGTCCTTGTACTTCTCCAGTTGCTCCTTGCTGACCGGTTTGATGGAAAAGAGCAGGTTGAAGTAGTAGTTGTTGATCGAGCTCAGGTAGCCGTATTCGGTATTGCCCTCGTCCCACCACAGCCATGAGCGGGCGCTGAAACCGATCTCGCCGCGCGAGATCCAGCCATACCACCGGTAGTAGGGGATATCGAACATGTCGTAGACCTCGGGGGTCAGCCCGCAGGCGATGATGGTGCCGGGCTCCAGGCCCGGGATGTCCTTCTTCCTCAGGGGCGAGTTGAATTCGAACTTGACCCCCAGGTCGCGGGCAATCGGTATGAGGTAAGAATCCAGACTCGTGGGCCGATTCCCACGTTCCACGGTATACTCCCCGCTGATCGGGGGACAGCCCTCGACCTTGGTCTCGTGGAAATAGGACGGGAGGTGCTGCAGTGGCTGAAAGCACGGCGTGATGTCGATGCCGATATAGTCCGAGACCTTTTTGGGCAAAATGGGCGTGGTGTGGGCCGAGGGGTTGTACATGGGATCCCCGCCGTAGGTCTTCTCGCGGTCGTGCACCGTTACCTCATAACCTTCGCGCGCCAGGTTGATGGCAGCCACCAGGCCGGACATGCCGCACCCATAGATCGTCACATTCTTTTTCGTCGTCATGGTTGCTCCTTTCTTCTTAGCCATGAGAATTACCTTATCCCTTGAGCGCGGCGGTAGCGGCAAACACACCGCTGTAGGCCGCGGATTCCACCGAGGGCATGTTCAGGTACTCGCCGGCCAGGTACAGGCCCTTGACATCGCGGTAATGATGGCGCTTGATCTTGGTGAAGGCCGTCAGCATCCCGGGCTGGCCGATACAGACCGCCTCGCGCCAGCGATAGATCTTCGTGAAGAGCGGCTCGTCCGGCATGGAGGGCAGGAAGCGCTTAATCTCCCTGATCTGGGAGCGTTTGATCTCCTCCTCGCTCGCGTTGTTGAGATCGTGGGCATACCGTTCGTAGGTCCAGCAGCTGATCTGCGAGCAGCCGGAGGGGGCGTAGTATTCCGATTTCACGGAATTGTCGGACAGGCCGGCTACCATGGCCTTGGTGAAGCGCGGGGTTAAAAGCGCATACCAGCCCGTGGGGAACACCTTGCACGGCAGGGCGAATACCACATGACAGCACTCCGAATAGGTTACCTTCTTCAATGCTTGAACATAATTCTCAGGTAATCCGGGGGCTATCTTGAGGAGCTTGGTGGCGGTCAGCGCCGGGATCACGCAATCGGCCTCGACCAGCGCGCCATTTACCTCCACGCCTTTGACCTTGCCGTTTTCGATCACGATTTTTTCAACCGGGGCGTTGTAGCGGATGCAGTCGGCATACTTTTCAGCCAGGCGTTCCGTGATGGTGCCCAGGCCGTGCTGGAAGGTATTGAGGCCGTTGATCATGCACTTCAAGAGCCCCATGCCGTAGGCGGCGCTGAGCTTCTCCGGATCTGCCAGGGTCAGGGCCGCCGACACGGACTGGAAGAGGTGTTCCAGGATGGCCTTGCCGCCCATGCGCACCACAAAATCGGCCAGGGATTCCCGGTCCAGGTCCAGCGCACTTTCGTAATCGACCAGGCCGAACTCCTGATAGCGTTTGACAAACAAGGGGAGGATGCCGGCGAAGTCCTTCATGGCCTTGAAGGGGATGCCCGCGCCGGCCAGGAACTTAAGCGTCTCGCCCAGGTTGGGCAGCGCCTCCTTGGGGTTGATCGAGGCCACGACCGGCAGGAAACGGCCGTCATCTTTCGGGAATGCCCCCCGGAAGAGCCAGGCCGTACGTTGGTCACCGATCCCAAGATCATCCGCCAGACGGAAGCAGGTGGCGTACTGATTAAAGAAAAATTGCGCACCCGGGTCAAAAACAAATCCGCCCTGCCGCTCGGTGAGAACCCGGCCGCCTGCGTTGGCGCCGCTCTCGAAACAGAGCACCTCGGCCCCGGCCTGCTTCAGGGTGTGTAAGGCGGCCAACCCGGCCATTCCGGCCCCTATGACGATTACCTTCATGGACACCTCCTTCGTTAAGTTGCCTATTCCTGTTCGGCTCGTTCGCCATCAACTTTAATACTTGTCAGTTAATAACTTTCTTATCTGTTAGTTATTGGGATTTGTCAATAGAAAATATTAACGCATTCAATTTTATTCTTGGTCTGCCAATATAATTAATATGTTACGCTAACGTTCAAGGCCTCGGGCGAGCCTTTGAAAAGGTCCATGCGGATCGGGCACCTTCCCTTCCAATGCGTCTATGGTCATGGCATTACTCACCATCCGAGACCTTGAAGCGCCTGACAACATTCAGAAGCCCGTTGGCTTCGTTGCTCAGGTTGTCTGCATTGCTGGAAAGCTCTTCCACGGTGGAGGCATTGTGCTGGGTGCTCACGTCGATTTGCGCAACGGCACGGTTCACCTCGTCAACGCCGCCGGCTTGTTCGCTGCTTGCCGCCGCTATCCCTTCCATGGTCTGGGTAAGCTCATGGATGTGGGTGATGATCAGGTTCAAAGCCACCCCTGTCTTTTTTGCCACGGCATCGCCTGTGTGAATCTTAGCGACCGTGTCCTCGATCAAGGTTTTGATCTCGCGTACCGCCGTGGCGGAACGCTGGGCCAAGGCGCGCACCTCCCCGGCCACCACCGCGAAGCCCTTTCCGTGCTCACCTGCCCTCGCCGCTTCCACGGCCGCATTGAGTGCCAGGAGGTTGGTCTGGAAGGCCACCTCGTTGACGGTCACGGTAATGTCGCCGATCCTCTTTG
>JAKQBR010000395.1 GCA_029574005.1 Deltaproteobacteria bacterium | reverse complement strand
TCATGTCAAGCTGCCCGGGAATGACCAGTCGATAGAGGTTCTTCATTTCCACGAAAGTAAGGCGGTCGAGTACGCCCAACCGTCCTAAAAGCCCACGCAAGGGGCCAGGCTGCTGCTCGGTGCCCATGCCGCTTAACTGATGCAACGCCACCTCGAACTCGAAGCGGCCGCGGATAAAGCTCGTGGCGCAGCCGCCCGGAATGTTGTGCCTCTCCAGGAGCAGGACCTTGATTCCGGCCTTGGCCAGGCTCAATGCGGCCGTAAGGCCTCCATTGCCGGCGCCGATAACCACCACGTCGTAATCGGGCATACACCCTCCCGAATAATGCTAGGATTCGACAACACCCCCACGATGATCCCTTTGCCACGGACCTGTCAAGCACAGATGCAGGCGAACCTTGCAATACCGCCACTGCTGGGCTATGGGTATCCCTATGCAACCAGCCTCGATCGGTATCATTGCCGACAGCCACAGCCGCAATGATCATACCCGCAGGGCCATCGAAGACCTGCGCGCAAAAGGCGCGGAGTGCATCGTGCATCTGGGCGATATCTGCGATTCCCTCAGACCCGAGACCCTGAATGAGGCCCTGCGGCTGATCACGGCGCAGGGCGTCATGGGCGTGCTGGGCAACAACGAATACAGCCTGCTCACCGACGGGTATTCCGGCATGATCGATGCGGACAGCCGCGCCTATCTTCAAAGATTGCCCTTCACCATCACGATTCAGGACTGGTGCTTCACCCACTCGGTCCCTTTTCCCTGGCCGGCCGCGACGCGCAGACCCTTGGCCGAGTTTCTGCCCATCGCGCATACCCTGCCCTACCGCATCGTGTTCCGCGGGCATTCGCACACGCCGGCCGTGATTGAACTCGGCCCCGAAGGCCCCCGTGAGATCGCCCCGCCCACACAGGGCGACATGGTCCTCGATGCGCACAAGACCTATGTCGTTACGGTAGGCGCCCTGGAGAACGGGGCGTACACCCTCTTCGATACGATCGCCTACACCATCCGCTTCCTGACGATCTGAGCATTGATCATTCTACTGCAGCAGTTTGGCGAAGTCGCCGAAGATCTCGTTGAGCTGGCCGAACGGCCTGGCGTTCTCCAGGCTCGTGATCTTGGCCCAGTTGTCCTGGATCTCTTCCGGCGTCGGTATCTTCACGCCGTCGGAGAGGATGGCGCCCGGTCCGGTGAGGATGGCCGTGCGGCTGTAGTAGCCGATGGCGGCATTGATGATCGTGCCCGAATCCTGGCAGCCTTCCGAGCACAGGTAGAGCACCACGGGCGTAATGAAGTCGGGTTTGAGCTTCTCGAAGAACTGCGGCGGCATGACGTCTTCGGTCAGGCGCGAGGCTGCAATAGGCGCGATCACGTTGGTCTTGATATTGTGCTTGGCGCCTTCGAGCTTGAGCACATTGGTCAGGCCGATAATACCCATCTTGGCCGCGGCGTAGTTGGCCTGGCCGAAGTTACCGAACAGGCCCGCGCCCGAGGTGGTCATGACGATACGGCCGTAGCCGTGGTCGCGCATGAAGTTGAAGGCCGGCTTGGTCACGCAGAAGGCGCCCCGCAGGTGCACGGCCATGACGATGTCCCAGTTTTCCTCCTCCATCTTGCCGAAGCTCTTGTCGCGCAGGATCCCGGCATTGTTGATGAGGATGTCCACCTTGCCGAAGGCGTCGATGGCGGTCTTGACGATGCCTTCTCCGCCCGCAACGGTGGCCACGTTGTCGTAATTGGCCACGGCCTGGCCGCCCGCGGCCTTGATCTCGTCCACCACGTGGTCCGCGGCCGAATGGCTGGACCCGGCGCCGTCGCGGGCGCCGCCCAGGTCATTGACCACCACCTTGCAGCCGCGCTTGGCCAGCTCGATCGAATGCATCCTGCCCAGACCGGCGCCGGCGCCGGTCACGAT
>JAKQBR010000391.1 GCA_029574005.1 Deltaproteobacteria bacterium | reverse complement strand
TGTCCGCCGCCGGTGATGAACACCTTGCGTCCGTTGAGGATGTAGTCGTCGCCGTCCTCGACGGCATGGGTGGTGAGCGCGGTCAGGTCCGAGCCGGCCTCGGGTTCGGTCATGCACACCGAGACGCTCTGCTCACCGCGGCAGACCTTGGGGATGATGGCGCGCTTCTGCCCTTCGGTGCCGAACATATCGATCACCCGCACCGGGCCCACATTGGACTCGAAGACCGGGGCCGCGATCATAGGGCTGTATTTGGCCAGCTCCTCGATGGCCAGGACGGCGTTGATCCCGGGCTGTCCGCCGCCGCCGTAGGCCTCGGAGAGCGTCATGCCCAACAGGCCCATGCCGGCAAAGGCCGGCATCAGGTGGTAGGGGAACTCGGCTTTTGTATCGATGGTTTTGGCAAGCTCCTTGAAGTTCTCGCGCTCGCCCATGGATCTCAAGGTCTGTATCAGCATCTTCTGTTCATCGGTTAGGGAAAAGTCCATATGCGCTCCTTGTGGATTTTATATGCTCGTGCAGATTGCGTTGATATCGCTCAAGTGTTCGATATCCATGACCAGAGTTACCAGGCGCTCCAGGCTGTCCGGGTCCCGCTGTCCGGCAAAGCGCTTCAGCTTGGCTGTGATGTCGGCCGTTTCCATGGGGTCGCGCGGGTCGCCCTTGGGCGTATCGACCTGACGGGTGAGTCTCCGGCCGTCCTTGAGCAGGATCTCCACGCGGCTGGCGGTCTTGTCCGGGTACATCCGGTCGAGCTCCTCGTCGATCGCCACGGTGATGCGAGCTGAAAGCTCGCTGATGCACGGGTCGGCAATGCGCTCTTCGGTGAGCTGGCTCGGCCCCATTTCTCGATCCAGCAGACAGGCAGCCACGCCATAGGGGATCGAGAACTGCGCAGAAACAAAGGTGGGTGTGGATAGCCCCTTGCCCACCGCGATCATGGCCACGCCGTAGGTGAAGACCTCCACCCGCCGCACGTCCCCGGCCTGGAAGCGATGCTCCCGCATGAGCTCCAAGGTCGCCTGGATGGCGCCGTGCGTGTGCCGGCAGGCGGTGTAGGGTTTGAAGTAGACATCCGTGAGGGCATAGTGCCCGCCCAGCCCGTCTATGATGCGCTCGCACCTGGGCTCGGCGCTTGTGGTGATCTGCGTGAACCCGCCCTTGAGGGCCGTGCCTTCCAGCACCTGCGGGCAGCCCGTCAGGCCTGCCTTAGCCAGTCCGGCCGCGGTTATCCCGGCCGTGGCCGCCTGGCCGCCCTGTACGATCTTGATGCTGTGCCCGCCCATGAGCTGTTCGGCCATGGACAGGGGCAGGAGATAGCCGGCATGGGAAAGGGCATTCAGCATCCCCTCATCATCCAGGCGCATGAGCCGTGCCGCCGCGGCCGCGGCGCCGAACGCTCCGCAGGTGCCGGTGGGCAGGAAGCCCGAGAGCGTGTGATAGGGGTGCATGGCCGCGGCCACGCGGCAGCAGGCCTCGTAGCCTGCGATAACGGCCTCCAGAACCTCGCGGCCGCTTGAGCGCTCGCGCTCGGCCAGGGCAAAGACCGCGGGCATGACGGCCGAGACCGGGTGGTTGCCGCCGAAGCGCACGCCGTCCTGGGCCTCGATGGCCTCGGCCAGGACGCCGTCGACGAAGGCCGCCGTATTGACCGAGGTCAGGTACCCGCAGCCCAGGGCGTGCGCCTGGGCTTCACCGCCGAGTGAGCGGCAATACTTCACCACGGAGCGCACGGCCTCGAGCTCAAGCGAGCCGTAGATGTTGGCGAAGAAGTCCAGGATGCAGAGCCTGGCCTTGAGCGCGACATCGGCCGGGACGTCTTCGAGCCTCAGGGCCGCGCAGAAGGCGGCCAGCCGCCGGGTTTCATCCATGGCATCCTCCTCTTGGGATCATGGGATTAGACATAGCCGCGCTTCTCGTAGATGGCGATCATGCGGTGCGGGTCAAGCACCTCGCGGATGACACGCAGCTCGTCTCGGGTGGGAGGCTCGGTTTCATGCACGTCGTCGGCCACCGTCAGCTTCCAAGGCGTGAGCCTGACGATCTCGTCCACCGTGCTGCCCGGATGATAGGACGCGAGGTAGGCCTCCTTGGTGTGTTTGTCGAAGCGCATCACCGCCTTGTTGGTGATGATCACCTGCGGCCCGGTGTCCGGCGGCAGGCCCCAGCGCTCACGGCTGCCGGGGCCGTCCAGGTAGCCGGGGGTGGTGATGAAGTCCACGCGCTCGGCCAGACTGCGTTTGTCGTGCAGGGCGATGATGAGCACGCGCCTGGCCAGCGCGCCGATGGGGTTGGCCCCGCCGCTGCCCGGCAGGCGCGAGATCGGGGCGCGGTAATCGCCGATCACCGTGGTGTTGATGTTCCCGAACTTGTCCACCTGGCTGCCGGAGAGGAACCCCACGTCCACCCACCCGGCCTGCAGGAACATGCCCATGACGTCGATCAGGCCGCCCACCATGGCCGCCCCGGGGTTGAGGCAGGGATCGCCCACCGAAAGCGCCGGGCGTGCGGGCCTGGCGTCATAGACCCCGGACTCCTGCATCATGGTGGCGTGCGGGGCGTGTGTGTGCTTGGCGATGTTGGCGCTCATGGTGGGGAAGCCCGTGCCCACGATCACCACGTCGTGGTCGCGGATCTCGCGGCTGCCGCAGCAGGCCATGAGCTCGGGCTTGATATAGGCGTTTGAATGCGTGCGCATGCGTCCCCCTTCAGTAGGCATACGAAACCGGGTAGCTCCAGTCGAATCTGGCCTGGAGCCTCCGGAACTGGGCATAGCCGAACTTCTGGATATAGCGCTGGGTGTATTCGGTGCGGTCCGCCACGCCGTAGACCCATTCGTCCAGAAAGGCCTGGAAACCCTCCACGGTGTTGGAGGCCTGCTGGTAGACGGTGCCGAAGCCGAAGTCCGCGTCATAGAAGCCGGGGGTATAGCCGGGGTGCGCGCCGAAGGGCTCCTCCACCACGGCCACGGTCTTGAATGCCGGCACGATGGTGCGCGAGGGGTCCTTGCCGACGGTCTCGCGGCTCACGATGCGCTCGCAGCTCACGATGACCTTGGCCGCGGCGTTGGCCCCCCACTTGCAATCGCCGGCGATGCCCCACATCTGGGCATTGCCGTCCTCGTCGGCCTGCTGTACGTGGATGACGGCCACATCGGGCTTCAAGGCCGGCACGAGCATGACCGGACGGCCGTCGAAGGGCGACTCGATCATCTTGAACTTACCATCGCCCATGAAGGAGCTGACCCGCATCAGGTCCGTGCCCACCATGTCCTTGACCGGCACGAAGGGCATGCCCAGGGCCCCGGCCATGAGCATCATGGGCAGGGACAGGTTGGTGTACTCCTCCACCTCGATCTTGTGGGGGATGCCCTTCTCGATCGAGCGGCGGTAGCAGCGCGCCAGCCCGTAGAGGCCCAGCGAGATGAAGGTGGCGATGAAGCGCCTGACGCACCCGGCGCCGATCAGGATGTCGAAGTCGTCGGCCGCGTTGCTGCGCGTGATGGTGAGATCCTTCTTCTGCTGACGCACGATCTCGTGCACGGCGGAAAAGGGCGGCCGGCAGATATAGCCGCCCACGAAGACAAAGGCGCCGTCCGGCACATGGTCCCGGATGGCCGCCTGCATGGTCATGACCTTGCTCATCGACTCCCTCCACGGATACGTTTGCTAGAGCTGGTAACGGGTGCGGCTGATGATCTCCTCCTGGGCCAGCTCGGAGAGCCCGGTGAACTCGGCCGAGTAGCCGCTGACCCGCACGATGAGGTCGCGGTATTTCTCCGGGTGGCGCTGGGCGGCCCTCAAGACGGCCGTGTCGAGCATGTTGAACTGCACCTGGGTGCCGCCCCGGGCAAAATAGGTCCGGATCAAAGCCATCAGGTTGTCGGTCGCGATCTTGGCGCCGGGGAAACGCATGTTGAGGTTGGCGCCGTTGGTTACCAGGCGTATGGGCAGCTTGGTCACCGAGTTCATGACCGCCGTGGGGCCGGACCTGGCCGTGCCGTTGGTGGGCGTGATGCCGTTTCCCAGCACGTCGCCCGCGGCCCTGCCGTCCGGGGTGGCGCCGGTGAACGAACCCATGGCGATATGGAACCCGACCGAGAAGATGCCCGGCCAGAAGGCGCCGCCCCTAAAATTGCGATAGGGCTTCAGCGCGTCGCAGAAGTGTTCGATGACGCGCACGGCTTCGGCGTCCACCGCGTCGTTGTCGTTGCCGTACTTGGGCAGGCGCGTCAGGAGGTAGCGGCGCTTGTCCTCGGCGTCCAGCCAGTCGGTGGCCAACCAGCCCGCCAGTTCGGGCATGGTGAAGCGCCGGTCCTCGAACACGGCCTTTTTAAGCGCGTACAGGCTGTCCACCACATTGGCGAACCCCATGAACTGCACACCGGTTGAGTTGTACACCGCGCCGCCGCGCGTGACGTCGAGGCCCTTTTCCAGGCAGCCGTCGATCATGGCCGAGGCAAAGGGCGACGGCACCAGTTCGGCGATTGCCTGGTCCAGGGCCTGCATGCCCCTGACCACCTGACGCACGAAATGCCGCACCTGGGCGTCATAGGCCTGCCAGACATCCTCGTAGCTCTTAAAGCCCGCCGGGTCGCCGGTCTGAAGTCCGGAGAGGTAGCCGAAGATGTTGTCGATCCCGTTGCTCAAGGCCAATTCCAGACATTTTATGCCGTTGAACTGCACCGCGAAGGTGGAGCCGAAGGTCTTGCCCTGGGCATTGGGCTCCAGGCAGCCGCACACGCCGTAGTCGCGGGCGTCCCCCAGGCTGTGGCCGGCCTTGACCAGGGATTCGACGATGACATCGTCGTTGAAGAAGTGCATCAGCACGCCGTCCCTGGCATACTCGGTTGCTTGCCGGAAGAACCCTTCAGGGGACTGAGCGCTGATGCGCACCCCGAAGTTGGGCTGCACGGTGCGCACATCCGCATAGGCATCCAGCCCGATGAAGCTCAGCGCATTGGTGGCATCATGCCCGTGCCGGCCAAGGCCCCCCACGGTCACGTTCTGGGTGGTCTTGCCCTCGGTGCCCTCGCCGCCGGGGATGAAGGCCTCCTCCAGCACGTTCCAGATCTCGTTGGTCTTGATGAAGAGCAGCGCGATAAGCTCGCGCGCCTCGCTCGGCGTGATGCGGCCCGCCTGGATATCGGCCTGGTACCAGGGCCAGAGCACCTGGTCGATGCGGCCAAGCGAGATGGAGTTGCCGCCGGACTCGATCTGGGCGATCAGGTGGATGAAGTACAGGGCCTGCACGGCCTCGTGAAAGGTGGACGCCGGGTGCTCGGGCACGTGGCGGCAGACCGCGGCGATGCGCCTGAGCTCCTCGGCGCGCGCCGGGTCGGTGGTGCGCGCGGCCAGTTCACCGGCCTTATCCGCGTAGCGGTGCGCAAAGGCGACGGCCGCCTTGAGCGAACGGATCACGGCTTCATAAAAGCGGCCCTTGTCGCCAGTTCGCTCCTCATCTGAAAGGAGCTCGAGCCGCTCTGAGGCCTCCCGGATAATCCCGAAGAGGCCCTGCTTGAGAACCCGGGTATGGTTCATGGTGAAGTGTCCGATGCCGTAGGTGATCTCGAGCATCATGGTGAAGATGTACTTGTCCATGTCCTCGGCCACGTCCGCGGGAAGGAGCTCGGCCAGCCTGTCCTCCACGGTGCGGCCCTGCCAGAAGGGCAGGATATCCTCTTTGAGCTCGCGCTTCTCGGCCTCGCTGATGAGCGCCCGCTGGAGCACGCGGCGATCAAAGCTTTCCAGATCGCCCTCGATCCACTTCGATTTGTTCTCCGGAAACAGGGGCGCGCCTTTGAGCTTCTCGGTCCGGCAGCCCACGATGAGCTCATCCTCCCGGATGACGATACTGATATGCGCCAAAATATGCTCCAGGGCCAGGCTCATGCGCGTCAAGGGGTCCTTGTCCCAGTGTGAGCGCATGGCCTCGGTCAGGTAGCGGGCCCGCTCGATGGAGACCTCCTGGGCGGCGTCGATGATGCGCCGGCGCAGACGCTCCACCCGGTTTGCGTATATGGGCTGGACCGTGGCCTTGTTCGTCTTCATGGGCACCCTCCTTGCCTCAGGCCTTGATATCCATGTAGTTGATCAGGATCGCATCCCGGGCCGCGCGCGGCAGGAAGCGGTTCAGCCCCAGGAAGACGCTGCTCATGAAGTCCACCTGGCTGTGGAGCTTGACGCGCGGCGCCTTGATCGCCTTGACGATTCTCTGCGCGGCCTGGATGGGCGTGGGCGCGGTCTTGATCAGCACGTCGTCGCGCGCGATGAAGCGGGAAGCACGCTCGCGATAGGGCGAACCCTCGGGCGGCAGCTGGTGGATCTTGGCCGCGAACGAGGTCGAAACCTGGGCCGGTTCGATGATGCCCACCTGGATGCCGAAGGGCTCCACCTCGTAGCGCAGAGAGAGCATCAGGCCCTCGATGGCGAACTTACTGGCCGTGTAGATGGACTCGAAGGGGAACGGGATCTGGCCGACGAGCGATGACATGGCGACGAGCTTGCCGCTGCGGCGCTCGCGCATGGACGGCAGGAAGGCCTGGAAGATGGCGGCGGCGCCGATGACATTGATCTCCAGGCATGTCAGGGCCCGTTCGAGATCGACCTCCTCGAAGGGCCCGAAGAACCCGATCCCGACATTGGACAGCACGGTATCGACCCGGCCGAACTTTTCAAGCACCGCATCCCGGAAAGACCGCAAGCCTGTCCGGTCGGTGATGTCGAGCGGCATGAGGAGGTGGTCGCCTTTCAGTTCCTGCTTAAGGGCCTGGATGCCCTTGGCGTCGCAATCGAAGCCGGCGACCTTGTCGCCCCTGGCCGCGAGCAACCTGGCCACCTCCCTGCCCATCCCATCCGCGCAACCGGTAATGACGATGACCTCTGGCATATGGCCTCCTTCAAGCGTTCGGGCTTCGGGCCTGATCCTGATACCACCTGCCCATCTGCTGCATGGAATCCCTGAAGTCAGGGTACATGAAACGGTAGCCGGTCTTGATCAGCTTGGTGTTGTCCACGATATAGTCGTCAGAGAGATACTGGACGGCATCGTATTCGAGGTCGGGGATCATCCCCTTCTTGGCGGCCAGATAGCCGTCGATGCGGGCCACGGTCTTCACGAGCCACAGGGGCAGGTGCAGCGTGGGCGGCTTGGTCCCGAAGGCTTTGGCCGCCAGGGTCAGGGCCTCCTCGACGCTCGGGTAGTAGCCTTCCGAGAGGTTATAGGCCTGTCCGACGGCGGCATCGAGGTGCGAAAGATATTCCACGGCAGCGGCCACATCCTCGGCGCGGATGTTGGACAGGCGCTGGCGGCCGCTGCCCGGGATGGCGGTGATGGCGGTGGGGCGCGAGAAGGCCTTGCCCGCCCCGTCGTTGCAGCGCGGCCCATAGACGGTGCACGGCCGCGTGATGATGGCCGGCAGACCTTCCTTCAGAGCGTTCCAGACGACATCCTCGCCGTCGCGCTTGCTGCGGCCGTAGTTGTCCTGCGGGGCGCGCATGGAATCCTCGATGAACGGACGGCCGCGATAGCCGCCATAGACGCTGGTGGAGCCGACATGGATATAGCATTTGACGCCTTTCTTGAGCGCCAGGGCCGTGATGTGCTCCACGCCCTGCACATTGGTCGGGTACAGCTGTTCATAGGGGGTGGAGAAATTGCAGATGGCGCCTAAGTGAAAGACCCGGTCCACATCGCCGTCGAAGAGCCGGCGCAAGGTCTCCGGCTTGGTGACATCGGCCGGGACAAACTCCACGCCGAGCTTGTCGAAGAACGAGGTATCCTTGCGCGGCCGGGACGTGGCCCTTACCTTACACCCCTTGCCGGCCAGGTACTCCACCAGGTGGCTTCCCATGAAGCCAGCCGCCCCGGTGACCACTGTCGTGCCGGGAAAGTCCATGCAAAACCCTCCTTGAGTACGTTACAGGATGTCATAGCGCGCCAGCTTGAAATGCTCGTCCGTGCTGGCGCCGATCTCGGCGCGCACGCGCACCAGCCATTTGAGAATAAGCTCATTGAACTCAAGCCCGAGCTCGGCGATCCTGTGGACATAGAGGCCCTTGTTCTCCCACTTGGCCATGTGCGCCTGCCGGCGCTGGAGCTGGTTCTCATAGGAGACGATCTGCTCGTCGATGATCCGCAAGGCGTCCTCGCGCTCGCCGAAGCTGAAAAAGATGAAGCGCAGCAGGAACGGATCGCGCAGCAGCATCTGCTTTTCCGGGGAGGCTGCCAGCCAGCGTTTGAATTCCGCGCGGCCCTTTTCGGTCAGGGAATAGAGCTTCTTTTGGGGCGCGCCCACCTCGGAGGGGACCACGTCGCACAAGTCGATCAGGCCCTCCTCCAGCAGGGTCTTCAAGGTGGTGTAGACCTGCCCGTAGTTGACGGTCCACATCTGGCCGAAATTCTTTTCGATATGGCCCTTGATCTGATACCCGTGCATGTCGCGGTAGTGCAGCAGACCGATGACGGCATATTTTATGGACATCCGTCGCACCCCTTATAGTCGATGCGGGCCTCATGGTTGGACGCGCTGCTATTACCAACAAAATATATGTCAATTGTATATAGTCAATAGTCCCCGGATAATTTTCTTGAGCCGGTCAAGCGATTCGCCTATAAACCCGCTATGGACTATAGCCTGCAGGTCTTATCCGTTGATCTGAGCACACGCACAGCCCGACAGGCACGCCTGGATACGGAGATCTCGCAGCGTTACCTGGGCGGCCGCGGTATCGCGGCCTATTTCCTGAGCCGCAATCCGACTCTGGCGGCGCTCGACCAAGAGGCGCCCCTCATCTTCGCCACCGGGGCGTTGACCGGCTCGCGCATCCCGGCCGCGGGACGCATGATCATTGCGGGCTTCTCGCCTTTGACCGATACGCTCTGCAGCTGCTCGGTGG
>JAKQBR010000378.1 GCA_029574005.1 Deltaproteobacteria bacterium | reverse complement strand
AGGAGGTAAAAAGCATGATCAAGTTCAGCGAGCAGCAGTTGAAGATTCCCAAGCTGATGAGGCCGGTATATTTGGTGACGGCTGGGCAATCGAAGTTTGATCGGGCCTTTCCGCACAAGCGTACGGAGGAGCTGTGTGTGGATGCGTTGACGCAGGCGGCGGAGATGATCAACCTGACGCCGGCGGAGCTGAAGAGGCACATACATACGTGCTACTACGGGCATTTTGCGGATCACTTTGGTGATCAGCTGCTGGGCGAGGCGGTGATTCACGATCGATTGGGGCTGGACCCGTTGGGGAATATCGGGATCAAGACGGGCGGCGCCACGGGAGGATCGACGCTGTGGGAAGCGGTGAAGGCGGTGGCGTCGGGGTATTCGGACTGTGTTCTGGCGATGGGCTGGGAGCGGATGGACGAGGTGCCGACCGATGAAGGCAACTTTTTGATTTCGTGCGCGGCGGACAAGGACTGGGAGAGCCCGCTGGGTCATATTTACACGGGTTACTACGCGGTCATGGCGCAGAAGTACTGGAAGGTGTTTGGGAAGGAAGAGGAGTCGTTTCGGCGGACGATGGCGGAGATCTCGGTCAAGCACCACGGGTATGCGCGCTTCAACCCGTATGCGCAGGCGCCGATGAAGATCACGGTGGAGGACGTGCTCAAGTCGCCGGTGGTGGCATACCCCTTGCGCGCTTTGGACGCGTGCTTGATGAGCGTGGGAGCGGCCTGCGCGATCATCTGCGACGAGAAGACGGCCGTGAAGCTGACGAAGGGGACGAAGAACAAGCCGCTGCGCATTTGGGTGACGGCGGGATCGCATTCGCTCAGGCCGGCGGACCGGCGCGACATGGAGATCCCCTTGCTGCCGAACGAGACGGCCAAGCAGTACAAGGACCTTGGGGAGCGATTCCCTGGCGGCGAGAGGTATCCTGGTTTCACGGGCTTTTTGGCGGCGCGGATGGCGGCGTGGTACGCCTACCGCATGACGGGGATTGTGGATCCCATCAAGGACCTGGACGTGATCGAGCTGCACGACGCCTTTACGATCAGCGACATTCAGACCTACGAGGACATCGGACTGCGGCCGTACGGCGAGGGGCGGGACTATGTGGAATCGGGCGACTGTTACCACACGAACCCGAAGACGGGCAAGCCGGGCAGGCTGCCGTCGAACCTGTCTGGTGGTCTGATCGGGTGCATGCACGCGGTGGGAGCCACGGGGATCATGCAGACCTTTGAGATCGCGACGCACCTGTGGAACCGATGGGCGGAGATCCACGGGGACGAGAAGCGCTGGAAGGCGTTTGACCGGAAGAAGCCTGCGGACTGGACGGACCTTCAGGTCAAGGGTGCCAAGCGGGCGCTGGCCATCAGCCACGCCGGGGTGGGATCGCATGTCACGGCCACGATTTTGATGGACCCGGACCATCTGCTGAAGAAAGATGCGTAGAGGAGGCAAGCCATGAGTAAGTACGCGACCGTACGAGTAAAGGATAATATGTACAAGGTGATGGGGGATTTTCATCACCTGACGCCGAACACGCCGATCCGCGATCTGAACGATGGGGGCAAGCTGGTGGGGGTTACCAACCCGCGGGAGATGACCTATATTCATTCGTATGGAGGGGAGGCGGTATTTTTTGAGTCGTTGAGCAAGGGCAAGCTGATGGCGACGCGCTGCGACAACCCGAAGTGCGAGGCGAAGGGGACGATCTACCAGCCGTTTAGGATTCATTGCATGGACTGTCTGGGGAAGAACACGGTGATCGACATGACGGACATTGCGAAGAAGACGGCGACGATTCATACGTTCATGGTGTGCGAGCGATCGGGGGCGTTCAACGTGCTGCACAAGCCGATCAAGTTCATCAACATCGAGTTTGAGGGGGTGTCGACGATCCTGATGAGCTACCTGGCGGTGGGCGAGCCCGAGATGGGCATGCGCGTGGTGCCGATCTTCCAGACCACGGACCCGACCTACACCATCCTCGACCTGGCCTGGGTCCCCGAGGGCACCAAGAAGAACAAACTGCCCGAGGGCTTCTCGTTCTAGCAACACAAGGAGGTCTGAGCCCTTTCTTATCCTGCCGGCCCTCCCGGGGCCGGCAGGCCTTTCATGTCTGCGCGCGTCTGCGATTTTCACGCGCGGGTGTTTTGCTCGCCGAAATGCAGGTTGGCATCCGCGGCTCTTTTCTATATATTCATGTCTGCAATGAATCAAAGAAAGAGGAGCGTTCGTAATGAGAAGAGCCCTGTGTATGCTTGCCGCGTGCCTATGTCTGGTCCCTGGATCGCCGTTGTCGGCCGCTGAAAGGCCGATCCCGGAAAAGCCGAGAACGCAGTGCCTCAAGGTAAACTTCAACGGCGAGACCATCAGCGCCTCCTATCTGCTGATCGACGCCCGCACGAACGAAGAGAAGGATGCCGACAAGGCCCGCGCTGCGTTGCGCGGAAGCGTGCTGGTCTTTTTTCAAGGACACGGACAGCGCCCCGGTGACGCCTGGAAGTTCACCTCCAAACTCGCGGCCGGCTCCGCCTCCGGGATCGTGGTGGTGCCGGTGTCAGACACCCCCTATGGGAAGGATGCGGCGTGGCGCGGGGATCGCGGCAAGGACGTGTTGCTGATGGCGATCGTGAGGCAGGTGCTCTCGGGCCTGGGGATGGCGGTGGATGGCTACGAGCCGCTGACCGACATGCCGGTGGCGGTGAACGGACAAGCGGTGAACATCCCGGAGCAGGCCGTTGCGGTCAAGCTAGCCGCCGTGGGCTGGTCGCATGGCGGCATTGTGGCCCGGCGCATGGCGCATGCATATCCGCGGAGCTTCGTGAGCCTCGGCCAGGTCTGCCCCGCCGGATACAAGCGATGGGCCTGCACCGGCGCGCTGCTCGGGCGCTTCGCGTGCGAAGGGATGCATATATCCACGCTCGTTTTCCGCGGCCATGCCATCGATACCCTCGGATGCGGCTGGGGGCTCACGCGTGGGGTTGCGGGCGATTTCTGCCGTTCGGTCCCGAAGGCCGTGCTGGATTGCCAGCCCTCCAAGGTGGGCCGTTCCTGGCGCGATATCAAGGACTGCTGCCTGTACGGCGACGATTCCAATCTGCCCGTGGACGGTATCCGGAACGTTGTCGTGATCTTCGGCCGTGATGACCTCTGCATGCGTCACGCGGATTACGGGCTGAAGGGTGAAGACGGCGTCACGCCGGAAGAGGCTGACGCCTTCTGGCGCACGTATTATCCCGGAGCGCTGGCTGCCGGCGCCAGGCTCGATGTGAAGATCCTGCCGGGTATGCACGTCGGACCGGTCACCGGGAGCGAGGCCTGGTCCGCCGCCATCCTGAATGGAATGGGTGAAGGCGCGCCGAACCAGGCCGACGACGGCGCCGCGAAGCCGTAGGGCGGGGGCGCGGTCTTTATGCCGCCCAAGATGCGGTCACGCCTCGCATGGCTGGCGCTCGTGTGCGCGGTGCTGGCGGCCATGGCGATCATCCACTGGGCAAGGACCTTTTCCCAGAGCGGTTTCGTAACGGTCCTGGACGGCGACACCCTGGCGTGCGCCGACGGCCGCCTCATCCGCCTGATCGGAATCGCCGGCCCCCGAGAAGTCCCAGAGGTTGAAGGGGTTGATGGGCCTGTCTATGATGCCGGGAGATCATACCTCAAGGGACTGATCGAGGGCCGGTCCGTACGCATCAGGCCGGTGAAGGGGGCGGCGGACGCCCGCGGCAGGATATCCGCCTATGTGTACCTCGGCGGGGTGCTGGTGAACGGGCGCATGATCAGGGACGGCTATGCCCTGGCCGATCCCCGCCGCGGCTATCCCGAGTATGAACTGTTCGAGGCCTATGAGGCAGAGGCCCGGCTCAGGCGTCTCGGTATCTGGAAGGCTGCCGGGCGGGACAACGGTGCGGGAGAGGGGCGGTAACCTTACCCGTGCCCGTAGAGCGCAATGCCTTTGGCCTGGCCCGCGGCCTTCACGAGATAACCGTTGCATTCACCCCCCAATTCCATTATTTATGGTGCGCAATACAAGCCATGGGCGATGAAGCGATAAGGAGATATCCATGCTGACCTATATGCGCAAGCATTCCCGGAGTTGGTTTATCAAGCTCATATTCGGCGCCATCATCATCACCTTCGTGGCCTGGGGCGGGAGCACCTACTGGGCCAAGGAGCAGAACAAGGTCGCCAAGATCGACAAGCACATCATCACCATCCAGCAATACTCCAAGGCCTACAGCGATACCATCAAGGCCTATCAGCAGCGCTACGGCGAGATGTTCACCCCTGAGATGGTCAAGATGTTGAAGATCAACGAAAAGGTCCTCGACGAGCTGATCAACGCCTACATCATGGCGCAGGAGGCCGAGCGCATCGGTCTGAAGATAACGGACGCCGAGCTGCAGGAGGCCATCCGGAGCGTGCCGGCCTTTGTCTCCGGAGGGTCTTTCGATATGGAGCGCTATCGCGCCGTGCTGGATCAGTTTCAGCTCACCCCCCAGCAGTTTGAGGACCAGCAGCGCCGGGAGATGATCCGCGAGCGGCTCTATAACCTGATCACGGAAAATGTCTTTGTGGCCCGAGACGAGATCGAGGCCACCTATCACGAGCGCCGGGACGACTATGAGCTCGAATTCATCGCCCTGTCCCCGGAAGGCTTCACCCAGGCCGGCGTCCCGACCGAGGATGAGATCACCGCCTGGTATGACGCTCACAAGGAGTCCTACAAGATCCCCCCCAAGACCACCATCGCCTATATCACCTTTGATGCGGCCCGCGCCATGGACAGCGTGAACGTCACCCCGGAAGAGGCCCAGGAATTCTTCGACAATCACAAGGCCGATTACACGGTTCCTGCCAAGGTCCGCGCCCGTCAGATCGTCGTCAGGCTGCCGGAAGACGCGGACGAGAAGGTCTTTGAGGCCAAGCAGCAGGAGGCGCGCGCGCTGTTCGAGCAGGCCAAGACCGCGACTGACTTCGCGGCCCTGGCCAGGGAAAAATCGCAGGACCCGGCCACGGCGGCGAAAGGCGGCGACCTGGGGCTGGTCGAGAAGGGCAAGCTATCCGAAGACCTGGGGCAGGTTCTCTTCTCCATGAAGCCGGGCGATGTGCGCGGTCCGGTGCGCATCGAGCAAGGCTTCGCGATCGTCAAGGTGGAGGAAAGGATCGAGGCCCAGGAGCGTACCCTTGAAGAGGTGATGGGGCAAGTCATGCAGACCCTCAAGGAGCGCAAGGCCGTGGATGCGGTCTATAGCGAGGCCAACAAGGCCTTCACCGCGATCTATGAGGATCCGAAACAGGACATCGCTGCGTATGCCAAACAGAAAGGGCTGGCGCTCACCAGCTTCGGTCCGTTTGCTGAAAACGAGCAGCTCGCCCTCCCCATGGGGGCCAAGATCGCCAAGGAAGCCTTCAGCCGTCCCGTGGGCGATCTCGGAGACCTCGTCGAGACCGGCAACGGCTTCATCCTCTATAAGGTTATGGACCGCATACCGTCGCGCATCCCCGAGCTCAAAGAAGTGCGGACGCGCATAACCGCCGAGATCAGCGCCGACAAGGCCAGGCAGGCCGCCCGTGAGCGCGCTCGTCAGATCGCCGGTCTGACGCCGGAGCAGCGCGCCGCCATGGGTCCAGAAAGCACTGGATTATTCAAGCGCACCGCCTGGGTGATCCCCAAGCTGGGCGCCAATCCCAAGATCAAGCAGGACCTCGACAGTCTCAAGCGTCCCGCGGTATACGACCTCGGGGACAAGGTCGCGGTCGTCTGGTTGAAGGGCATCCGCAAAGCGGATCCGGCCGGGCTTGGCCCCGAAGAGACCAAGGCCATCCGCGAAGAGTTGCTTAACCGCAAGAAGCAGCTCGTTTTCGAGACATTCATCGATGCGGCCAAGGCCAGGCATACGATCGTCATCGACCGCAGCAAGATCCTCTAGGGTAGGACATGGGGGCGTATGTCCGGCGGGCCTCGGCCGTCACATGCCCCTCCTGTTCCGGCGGCTTGCGCGCGGGGGCCTGTCACCCTCATTCCTGCGAAAGCCGGATTCCTGTCATTACGGGGCCGTTACGGATTGCGGCCCCGGATTCTGCCCCTTTGATGGGCCGGTTTTCACCCCGCCGGTGAGATAAAGCCGCCCATCTTTTGTAGAGAACCTCTCCACCATGCGCGCGGATGAAGGCCGGGAGGATGCGTGCATCTCCGGTTCGCCCCGTATGCCCGGCCGACAAAGCCGTTAAATATTAAACGGCTTATCGAAAAGGCGCGCTGTTCCAATT
This sequence comes from Deltaproteobacteria bacterium, assembly GCA_029574005.1. GTDB lineage: Bacteria > Desulfobacterota > Desulfomonilia > UBA1062 > UBA1062 > JAKQBR01. Next base: position 8,675 of record JAKQBR010000378.1, on the reverse strand, counting down.
GCCCCAATGCTCAAATAGTTATGAATATCAACCTCATCAAACTGCATTTCTGTTGACACGTTAATCTCAACATAATATTAAAAAAGGTTAAATACACACCTGGTAGTGGAGGAGGGGAGATGTCTGAGGTTACGGTAAAGATCGATAATCGTGAAGTTGTGGTCCCCGCGGGAGCAACGATCCTCGAAGCCGCCAAGAAAGCCGGCATCATGATCCCGACGCTCTGTGCCTGGACCGAAATGGGACATACGCCTGGCGCATGCCGGGTATGCGTGGTCGAGGTCGATGGGATGCGCAACCTCGTGGCATCCTGCGTCTATCCCGTCAGCGAGGGCATGGTCATACGCACCAACACCCAGCGTGTGCGCGGCGCGCGCAAGATGGTGGTGGAGCTCCTGCTTTCCAACCACCCCGCCGAATGCAACCATTGCGTGCGCAACGGCAACTGCGAGCTGCAGAAGGTGGCGGAATACACCAATGTGCGGGAGGTCCGTTTCGAGTATCCGACATTCTCCAAGGACGTGATAGATCGTTCCAGCCCGTCCATTGTGCGCGACAACCGCAAGTGCATCCACTGCCACCGCTGCGTGACGGTGTGCTCCAGCATCCAGAGCGTCAATGTCTTGAGCCCGGCCAAACGTGGGCCGCAAGTCGAGGTGGTTCCGGCATTCAATCTGCCCATCGGCCAGACCAACTGCATCAACTGCGGCCAGTGCGTCATGGCTTGCCCGGTCGGCGCCCTGTACGAAAAGGACGATATCGACGCGGTCTGGGCGGCGCTGCAGGACCCGACCAAACATGTGGTCGTCCAGGAAGCCCCTGCCATCCGCGCCAACCTGGGCGAGGAGTTCGGCATGCCTCCGGGAACCCTCGTCACGGGCAAGATGATCGCGGCCTTGAGGCGTCTGGGTTTCGACAAGGTATTCGACACCAATTTCACCGCCGACCTGACCATTATCGAGGAAGGCAACGAGCTCTTGAAGCGCGTCAAGGAAGGCGGCACGCTGCCCATGGTCACCTCGTGCAGCCCCGGCTGGATAAAGTTCTGCGAGCACTTCTACCCCGACCTGCTCGATCATCTCTCCACCTGCAAGTCGCCCCAGCAGATGTTCGGCGCGCTGGCCAAGACCTACTACGCCCAGACAGCCGGCATCGACCCCAAGGACATCGTGGTGGTCTCCATCATGCCCTGCACGGCCAAGAAATACGAGGCCAGCCGGCCCGAGATGAACTCCAGCGGCTACCGCGACGTGGACTATGTCCTGACCACGCGCGAGGTGGGCCGTATGATCAAGGAGGCCGGCATTGACTTCGTCAACCTGCCGGATGAGGCATTCGATGCCCCCATGGGCGAGTATACCGGCGCCGGCACCATCTTCGGCGCCACGGGCGGCGTCATGGAAGCGGCCCTGCGCACGGTCTACGCCGTGGTTACGGGTCAGGACCTGCCCAGCCTCGATATCACCCCGGTGCGTGGTCTTGACGGCGTGAAGGAGGCCACGGTCACGGTCGGGCCCCTGGGCGATGTCAAGGTCGCCGTGGCGCACGGTCTGGCCAATGCCCGCAAGATCATGGACCTCATCAGAGACAAGAAGGCCGACTACGCCTTTATCGAGATCATGGCCTGCCCCGGCGGATGCGTGGCGGGCGGCGGCTCGCCCATCCCCACCACCAACGAGATCCGGACGCTGCGCGCCGGCGCCCTGTACCAGGACGACGGCAAGGTGCAGGCCAAACGCCAGTCGCACGAGAACGAGAGCGTCAAGAGGCTCTACGAGACCTTCCTCAAGGAGCCGCTGGGCCACAAGTCGCATGACCTGCTGCATACCCACTACGTGAAGCGCGGCACCGACGTGCCCCACATCGATGATGAGAAGTGCGGGTGCGGCTGCGGCGGACACCACTAGGACAGGCTGGTCGGGGCAATCGTAAACGGGCCTGGCCGGTCATACCGGCCGGGCCCGTGGTGTCTTTGTAACGTCAAGGCCCGGTTTGAGATCCTCTCCCACGTCGTTGGTTTCGCCGCCTGGCCCCAGGGAAAACTGGCAGTACGCCTGCCGCTCATGGAGCAGAACCTGTCGCTGGAAAGGCACGAAATCCGGACAACAACTAACTGATATCAGAGGCTTGACCGTCAGCGATCACTGGAGTAGACAAAGGGGGGAGAACGCATGCTATGCTGATCAAGATCGCTGAAAACCTCTACGGCTTCATCTGGAACGACACCCGCCAGAACAACTGTAACACCTACCTGATAACCGGCCGGCCGAATATCATCATCGACCCCGGACACCGCCACCTGGTGCAGCACGTGCACCGCGGCCTGGCGTCATTACGGATCGCGCCCGAAGACATCGGCGTGGTGATCGCCACCCATTGCCACCCCGACCACTTTGAGGCGGCCAGGTCTTTCGGCCGGACGACGTTGTTCGGCATGGGGGCAAAGGAATATGGCCTGGTCGGCGCCTCAGGGTATCTTTCAGTGCCGCCGCCCGACTTTCTGATCCAGGAGGGCGAGCTGGTGCTGGGGGAAACGCGCTTCACGGTCATCGAGACCCCGGGGCATTCGCCGGCCTCGATCTGCCTGTTTGAACCCGGCATGCGCGCCCTTTTTGCCGGCGACGTGGTCTTTGAAAACGGCATCGGCCGCAGCGACCTGCCCGGCGGTGACGGCGCGGCCCTGAAAAAAAGCATCCAGGCCCTGTCACGCCTGAACGCCGCCTATCTCCTGAGCGGACACGGCACTGTGGTGGCCGGCAACGATGCCGTGGCCGCCAACTTCCGGGTGGTCGAGGAAAGCTGGTTCCGCTATCTCTAAAGGGACAGGAGCTCCTGTTTCAGCTCGGCTATCAGCTGGCCCTCATGGGCCTGCAAGGCGGCGTCGTTCTCAAGGTTGGGGAGCACGGCCGTGCCGCTGACGCCGCGGGAGGCAAGCCCCGCCAGGGCGCGTTCGCTTGCCTGGCGGTACGCCTCGGCGCGCCGGGCGGCATACCCATGAAGCCGCGCGATGTACGGCGACGGATCGATGCCCAACACATCCTTCAGGCCGCTTGTCAGCAATCGGTCATCTCCCCCCGGGGCCAGGGCGTGGACGAACTCCTGTTTGACGACCGACTCCAACTCCGGGCATTCATCTTTGCCGCGCGCCAGCTCGGCGCGGAAGCCGGCCGCGCTCAATGCCCCGGAATGAAAGCGCTGGATGAGGCCGCGTGCCTTCTGCGACCACTCCTCCAGCCGCATCTTGGTTTTCTGCTCGTCGGTGAGCTTCAGATCCTTGGTGCGCTCCATGACGATGTCCAATGTGCTGCGTATCTTGGCCACCTGAGTCCTCCTGTTGATGGGTGTGACGGGGGTAAGCTTAGCCGAGATCGGCCTTGAGTTCAAGAGCCGGCCTGAAATCCACCGTCTGATCAGCCCAGGCTGACGCCGATCAGGTGCCCGATACCGAAGGTCACGCCAGCTGCGGCCAGGCCGAAGGCCACCTGGCGCAGGCCGGAGAGAATCGCGCTCTGTCCGGTCATGAGCGTGATGGCGGCCCCGATGATGTAGAGCCCCAGGGCACTGGCCGCGGCGCTGGCCAGGATGCCCTGAGGGCCGCTGAAGAACAGGTAGGGCAGCACCGGGATAACCGCGCCTAAGGCAAAGAGCAGGAACGATGTCAGGGCCGCCTCCCAGGCCGAACCGCCCAATTCGGCGGGGTCGATGGAGAGCTCCTCGCGCGCCAGGGTCTTTAACGCTATGTCCTTGTCCGCCAGCACGCGTTCGGCCATTGCGCGGGCCGAATCGGGCGCGATGCCCTTGGCCTGATAGATCAGGGAGAGCTCCTCCATCTCCTCGGAGGGGTTCTCTTCAAGCTCCTGGGCCTCGATGGCTATCTGGTGCTGATAGAGCTCGCGCGCGCTCTGCACCGACAGCCATTCGCCCAAGGCCATGGAGATGGCCCCGGCCAGGAGACCGGCCAGTCCGGTCAGGAGGATCGTCTCAGAGCCTACCCCGGCCCCGGCCACGCCCATGACCAGGCTGAAGACCGACACCAGCCCGTCATTGGCGCCCAAGACCCCGGCGCGCAAGGCATTGCCGCCCGCGCCGCGATGGCGTCCCTCGAAGCGAGCCACGGCGCGGCCGTCCAACCCATTGGAGTTGCGGGCCAGGTATCCGAACACGCGCGCATGCGTTCGCTCGTGCGCCGACATCGCCTGGGCCTCGGGTTCGGGCTGACCGTCGTATTCGGACTTGGCGCCCCGCTCGATGCCGGCAATGGTCGGGACCACGAAGGACGGGCCGAACATGGCCGCCATACGGCACAGCACGCGCGTGCGCCAGCTCGGCCGATAGGGCGGCACGGTCACGTCGGCCTGCCTGAGCTTGTCCTCCCACACGTCGGCGTGGCCGCCCTCGGTCTCGGACAGCTTGCGGTATACCGCTGCCAGGTCGGGATTTTCCTCGTGCTCGGCCAGGCACCGATAGAGCGTCTGCGCGTCGCGTTCAGCCTGCCGGTTTCCTTGATAGCGTTTGATATCCTCGTGATTGAGCATGGCGGCCTCTCTCTGCATTGGTCTGTACTCGTCTCTCTGTATCGATGGAACGCCTGAGAGTCAATGCCGTTGATGCACGGGCCGATCGAAAAAATATATGGTTCCATCTTCGTGCCCTTCGTGGGCTTGGTGGTGAGATATGACTTGCGCACTGCAAAAGGCCTGAAAAAAAGCGAAGAGCTTGTGCACCACGAAGCGCGCGAAGAAAGGCGAAAGATGAAAGGGGGCTAAGGCCAACGCTGCTTGATACACCAGGCCCTGCCGCGACTTTTCGTTGCCATGCGCATTAATATCACGTATAGTACACATTTGGCATTATCAATACACTATGAATGGCGTAAGCCAACGCACCTGTGAGGAGGTTATATGCGCAAGCTTTCCGTCTTTTCGATTCTTCTAATCAGCCTTGCTGTCCTGTTTCCGGCCCCGGCCTTGATCGCCGCGGACGACTACGGCCCCCTGAGCGAGGAAGCCGGGGCGACCATCATCACCCAGATGCGGGCCGCGGGCTTGGATACGGCCAAGATGCACATCGATCTGAACGTGAAGCTTGCAATCCCGGAACAGACCCGCACCGATGCAGACGGCAACCCCGCATCCGATGCGTACTCGACCGGGTCAACCATACCAGCCGTCGACCTGTGGGCCATCCTCGTGCGGCCGGGCGGCGGCACGAGGCTGCCAACCATCGTGGTGCCCACCTGCTACCGCCGGGATGTCTTTGTCCTGCTCTACGCCAACATGGTGCTGTCCGACTACAACCTGCTGGTGGTGGACATCCGCGGCTCCGGGTCTTCCAACGGCTGGTGGTACTCCTTCGATACCCCCGAGCATTACGACATCGCCTATGTGGTCGACAGATGGATCCCGGCGCAGGCGTGGTCGGACGGCACGGTCGGCATGATCGGGCCCTCCTACCTGGGCATCACCCAGCTTTTGACCGCCGGCAACGTCGAGCGCGATGCCAAGGGCGAGCCGACCCACCTGAAGGCCATCTTCCCGATTATCCCCATGAGCGACGTGTACAAGGACATCGTCGTGCCCGGCGGCATGATCGACATCGAGTTCATGCTGGCCTGGCTCGGCATTACCGATGTGTTGGCCCTGCTGCCGCCGCTTACCGCGCTGGGCGACGCCCAGAGCCCGGACATGGACCCCATCCAGGAAGCCTGGGACATCTGGAACCAGCACTACGCCGCCTTGAGCCTGCAGGCAGGCTGGCTGACCAACGACGCGGCCATGCGCAACGACGGCGATTTTTACGACCGCCGCTCATCCATGCTGTACTGGCCCATCAAGCCCGACCCGTCGGCCGCCTATGGCGGATACGCCTATCCCGAAGGCGGCAAGACCTTTCCGGCCAAGCTGCCGGTGTTCCTGACCGGCGGCTGGTACTGCATCTTCACGCGCGGCACCTGCAACACCTACCAGTATGGGCTTTCCGAACAGGCCCTGGGCGACAAGGCCTTTCTCGTGGGGCCCTGGTACCATGCGGAGGCCATGTTCGGCTTAGGGATCGGGAGCATGATGCTCAACCAGGCGGCATTGCGCTGGTTCGACCTCAAGATCAAGGGCATCGGCGCCTCCTTTACCGCGGATTACCCGGTCATGCTCTATGTCATGGGCGCGGACCGCTGGCGGGCCGAAAAGTCCTGGCCGCTGCCGCAATCGCGCACCACGGACAAGACCTACTACCTTTCCACCAAAAAGGCCTCGGCGATCGAGGGCGACTGGTTCTCCACCACCAACAAGGACCTCAACTACAGCCTCACCGATGAGCCCAATGTCGAGGACTACAGCGGCGCAGACCCGGTCTTGAGGCATAAACCGCCCCAGTTCCATGGCGGCCTCTCGCGCTCGTCCACCCGTTGGCTGATGGGCATGCCGGCGCTTATCTCCCAGGTAAGCCGCTACCTCCTGGGCAGTGATGTGGACGCTTCCCAGTACTGGGAAGACGAGCGCAAGGACGAGGTAGGGGTGCTGACCTTCACCACCGAGCCCCTGCTTGAAGACACCGAGATCGCCGGGCCGTTGAAGCTTACCTTCTGGGCCAGGACCGAGTTTAACGGCGAGCTCACCCAGGCCATGATCGACCAGTCCCTCGCGGCCATCAAGGCGGCCTTTGCCATCAGCGACGATAACGACCTGCTGCTCGATGCCATGACCCGCCGCGACGTGCAGTGGATCGTGGAGATCAACGATGTCTATCCCGACGGCCGGGCCAAAAACATCACCTCGGGCTGGCTCTCTGCCTGGCACCGGCCCTATGACCCCGCCGACCCCACCAAAATGGACCCCGCCTACAAGGCCTTTGATCCGTTCTACGATCATCCGGACAAATTCCCCAGCCCCATCGAGGAAGGCGTGCTCTATCCCTATGTGATCGAGGTCTGGCCCACGGACAATATGTTCAAAAAAGGCCACCGTATCCGGGTCAGCATCTCGGCCTCGGACTTCCCGCACCTTCTGCCCAACCTGCGGCCTTCCACCAACACCTTGGTCATCGATGCCGCCATCCATCAGGCCAGGCTGGACTGCACCGTGGTGAAGAACGACCCGGCCGCCAAGGGCAAGACCTGGGACTGGATCAGCGACATCATGGCCACGGATGCCAAGGTGAAGAAACAGGCCAATGCGCTCTTGAAAGAGTTCACCGCCATGAGCCAGTACCTGCTGGCCCACAACGACACCACGGCCAGCGCCGGGTCCGAAGACCCCTACGCCCAAGGCGCAAAGGCCGAGGCCTCGTCCTCGGGTGGTTCAGGCAGCGGTGACGGCGGCGGCAGCGGCGGAGGGTGCTTCATCTCAGCGGCCCTGCGGTAATATCAGATACAATCGGGGAGATCTCTTGACTTTCAGATAGGTCTCCTCAGCAAAGCCTGATAGATTGATCAGGGCCTTGTTTTATTCATGATTAAAAAAAGGGGGCGGGCAAAATGCCACCCCCCTTGACCTAATAACTACTGAAGACATTTCTCTACGATGTTTCAAAACATGCCCAAGTTGTCGACAACTCATCGATGGCAAACAAAGCATGCATGATCCCGTGAAGCTTTGTCACACTTTCAATGTGGCCACGCCTCAACAGGCGTGGAAAGTCTCCTAGCTCCTTCGCATTCGGGATGGTAGCACTCAGCTTCAATGGGGCCACGCCTCAACAGGCGTGGAAAGCCGCACCGGCTGACCATCGACACGCATAACGAACCGGCTTCAATGGGGCCACGCCTCAACAGGCGTGGAAAGCCTAAAAGTGCTGACTGTAATTTCACAAACGCGAAATTGGCTTCAATGGGGCCACGCCTCAACAGGCGTGGAAAGGTGGTGTGGTTGGACCGTGGATCGTGGATAGGCCTGTGCTTCAATGGGGCCACGCCTCAACAGGCGTGGAAAGCTCCTGATCGCTCGAGAGATGGCGCGCCTACCGGAACAGCTTCAATGGGGCCACGCCTCAACAGGCGTGGAAAGTTTTTGCCCTCGCACTAAGAGACTACTCCACCTACAAGCTTCAATGGGGCCACGCCTCAACAGGCGTGGAAAGCCATACCCACGGCCTACTAGTGGCAAAGCCGGTGCCGCTTCAATGGGGCCACGCCTCAACAGGCGTGGAAAGATGCTACATGTACTAACACGCAACAACATAACAGAGCTTCAATGGGGCCACGCCTCAACAGGCGTGGAAAGCTTCATCTTACTAGCATACAACTCCTCTACAGTAACGCTTCAATGGGGCCACGCCTCAACAGGCGTGGAAAGGCGAAGGGAGGGTAACAAATGGTAAGATACAAGGGTGGCTTCAATGGGGCCACGCCTCAACAGGCGTGGAAAGTTACCGGGGCGAACTTTCATCGAGCGAACCTCGCCGCTTCAATGGGGCCACGCCTCAACAGGCGTGGAAAGTAGTGTTATGGCGTTATCAGATAAGAACACAGGTCTGCTTCAATGGGGCCACGCCTCAACAGGCGTGGAAAGGTGTCGTTTCGAAATGTGGGATTACAACGGTACGCAGGCTTCAATGGGGCCACGCCTCAACAGGCGTGGAAAGGAAAGCTCTCATCAGTTCCATCGACGATTCATGCATGCTTCAATGGGGCCACGCCTCAACAGGCGTGGAAAGTCCCCAAGTGCCTCAGTCTCACCGTC
>JAKQBR010000376.1 GCA_029574005.1 Deltaproteobacteria bacterium | reverse complement strand
GCGCTTGAGCGGGGCTTGGTCGGGCGGATTGTCGCGCGGTTCGAGGACAAGGGCCTGCGCATCGCGGGCCTGAAGATGATGCGGCTCGAGGCGGGGCTCCTGAACGAGCATTACGGCCACCTGAGGGAGCTCCCGGTCTTTCCCGAGATCGTGGCCTTCATGATGTCGGCCCCGGTCGTGGCCTTGTGTCTCGAAGGCCTGGAGGCGGTGCAGGTGGTCAGGACCATGTGCGGGGCTACCAGATCGCGCACGGCCGTGCCCGGCACGATCCGTGGCGACCTGGGCATGAGCATCCGCTCGAACCTGGTGCACGCCTCGGACAGCCCCGAGACCGCGGCGGTCGAGATCCGACGCTTCTTCGCCGACTCCGAACTGTTTGCCTATGAAAGAAGGTTCGACGCCCTCATCCATATCCCGGACAAGCCCTGACTGTATCCAAGACGGCGAGACGTGCTCGGTCCTGCGCTGCGGTGATCTCGCGGTCATACAGCCGCGCACCGGGTATCGTTTCTCTCTGGACGCCTATCTCCTGGCGGCCTTCGTCGATGAGAAACCCGCGGCGCACGTCCTGGAGATCGGATCGGGATCGGGCGTGATCGCCGTCATGCTCGCCGCGCGCAAGGGGCTCATGGTCACCGGGGTGGAGGTGCAGCCGGTCCTGGCCGGGATGTCGCGCCGGACGGTGGAGCTCAACGGCCTGAAGGACGCGGTGAAGATCGTGGAAAGCGATATCAGAGACTATCACGCCTCACCCTTTGCAGCGGTGATCGCCAACCCTCCCTACCGACCGCTCAAGGCCGGCAGGCTCAATCCGGAAGGGAGCAGGGCCGTAGCGCGCCACGAGGTGAGGCTCGACCTCGACGGTCTGATGGACAGCGCGGGCGAGCACCTGCGCCGCTTGGGCCGTTTCTACTGCATCTATCCCGCCTGGCGCCTGGTCGACCTGACCAGCGCCATGCGCGCTCACGGCCTGGAGCCCAAACGCATAGTCATGGTGCATTCCTTTCCCGACTCGCCGGCCGACCTGTGCCTGGTCAAGGGCGTCAAGCAGGGGGGCCGGGAGCTCAAGATCGAGGCCCCGTTTGTCGTTTACCAGTCTCCGAACACCTATTCCGATCGCATGACGCGATTGTTCACCACGCTTGAAGTGTAGCCGCAGGGCTTGGAAAGAAAGCCATTGACCTGATGGCCCATAACGTGCTGAAATGCATCTACAACGCTCGTGAAAGGATTACACATGAAGGTAGAGGTCAGGGATTTGAGCAGCACCAGGAAGGAGATGGAGGTCCTGGTGCCCAAGGAAGACGTCCAGAAGATCAGTGACGAGATCTATCATGAGGTGGCCGGCGCGGCGGTGGTAAAGGGTTTCAGGAAAGGCAAGGCCCCGCGGCATATCCTCAGGATGTACTATGGAGACTATATCAAGGGCGAGCTATCCAAGAAGCTCGTCACCGAGAGCTTTGAAAAGGCGGCCAAGGAAAAGGAGCTGTTCGTGGTCTCCATGCCCGAGGTGGAGAACGATGAGCCCAAGGATGGACAGGATTTCAAATTCACGGCCAAGTTCGATGTCAAGCCCGAGATCAAGCCCGAGAAATACACGGGGTTCGAGCTCAAGCGCATCAACTATGAGGTGACCGACAAAGAGGTGCAGGACGTGCTCGACCGCATCAGGGAGCACTATGCCACGATCGAGGACGTCACCGACCCCGATTACGTATCAGCTCAAGGCGACTATGTGATCGCTGACATCACCTGCGAGGCGAACCCCAAGCTGAACCGCAGCAAGATGACCATCGAGGCGGGGAGGCGCAGCTTCTTCCCGGGTCTGGAAAAGGCCGTGCTCGGCAAGAAGGCCGGCGAAACGTTTGACGCCCAGGTTGAGTTCCCGGACACGCATTTCCTGGAAGAAATGCGCGGCCAAAACGTGAGCGTATCGCTGGCGGTCGGCTCCATCAAGCGCCGCCTCTTGCCCGAGCTGGATGACGAGTTCGCCAAGAAGGTGCGCGAGGATGTCGCCGGACTGGATGCCTTGAAGGAGGCCGTCCGCGAGGACCTGGTCCAGAGGGCCCAGGAGCGCACAAAGGCCCAGCTGAACAAGGAAATCGCCGAGAAGCTCTTGGAAGCCAACAGCTTCGAGGTGCCCGAATCCATGATAAAGCTGCAGGCCGCCATGATGATCCAGGGTATGAATCAGCGCCTGACCGCCCAAGGCGTAAAGATGCGCGACGTATTTCCTGACACGGCCGCCTTGCGCGAGGAGAGCATGGCCACCAGCGAAAAGACCCTGCGCCAGGCCATGCTGGTGGAGGCCATCGCCAAGGAACAGGGCATCGAGGCCACGGACGAGGACCTCGACAAGGAGATCGGCGTCATGGCCAAGCAGTACAATCTGCCGGTTGATCAAGTCCGGTCGGCGCTGGTTGAGCAGGATCGGCTGGAAGAGATCCGCTTCAACGCCTTGGAAAAAAAGGTCTACGATTACATCACATCCCAGTCCACGGTAACCGATGAGACTCACAAGATGGAGGAAGGCGAGGCATGACGCTGGTTCCGATCGTCGTTGAACAGACCAACCGGGGTGAGAGGTCGTACGATATCTATTCGCGGCTTTTGAAAGACCGCATCATCCTTCTGGGCAGCGAGATCAACGACGATATCGCCAACCTCCTGGTGGCCCAGTTCCTGTTCCTGGAGTCCGAGGACCCCGACAAGGACATCTTTTTCTACATCAATTCCCCCGGCGGATCGGTCACGGCGGGTATGGCGGTGTATGACACCATGCAGTTCATCAGGTGCAATGTCAGCACCACCTGTATCGGCCAGGCGGCCTCCATGGCCGCGATCCTCCTGTGCGCCGGACAGCCCGGCATGCGCTACGCCCTGCCGCATTCACGCATCATGATCCACCAGCCGTTAGGTGGCGTGCAGGGACAGGTGACGGATGTGAGCATCCAGGCCAACGAGATGCTGCGGATGAAGGGCGAGTTGACCCGCATCCTGGCCCATCATACCGGCCAGACCGTGGAGCGGGTCGGCTTGGACACCGAGCGTGATTTCTTCATGACCGCGGGCGACGCCAAGGAATACGGTATCCTGGACCATGTCATCGCCAAGCGGCCGCAGATGCCTAAAGAGGGAGAGGAGAAAGCGGATGCCAAAGATAAATGATCATTTTCGGCCCGGTCTGCGCTGCTCCTTCTGCGGAAAATCGCAGGAGGAGGTCAGGAAGCTGATCGCCGGACCCGATGTCTATATCTGCGACGAATGCATCGCCCTGTGCAACGAGATCCTTTCCGAGGAAGAGGGCGAGTACACCCATTTCTCGACCGCTTCGCATATCCCCAAGCCTTCCGAGATCAAGGCCGTTCTGGACGAGTACGTGATCGGCCAGGAGCACGCCAAGAAGATCCTGTCCGTGGCGGTCTACAATCACTATAAACGCATCGAATCCGGCACCAATGTCGGCGGGGTGGAGATCAACAAGAGCAACATCATGCTCATCGGCCCGACGGGTTCGGGCAAGACCCTGCTGGCCCAGACGCTCGCCAAGATCCTGGACGTGCCCTTCACGATCGCTGACGCCACGACTCTGACCGAGGCGGGCTACGTGGGCGAGGATGTCGAGAATATCATCGTCAACCTGCTGCAGAACGCCGACTACGATATCGAGCGCTGCCAGAAGGGCATCGTGTACATCGACGAGATCGACAAGATCGCCTCCAAGGGCGACAATCCGTCCATCTCCCGCGACGTGAGCGGCGAGGGGGTGCAGCAGGCGCTCCTGAAGCTGATCGAAGGCACCATGGCATCCATCCCGCCCAAGGGCGGTCGCAAGCACCCGCAGCAGGAGTTCATCCGCGTGGATACCACCAACATCCTGTTTATCTGTGGCGGGGCCTTCGTAGGTCTGGACAAGATCATATCCGGACGGCTCGACAAGAAGACCATCGGATTCGTGGCCGACATCAAGGGCCAGAAGGAGAAGGACATCGGCGAGATCCTCAAGAGCGTGCAGCCCGAAGACCTGATCAAGTTCGGCATGATCCCCGAATTCGTCGGCCGGGTGCCGGTCATTTCGACCCTGCACGAGCTCGACCAGGATGCCCTGATCGCCATTCTGACCGAACCCAAGAACGCCTTGGTCAAGCAGTACCAGGCCCTGCTGAAGCTCGAAGGCGTCGAACTGGCCTTCAGCAAGGACGCGCTCAAGGCCATTGCCGAACAGGCCATGAAACGTAAATCGGGCGCGCGCGGACTGCGTTCCATCATGGAAAGCGTGATGCTGAATATCATGTACGATATTCCTGACATGGAAGGGGTCAAGGAGTGTCATATCTCCCAGGATGTGATCCTCAAAGGCAATACACCCATGATCGTGTACGAACGAAAAACCTCTTCCCAGGCATAACAATTGCAGGTTGTGGCATGCAGAAATCAGAGACCCATATGACTGGAAAAGGCCATAAATACTACATTTCGGGTATTGACAGCCCATATAAATGCTGTTAGGTTCAAGCGCGGGTGTGGGAAAATCAAAATTTGATAGGAGGTATACTTTGACTAAAACGGAATTGATATCGGTTGTTTCGGCGAAGGCGGGGATCCCCAAGGCTGCGGCGGAGAAGGCTATCAACGCAACCACGGAAGCTATCACCCAGGCGCTGGCCAAGGGAGACAAAGTTACCTTAGTCGGTTTTGGAACCTTTGACGTGGCCGCGAGGGCCGCACGTCAGGGCGTCAATCCCAGAACACGCGAGACCATCAAGATCAAGGCATCCAAGTCCCCGCGCTTCAGGGCTGGAAAAGCCTTCAAGGATTCCGTCAACAAGAAGTAGGTACAGCTCAGGGCGGGTAGCTCAGCGGGAGAGCATCGGCCTTACAAGCCGAGGGTCACAGGTTCAAACCCTGTTCCGCCTACCAA
>JAKQBR010000370.1 GCA_029574005.1 Deltaproteobacteria bacterium | reverse complement strand
TCTCTATGCAGAACTCAAGGCCGGGATCGTCCAGGCCTATGGGGACAGGGTACCGCGGGAGTGGGGAGAAGCTCTCTCAGGCGTGAAGACCGGACTGGGAACGGATCAGCCGGTCATGGCGCTGACCTTCGATGCCTGCGGCGGCGCGCTGGGCAGCGGTTATGATGCCGAGCTGATCCGTTTCCTCATGCGTGAGCAGGTCCCGGCCACGCTGTTTCTCAATGGGCGCTGGATCGATGCCTGCTGGGAAACCATCTCCGAGCTCAGGGGCACTACGCTTTTTGAGATCGAGAACCATGGGCGCATGCACAAGCCCTGTTCGGTATCGGGCCGGTCGGCCTACGGTATAGCGGGTACGGCCGGGGTAGCCGAACTGGTGGACGAGGTCGAGATGAACGCCCGCATGATCGAGGCCCTGACGGGTCGCAAGCCGCGCTTCTATCGACCGGGGACCGCCTACTGCGACGAGATCGGGGTGCAGGTCGTGCAGGCGCTGGGGTATGAGGTGGCGGGCTACAACGTCTTGGGCGACGCGGGCGCCACCTATACCTGTGACCAGGTGCGCGAGGCCCTTTTGGCGGCGCCGCCGGGCGCTATTGTGCTCCTGCACATGAACCATCCCGACAGCGGCACGCGTGAGGGGGTCATGCAGGCGGTCCCGCTGCTCAGGCAGCGCGGCGTGCGCTTTGTGCGGCTCGGGGAATATCATCAGACCCCTCACCCTGGGGCTGCCGTAGCGCGGGAGTGCTCTGTCGGAGAGACAGCGGCGCAATAACCTGCGGGTGTCCCTAGATAAACGGCGTGCCGAAGGCGTTGAGATGCGCGCAGTCCTTGAGCCCCTTGCGGGGCGGACCATCGCGTCTGGCGGCCGGTCGCCCCACGGGAATAACGGCCACGACCTCATGTCCATCCGGAAGACCGATGAGGCGTTTGCAGGCATCATGGTCCATCAGCCCGACCACGACGGTACCGAGGTCAAGCTCGTAGGCCTTGAGGCATAAATTCTGCACGGCCATCCCCAAATCGAACATGAACCACTCCTGGTGCTTGGTCAAGGCTTTGCCCTCATAGCTGCCGGAGACCCCGGTTTTGGCGCAGGCCACGATCAGGACCGAGGCCTCAAGCGCACCCTTGGTGGCCGGGTTCTTTTCGGAGAATGTAGCTACGATCTTGGCGATGTGGTCTTTGCCCCGGATGACGACGAAATCCCAAACCTGGGTATTGGCCCATGATGGGGCGATGCAAGCGGCATCGAGGATGGTCTTGATCTCGTCGTCCGTGACCTGGTAGTCCGTGAATTTACGCACGCTGCGTCGGCCGCTCAAGGCTTGTTGAAGCTCCATGGCATCTCCTCCTTAAAAATGTCCTCACGAAGGTTTCTTTTTCTGGGTCATGGCCTTCTGCAGCTTGGCCGCCAGGGGATTCATCACGCTGGTGCTGGACGAGAACCGCTGCCAGTCTTCTTCCCCGGTTTCAGCCAGGCCCAAGGTGATTTTGCGTTCATCCGCATTGATTTCTTCGATCTTGATCTTCACACACATCCCGGGCTTGATCTTGTCAATTTCTCCAGGGTCCGGGGCCTTGTCGATGCGCGATTTCGGGAGGAGTCCGGTGATGCCGGGCTCCAGGACAATGAACCAGCCGAACTTCTCCTTTTTCTCCAGGGACCCTTCCATGACTTTACCGACCGGGTAACGCGACCCGATATCCACCCAGGGATCGCCCTCGGCATCCTTGATGGACAGGGAGATGCGTTTCTTGGCCGTATCGATGTCCTTGACCAGGACGGCCACAAAGTCGCCGGGGTTGACCACCTCTTCGGGCTTGTTAACCCGTTTGCGGTAGCTCATCTCGCTGATATGCACCAGGCCTTCGATGCCGGGTTCCAATTCCACGAAGGCACCGAAATTTGATAGCCGCATCACCTTGCCGCGCAATTTATCGCCCGGCTTGTAGCGCTCGAGGACCGTATCCCACGGATCGGCGCTGACCTGCTTGAGTGATAGCGTGATCTTTTCGCCGCTCACTACGATGATCTTGGCCTTGATCGTCTGGCCGACGGCCAGGATGTCTTCCACCTTTTCGGTGCGCGACCAGCCCATCTCGGAGATGGGCACCATACCCTCGACCCCCGGCGTGAGCTCCACGAAGGCGCCGAACGGCATGAGCTTGGTCACCCGGCCGTCCACCACGGCGCCGACAACCAGGTCGCGGAAAAAGGCCTCCCGGATCTTCTGCTGTTCCTGCTCGAGCAAAACCCTGCGGGAGACCACGACATTTTTTCCGCCTTCCTCGAATTTCGTGATGATGAACTCGAAGCTGTGGCCGACATAATCTTCCGGGTTATTGACGTACTTGAGATCGATCTGGCTGATGGGACAGAAGGCCCGCCGTTTGACGAGCTCGATCTCGAATCCGCCCTTGACCTGGGCCTTGACCTTCCCTTCAATGGGCACGGCCTTTTCAAAGGCCTCTTCCAGGATGTAGTCGCCGCCGACGCCGGAAATGGCACGTGAAAGGGTGATGCCGCTGGAGCGGATGGACATGACATAGAGCTCCAGCGTATCGCCAACCTTGTAGTTCAGGTTGCGCTCGGCATCCAGGAGCTCCTCGATGTCAACCACTCCGTCTATCTTGGTGCCGGTATCAACAAAGACCGTATCCTTGCCGATGGCAATGATCTCGCCCTTGATCTTGTCGCCCACATGGACGCGCGGCTTCTTATCTTTCTCGTAGGCATCGAGGAGATCGGCCATGGCTGTGCCGGAGTTGTTCTGATCTTTGGGGTTGTCTGACATAGCGCCTCCTTGCGAGGCTTATAGCTCGATTGCACATAAATAGCAACATGCGCCCTGCAGGGCAAGGGGCCGGGAATTGATTACCATCGCACGGCCGGGGCGAAGAAAATGTTTTCTCGCAAGAAATGAAAATATTTACCCATCGCGGGACATATTGACCGGCGGGTTGATGTAGGGTCCGAATTTTCCAATAGCATGATAATGCTTTATTTTGGCACTTATTTTGCGTGTAGAGAGGGGTTGGTGCGCACGAGGCGTTGCCTTGCAAGCACAAAACAGCATGAATTTCTTCAAGGAGGGTATATGGGTCAAGAGAAGCGTATCCGGTGGCTGACATGGCTTTTATGCGCCGTGTTCTTGAGTGGCTGTGGGTTTTTTGCGCAGGATGATGACGAGGAGACGAGCGTGGCGCAGCTTGAGGGGGTGTATGAGGTAGGGAGCCCTGTGCCGGCGGTGGGATTTGAGGAGTCGCAGGCGATTGCGCTGTATGTGAGGAAGGGCGAGGGAGCGTTTGTGCGGGTAGCGGACGGAGACTATCTGGCGCCGGGAGAGTACACGATGGGCGTGGTGGTGACGCCGCGGACG
>JAKQBR010000368.1 GCA_029574005.1 Deltaproteobacteria bacterium | reverse complement strand
TCATCAAGGCCATCAAGGCCCAGCGCGATCCCGACAAGGTCAAGCTCCTGTACGTCGGGTCGGTGGCCGAGACCGGCGATCGTCTGCCGCCTTTGCATGTGGGGCGCACCGGAGACCCGATCTTTCCAAGCGCTTTTGACGCCTACGGCCTTTCCAAGATCGGCGCCGAGCGACTGGTGATCGAGTCCGGCTTGAAGTACTGGGTCTCTTTCCGCCAGACCTATATCGCCATTCCGGATGCCATGAGCCTGATGGACGGCATCATGTACCACCAGCCCATCCAGACCTGCATCGAGTTCTGTCCGCCCAAGAACGCGGGCGTGCTCTTGGAGAAACTCTGCCTGGACGGCCTGCCGGAAGACTTCTGGCGCCGCATCTACAACATCGGCGGCGGCCCGTCCTGCCGCATCGTCTACTCCGAATACATGGCGCGCATGATGAATCTCTTGGGTATGGGCGATTACACGCGCATCATGGAACGCAAATGGTTCGCACTCAGGAATTTCCATTGCCAGTGGTACGAGGACTCTCACGTGCTCAACGACTATCTGCCGTTCTGGGTGGAGACCGCCGAGGACTACTACCGCCAGGTCAAGGAGTGCGCCCCCTGGTACGTCAAGATGGCGGGCCTGCCTATCATCAAGAACATGATCCCCATGCCCTTGGTTAAGTTCTTTGTCATGGGCATGATGGCCAACCGCAAGGGCGACGGCACCATGTTCTGGATCAAGCACAATGTGCAAGACCGCATCAACGCCTTCTATGGGTCCAAGGAGGCCTATGAGAACATCAAACCCTGGGGCGTTGACATGCCGCCCATGCCTACGGCCGACAACTATGTAAGGCTGTCGCACGGCTATGACGAGAGCAAGCCCAAGAGCGAGCTGGACATCAAGGACATGCAGCAGGCCGCGAAATTCCGCGGCGGCGAGTGCTTGAGCAAGACCATGACCAAGGGCGACCTCACCACCAAGCTCAAATGGCGTTGCGCCTTCGGGCATGAGTTCGAGGCCAGCCCGACCCTGGTTCTCTTGGGGGGCTACTGGTGCCCTGAATGCGAGGCCCCGGGCTGGAACAACGACGAGATCGCCAAGAAGAACCCGTTCTTCGCCCAGGTTTGGTACAACACGCACTCCAAAGACGAGAACAACTTCTACCCCGGCGAGTGCGTCTATGACTGCGTAGGCAAAGACAAGGAGAAGAAGATCTTCAAACAGAAAAAGACCGCCGGCAAGAGCTTCAGCGAGACGCTGTTCGGCGGCTAGGATGTACAACATGGATGGTTATCCTTTGAGGAGGTGAGGGAATGAAGATCAAGAAGCAAGGCATCATCATGATGGTTTTCGCCGTCGTCACGACTTTTCCCAGCGCGGCCTTGGCCCTCTTGAGCGACACGGTTGAAGGCAAGTGGAGCTTGAATGGTCAATTCAAGACCCAGGCCACGGTGCGGACCGAGGACGAGCCGCCCAACACGCCCATACCATATGAAAAAGGCAACATGACCAGTCAGCGCAACCTTTTGATGCTGGAATGGAAACATGACCTGGGCGAACGCTTTTTCGGGATCAAGACCGAATACAACATCAAGGGCAGGGCCTACTACGACGGGGCTTGGGACTACGGGCCAAAGCAGATGAGCGACGACGACTATCGCCAGCGCTACGTGCTCAATAACCGCGCGCTGGTCGACGACCGGGAGGAGATCGATAAGCATAAGTGGAAGGCCGAGATCTTCAACGCCTATGTCGATATGTCCAAAGGGTCGTTCTTCACCCGCATCGGGCGACAGGTCCTGTCATGGGGCGAGATGAGCACCATCCGCATCTTGGACGGCTGCAACCCCATGGACACCTCGTCCTTGGCGGTCGATATGCAGGAGCGCCTGATCCCCTTATGGATGGTGCGCGCCAATCTGGCCTTTGACAGCGTAGGACCGTTCGAGTCCGTGTCGCTGGGCGGCTACTACGTGCCGGGCAAGATCGACAACACCTATGAAGAGACCATGATCGACGGATCTCCCATCATCCCGCCCATCGGCCGCGACACCGAGGCCGAGCTCGCTTTACCCTTCTCCATGTCCACCATCAAGCAGTTCATCAAGCAAACGGACAGCGAGATCGACGATGATCGTTTCGGCGTCAAACTGGGCGTCATGTACAAGGGTATGGACCTGAACCTCGCGTATTACCGCATGTATTCCGAACGGCCGGTACCCCAATTACAGGAGCAATGTATTCAGCCCATGGTAGTCAATCCATTGAACATCAATATCCACAACCCCATGGAGACAGTCCTGGGAGACCAGTATCTGGTTGTGGAGAAAACCCGTGATACCGTGGACGTGTTCGGCGGCA
Organism: Deltaproteobacteria bacterium; assembly: GCA_029574005.1. Classification (GTDB taxonomy): domain Bacteria; phylum Desulfobacterota; class Desulfomonilia; order UBA1062; family UBA1062; genus JAKQBR01. The sequence continues at coordinate 996 of JAKQBR010000368.1, read as the reverse complement.
GCTTGAACAAGAATATCGATGCCATCAACACCGTGCTGCGCGCCGAGGCCGCCTATTTCATGGATGTGCCCATGCAGTCGCCGGGGACCTTGATGGATGTGGTCGGTGCCCTCGAACCCCATGTCACCATCACGAACTTGAATCAGTCGCTCAATGAACTGCTGGGGATCTTCCCCCTGGGGCCGATAGCAACCCAGACGTTTCCCTACGTGGTGGGCGAAATCCCCAAGTATGACCTGATCAAGTACGGCATCGGTCTGGACAAGTGGATCAATATCCCGTTTTTGAGCAAGAACGACTTCCTCTTCACCTTCGAGTATGTGGGTACCAAGATCCAGGATTACCAGAAAAAGGCCATCATCAATCCCTGGTACGAACCGTGGGACAAGGATGAGGACGGCAACTGGGACCCGACCTATGTGTCGGAGTACAACAACACCTTTATCCTGGTCAGCCGCGGCAATTATTTGAACGGCAACCTGAACCCGCAGTGCGTCGTCATGTATGAGGTGGAACCGAAGGCCCTGGTGCTGATCCCGTCGGTCAGTTATGCATACAACAAATTCAACTTCAACCTTTCCTATTTCATGACCGAGGCCAAGGACGCCGAGGACCTGGGCATGCTCGACAAATACGATGAACTGTCCTTCAGCGTCACGTACAGCTTCTAGGGAATCCGAGACTTGCGTGCAAAAGGAGAACGATATGAAAAACGATAGGAATAAGGCGAGATGGATCTTGATCTTATGCCTCTCTGCGGCCGTCGCCCTCACGGGCTGTGGTTTTTTTGCGCAGGATGATGACGAGGAGACGAGCGTGGCGCAGCTTGAGGGGGTGTATGAGGTAGGGAGCCCGGTGCCGGCGGTGGGATTTGAGGAGTCGCAGGCGATTGCGCTGTATGTGAGGAAGGGCGAGGGAGCGTTTGTGCGGGTAGCGGACGGAGACTATCTGGCGCCGGGAGAGTACACGATGGGCGTGGTGGTGACGCCGCGGACG
>JAKQBR010000360.1 GCA_029574005.1 Deltaproteobacteria bacterium | reverse complement strand
CTCCTGCATATCGTCCCTATGTTCCACGCCAATGCCTGGGGCGCGCCCTTTGTCGCGGTCGGCATGGGCTGCAAGCAGGTGCTCCCCGGCCGCGAAGTGCTCAACATGGAAAAACTCTGCCGCATCATCGCCGAAGAAAAGGTGACCTTCACGTGCGGGGTGCCCACGATATGGATGATGCTTTATGACTATCTTGAAAAAGGCGGCTGGAACGACTTTTCCTCTCTCAAGGCTATTTTTTCCGGAGGCGCGGCATGCCCCTTGGCCCTCATGAAGGGTCTGAACGAGAAATACGGCTTCCCCATCCGCCAGGCCTACGGTATGACCGAGACCTCGCCCATGGCTTTGGTGGCCCTACCCAAGAGCTACATGGAAGACTGGCCCATGGAAAAGATCTACGATATCCGATCCAGCGCCGGCCTGCCGGCCTTGGGGGTGGAGATGAAGATCGTCAACGACCAAGGTCGGGAAGTCAAAATGGACGGCCAGGAATGGGGCGAAATCTGCCTCAAAGGCCCCTGGATCGCCAAGGAGTACTATAAAGACCCCGAGACCACCAAGAGCTTCTTCCCGGACGGCTGGCTGCACACCGGCGACATCGGCACTATCGACACGGAAGGTTATGTCCGGTTGGTGGACCGCAAAAAGGACCTGATCAAGAGCGGCGGTGAATGGATCTCGTCGGTGGACCTCGAAAACACCCTCATGGCCCATCCCAAGATCATGGAGGCGGCTGTCATCGGCATCCCGGACGCCAAGTGGCAGGAGCGGCCCATGGCCTGCATCGTGCCGTTCCCCGGCCAGAGCATCACCCCAGACGAGATCAAGGAATACCTCAAGGACAAGTTCGCCTCGTGGTGGATTCCGGAGAAATACATCACCCTGGAACAGATACCCAAGACCAGCGTGGGCAAGTTCAACAAGCGCGAGCTCAGACAGATGTATGCGGACGGCAAGATAGGATAGAAGATAGTTTTAAGTGTTAAGTTTTAGGTTTTCAGTAGATGAATATAAGAGTAGAGAGAGAGGGGTTTATGGCTTATGCCTCTTTCGAGGATCTTGAGGTATGGAAACGCAGCACTAAGCTTGCGATTAGATTATATCAACTGCTTAAGGGCTGTCATGATTTCGGCCTTAAAGATCAGATAACACGGTCAGCTGTCTCCATACCTAGCAACATAGCCGAGGGAGCAGAAAGAGGCACCTCCGCTGAGTTCATTCACTTTCTCCATATAGCCAAGGGATCAGCTGCTGAATTACTGAAAACTTAACACTTAACACTGTATTTCAAGATCTTCTAGCGGATAGGCCAGGCACGGGTGGATATAGCCGAGCTGGCGGTCCGACTTGCGGAGCTTGACACCGGAGGGCTGGAAGACGCGGCCGGCAAGCAGCCTGGTGCGGCACAGGCTGCATTCGCCCGAGCGGCACAAGGCCGGCAGGACGATCCCGGCCCGCTCGAGCGCGGCCATGAGCGTTTCGCCGGCTCGCGCCTGCAAGGCCCCTCTTCCCTTGACCGCAACCGCGAAACGGGCGTCGGCCTTGAGCCCAGCCGGCCACCCCGGCTGGGCGGTAACGTCCTTGGGCGGCCCGAAGACCTCGGTGCGGATCCGGCGCCGGGGCACGCCCAGATTTTCGAGCTCGTTCAGGCAATGGGCGTACATGGCCTCCGGACCGCAGAGATAGAACATCGCGGCAGAGAAGTCCGGGTGAACTTCTTTCAGGAGCCGCGCATCGATGAAACCGGTCGGCCCCTGGCAGCCCGGCCGGGGCTCGGATATGACCAGGGTATAGGTGAAATTCGCGTGCCGTGCGGCGCGCTCGGCCAGCTCGGCGTGGTAGATGACGTCATCCGGCGTGCGGCTGCCGTAGATGAGGTGGATGCGACGGGCAAGCCCCGGTCCGTGGTCTCGCGGATCATGCTCATGAAGGGCGTGATGCCGCTGCCGCCCGCCAGGAAGACCAGGTCGTCGCCGTGGAAAAGCGGATTGTAGTAAAAGTTGCCGGCCGGGCCGGAACTGACAAACTCATCCCCGACCGCGACATTCTTAAGGAGATAATCGGAGACAAACCCGTCTGGTACCGCGCGCACCGCGATCTCATAATACGCGCTCTGGCTGGGGGGCGAGGCGATGCTATAGGGCCGGCTGGTGCGCACCCCGCCCAGTTCCACGCACAGGTTGATGTACTGGCCGGCCTGGAAAGGCGGCAGGTAGCCGCCGGCCGCCACCAGGCGGAAGACCTTGGCGCTGGGAGTGGCCTCACTGATCTCGGAGACCTTAAGACTAAGAGCCTTGGGGTGCAGGCTGTCGATGATGCGCTTAAGCTTGCCTTGCTGGGCTGTATAATCCGTGCCGTAGCGCCGGGCTACCTCGATCTCTGTGAGGACTGCATCATAGCCTTCGATATCGTGCATGACATCCTTGAGCGCCATGGTCCCTCCTTATGCCTTCAGTTCGCGGATGATCAGCCGCGCCGCCGACGAGCCCGACTCCAGGGTGGGCTGGAAGCCGCCCGAGCCGTTCCAGGCGCCCACGAAATACAACCCTTTGATCAGCGCCTTGGGCTTGACGAACATGGGCGACTCGCGCACGTATTTCTCGGAACCATAGATCGAACCGCCCACCTGCCCGAGGTAGCGCATGTGGGTCAGCGGCGTGGCCACCTCCAGTTCCTCGATGTGGTCCTTGTAATCGGGCACGAC
>JAKQBR010000350.1 GCA_029574005.1 Deltaproteobacteria bacterium | reverse complement strand
GAGTTCTGGATGGTCGAGGGTGAGATGGCCTTCCATGACCATAAGATGAATCTGGAGGTCCAGGAAAACCTGGTGGCTTACATCGTTCAGAACACCATCGCGGAGAGGGCTAAGGAGCTGGAGTTCCTCGAGCGCGATCTGGAGCCGCTGAAAAAGATCACCACGCCTTTCTATCGCCTCAGTTACGACGAGGCGGTCGAGGTCCTCAAGAAAAACGGTTCGAAGATCGAATGGGGCATCGACCTGGGCGGAGACGATGAGACCATCCTGACCAAGCTCTACGACAAGCCGGTCTTCATCGAATGCTACCCCAAGAAGGCCAAGGCCTTTTACATGAAACAGAACCCGGATCGGCCGGAGGTCGTCATGTGCGCCGACCTCCTGGCCCCGGAAGGCTACGGCGAGATCATCGGCGGCTCGCAGCGCGAAGAGGATATCGAGGTGCTCCTGCGGTCCATCAAGGAACAGGGTCTCGATCCCGAACGCTACGGCTGGTACCTGGATGTCCGCCGCTACGGCAGCGTGCCGCATTCCGGGTTCGGCATGGGCATCGAACGGACGCTGGCCTGGATCTGCGGACTCAAGCACGTGCGCGAAACGATCCCCTTCCCGCGCATGATGTACCGGGCCTATCCATAATCAACCGGGGGGGCTTGTCTTCAAAAGACAGCCCCCCGTTCTCGTGTTCATGGAGACCCTTCGGATCAGGTCTGGGGTGTGTTCCGATCATGCCGGGGAGCATTCCAAGGGATAAAAAGAGGTTGGAGCGGGAAACGGGATTCGAACCCGCGACTTTAACCTTGGCAAGGTTACACTCTACCACTGAGTTATTCCCGCACCATGCACTCCTATATGCAACATCCTTTTCTTTGTCAAGCGCTGGATGCCGTGGTTGTCGCGGATAGGCAAAATATTCCCCTCCCCCGGTGCGCGGGATGAGGCCGACAGGCCCTAGCAAATGACTGGCACGCCCTCTGCACCATGCTTGGAGAAACCATAACGATGGGAGGCGGCAGTATGAAGCAGCGATTGATCCTGGCGGGAGGGGCGGTCATCTTCGTGGTCATGGCCGGAAGCGTCCTGGGCAAGACCTCTCTGGCGGTGAACCTGCAAAGTTTTCTCATGGTCCTGGGAGGCACGCTTTTGAGCGCGCTGCTGGCGTTTCCTCTGCCGACCTTCACCGATCTTGTCCGCAGCCTCAAGCAGGTGTATCGCCACACGTCCCCGGACATGAGCCAAACCATTCAACAGATCACCGCCCTGGCGCGCGTCAGGCGTTCGTCGGGTCCGCGCGAATTGTGCGCTCAGGGCGAAAAGGCCGATAACCGTTTCTTGCGCAAGGGCATCGATCTGATCGCCGACGGCTATAGCCTGCCTGAGATCCAGTTCATCATGGAAAAGGAGTATGATCTGTACTTCTCCTCCAAGGAATCCCAGATCAACATCCTCAGCACCATGGCCAAGATCGCCCCGGCCTTCGGCTTCTTGGGAACGGTTTTGGGGCTCATCGGTATCCTGCACACCATGGGCGATCCGGCTTCAATCGGCCAGGGCATGTCGCTGGCCCTGTTGACCACGCTTTACGGGCTCTTGTTCACCAACCTTCTCTTCCTGCCCATGGCGCGCAAGCTCTCGGAACATGTCAAATCCGAGGCCACGCACTTAAACATCGTGCTGGAGGGCCTGCTGGGCATCGCCGAATCCAAGAACCCGGTGGCGATATCGCACCGACTCAAATCCTACCTGGACGCCAATACCCATTCGCCGTGGCGTGCGCCTGAATCTGCGGATGATCGTCAAGCCGCCGTGGTGGATATGTCCAGGGAGGTTGTTTCCCCGGGGGCGCGGGATGTATCGATCGGGCTATGAATCCCGCATGCGAGGTTCGTCCTCAGGGATGCGCCGGCCCCTCTGGCAACAGATATCACAGCAGGGCAATGCGGCCGAGGACGATCCTTTCCCGTGGTCCATCGCGGACGTCATCACCCTTTTATTGATCTTTTTTATCCTGCTGTATGTGAACGCAAGCGCAACATCCCGTCCCGTAGAGCCAAGCGCAACGAACGGTGCCGGGGCCGGCGCGGCGGGAGAGACCGCCGACGATCATCTCAGGGACGAGGTGACGCGTTTCATGAGTCAGCGCACGGAGCAGGGTTTCAGCGTACGCTGGGATCATACCCGCCCTGTGTTCGTCTTGGGCGAACGCATCACCTTCGAACAGGGCCGGGCCGAACTGCTGGATGATTTCGGGCCGACCCTGCAGCGCATTGCCGGCTTCCTCGCCTCGCAGTCGGGTTACCACATCCTGGTGACGGGCCATAGTGACGATACGCCCATCCAGACGGCGGGCTTTCCTTCCAACTGGGAGCTTTCGGCCGCCCGTGCCGCGGCCGTGGTGCGATTCCTGTGCGAGAACGGCGTTGATCCGCGGCTGGTTTCTATCCGGGGGTATGGAGAATACAAGCCGTTGTATGCAAACTCATCGATCGAAAACCGTCAGGCCAACCGTCGGGTTGAGATTACCCTAACCCGGGAAACGGATTGAGGGGTGCGATATTTGAGGCTGGCGGTCATCAAGGTCGATGACCGTGCATGCCTTCAGCTCGGTCTGTGGGTAACCAAGGTCTCGATCGCGTCGTGGAAGCGGCATGTCCAATCCGGCGGCCATCACAAAGAGCAGGCCGATCACGACGATGCTGATGCCGCAAGCTACTGTAAGTATGATCATCTGCCTCTCCCCTGCGTTCTGCCCCTATAAGGATATATCGTCCAGTTCGCCGAAGGCTTGAGCGGCGAGTTATCCAGCGTGTTCTGCATGGCCGGGCTTGAGGGCTGCCATCGATCGCTTGCCTGTGACCCATATTTCCGCTAATGCTCATGCGAGCAAGGACAATAACTCAAACTTGCCCCACCAAGGCACGAATTTCTCACGGCATTTCAAGGGCAAGCACGGAGGGGGTATGAAACGTATCGTGCGTATGGTTCTTATCGTGTTGGCGGTGGGTTACAGCCTGCCGGCCTGGGGCCTTGAACTGGGGGTGCGGGGGTATGTCTGGACGCCCGAACTCAGCGGCGACATCAGGGTCGATGATAATGAGCTGGCAGGCACCAAGCTTGATTACGCCGATACCCTGGGGCTCGATGACGAGTCCAGTCCCGTGATCGAGGTATTCCTGGGTTCCGGGCGGCATCATGTCATGCTGGGCTACCATCAGGCGGACTACAAGGGCACCAAGGTCCTTGATCAGGAAGTCGTTTTCAACGGCGAGGTCTATCAGGCCAGCGACACGGTCCGCACGGAACTGAAATTCACGGACATGGAGGGGATGTACCAGTACGATGTGATCGATCTCGAAAATATCCTGGCCGGTTTTTCCATCGGTCTGGTGGGCAAGGTCAAGGTCCTCAAAGGCTAGGCGCAGTTAGACTCCGAGATGACCGGCGAGCGGACCAAGGAGGATTTCTCCGCGCCCATCCCCCTGCTGGGGGCCAATGTGCATGTCGGGCTGATCAACGATCTGCTGGAGGCGAGAGTGCTGGCCACCGGCATTGGGTATGGCGGCAATCCGATCATGGATGCGCAGGCCGAGGTGTCCTTCACGCCGTTGCCGTTTCTTGATCTAACCGGCGGCTACCGTTTCTTCGACATCGACGTTGACGAGGACGATGTCGCATTCAAGTACGACACCTCCGGGCCCTATATCGGGGCGGCGGTCAAGTTCTGATCGATCAGCGCGGCTGATCCTCGACCTTCTCCAATGCGGCCTGAACCATGCGGCGGTGCTTGACGGTCTCTTCCAGGATGGTGCGCTGCATCTCCTGGAACTCCGGAGACTCGGCGCCGAACATCTCAAAGTAGCGATTCTCGAGCAGCGAGGATTCGATACTCAATGCAATGGCAAAGGCTTGTCTGGCCTGCATCTGTTTCGATCGCGCCAGGGTGGTCTGCTGGCCGATGTAGGCAAGCGAGGTTTGAATCGCCCGGGCGTTGAACCTGCCGGTCAGGCGGACCGTTCCCTTGGCGGCCAGGTCCTGCATGCTGCGGATGATCGCCGCGTGCCGGAACTCTTCGTGGGCGCACCCCGACCAGAAGGCCGCATGCTCGGGGAACGAATCGGCAAAGTCCTGATACAGGCCGCCGATGGCCTCCTCGTGTTCGGCCAGGGATATGAGGGCTTGTTCCTGCTCGGTCATCGATCGTCCCTGTCGCTACAATAACGCCACGGCGTCGCTCATTTTGTCCTCCACGTTGTCCTTTAACCAGTGCGGGTCCCACCACTCGATCGGATTCACGAACCGGCCGCCGACCAGGACGCTGAAGTGCAGATGGTCCCCGCCCGCCAGACCGGTGGTGCCGGTGGTGCCGAGTGCGTCACCCTTGGACACCTGCTGGCCGGCCTTGACCGCAATATCGTTCAGGTGAGAATACAGGCTGGTGATGCCGAGGCCGTGGTCGAGGATGACCATGTTGCCGTATATCCCCAGATAATCGGCGAAAACCACGACGCCATGGTTGGCTGCCTGTACCGTGGCATGCGCGGTGGATGCGAGGTCGATGCCCAGGTGCACGCTCTCGCCCAGGGGCTGACCGTCAAAAGAGTAGGTGCGCTGATCGCCGAAGCGGGCCATGGGCGCGGAGTTCTGCATGCGCAGGAAGGTCCCTTCCCAGAGCTGGGAGGCACGGGAGCGGGCGCAATACTTCTGGATGGCCTGGTTGTTCTCGTGGCGCAGCTGCGAATTCACCAGGGTGAATACCTCGGACGGGGATTTGCCGGCCAGGCGTCGGTCGTGCTGTTCGAACTCCAGGGCCTTGTTCTGAAGGAAGCTCGGGCTCAAGGTGAGTTTGTCGGTGCGGAAGGCGTGGGCCCTGCGGATATGGAACGGGAGCGCGGCCGTGGCGGAATTGCCGCCCTTGTCCTGGGCTACGACCGTCATGGAGGTCGTGTCCGTAACGTCCATGGGTACCGCGAAATAGCAGGCAAAAACGGGCTTGTCCTTGATCTTTATCGCATAGGCCGGGGAAAAGTCCGCACCTACGCGCACCCCGCAGGTCTTCACCTCCTTGGAGAGTTTGAAGACCGCCAGACAGGTCCCGCCCGGGTTGACGTTATGCGCCGAGCTTAACAGCGCGATGCGCGGCGCTACCGCGTCGATGGCGGTCTTCATGGTCACCGTGGAGGTGTTCTTGAGTGGCGAGAAGTCCGTGGCCGTGATGGTGATGAGTGCCTCCCCGTCCGTCAGCCCCAGGTCGCGCGGGGCGATTTCCACGCGCAGGGTCTTCTGCGTTGTGCCCTTGCCGTCCAGGTCCGCGCTGGCCAGCACGATGTCTTTGCCCCCCTGGCTCAGGCGCACGGAGACGCGGCGAAGGCCGGATTTCCAGTCCATGAACGTGATGTCCGCCACCGTGTGTTGTCCGATAACGTTCAAGGATTGATCGGCGACGATGCGCGGCTTCTCCCATTCGAGGAACAGGAAGGCGGCGCCGACGGCACAGGCCAATCCCAGCAATACGATCGACCATAAAAATTTCACCCCCGCGTGCTTCATGCGTGTCCTCCCGGCGTGTGATTCAAGTCCTTCTGTGCCACGGGTCGACGGCTTTGTCCAATGGAATCGAACTGGTTTGGGGCTCAAGGCAAACGAAAGGACCCCCGGACCTCGGACCGGCATCGGTGAGGGTGAGCGGCCCAAGGCCAAGCGCGAAGAGATTGGAGCCGATCAGATCGCTGGATCCCGTCAGGGGCAGGGCCAAGGTTATCATGGCGCTTTGAGGAAAGCGCGGCGCTGACAATACTCGGGGCGTGGGGGGGGGCGCCCTATGGCATGTGTGTTGCAGAAAAAAACAAGTGTATACGGGCATTGCGGGCGGTATGCGTTCGCGGTGTCGGCGCAAAACGAGGACCGGAGGTGTTTTGGCGTAGTGGGGTAAAACGGTGAATGGGAAATAGTTTTCATGTAAATGAAATTAATTTCCGCCACCGACGATCGGCATGGAGCTGATGACGTCGCGCCCACCGTTCCCGAGGAGACCCGACCGCATGGAGGGACACATGACTAGGAACAATCTGCATAGACCTCTCTCGTATATAGAAAGGTCCTGGCTGAGCATCGACAGCGCCTCCTCGCCTTTTGTCGTACAGATGGTCCTGGAGGGCCGCGGAAGCCTGGATGTAAGACGCCTGGCCGCGGCAGTGGAACAGGCCTCCGAGCTTAATCCGGGGTCGCGCCTGATATTGAAGGGGGTCCTGAGAGGTTCGCGCTGGGTGGATTCAGGCCGGGCGCCCGTCGTCAGGGTTGTCTCCGGCGAGGCGTGGGACGGGTACGGTCCTGAGAATGCCCCCTTCCTTCATGGCCCATTGCCTTCCAGCGGGCCTACCTGCGAGGTCCTGTGGGTTGAAGGTCCGGTGCCGCGCATCATTTTCCGGGCCAGCCATGGCGTGATGGACGGCCGCGGGGTGATGACCTGGGCCGAAGACGTCTTTCGGATCATGCAGGGTGCTCCGTTCCTGGGCACGCAGTGGACCATCACCGATGAACAGATCATGAGCCGCATCACGGAGCAGACCCGTGAGACTTACATCGACCGCGCCATCGCCCCTACGGGGGAGTCGCGGCCCGACGGCCAAGAGGGCATCCGGTGGCGCCGTCTGACGTTTACGGGAACCCTGCCCGCTTTGGTGGGCAAGGTGGGCTGGGCGCTGGCGCAATCAGCTTGGCGGTATGGAGATGGACTGGTGCGCTTGATGGTGCCCGTTGATCTGCGATCCCATCAGCCGGACCTGCGGTGTACCAGCAACCTGACGACCTCCCTGTATGTCGATGTGACACAGGCATCAAGCCCTGAATCCATAACCGATGATATCCTTGAACAATTGGACAGCAAGACGGATTGCATGCCCTATAGCGGTACGGGCATGATCTACGTGACACCGATCAAGCTCCTCCGCCTTGGTTTTACCATGCTCTCGAGATCGAGTCGCCGGCGGGGTGTCTATAACGCTTCGGCCTTAATCTCCAATCTGGGACATATCGATACGCGTGCCTTCAGCGCCGATGATTTCTCGGCCGAGACCTGTTTCTTCGTTCCGCCTCCCCTGGAACGGGCAGCGGTTTTTGTTGCGCTGGCCGGTTGCCTGGGCCGCGAAGAGGTAACCGTCGCGGTGTCGCATCGACTTGGTAATGCAGGACGTTTTGAACGCTTGCTGGATGACATCAGGGCGGCCTTGACGCCTGAGGAGGCGAAATCCCGCCGGATCAGTTCAGCCAAGCCTGCTTCAGACACTTCGACATACTGGCAGGAACGCCTGCCCAATATGCCGCCCGTCCCCGATCTGCCCCTGGTCGCCAATCCCGCTTCGTCAGATCCACCGCGGACAAACAGCCGCAACGCTCGTCTGGATGCCGAGTCCTGGCAATTGATCAAGAACCGCGCCCGCGGCTTAGGTCTAACGCCCACGGCCGTGATCGCCAGCGCCTTTTCCAGCGTGCTGGCCCGCTGGAGCAAGATCCCGCGCTTTACCATCGGCATGAGTGTGGGCTGGAGGCCAGACCATCCGGCCGAAGGCCCGGCCGTACGGAGATGTGCGGCCGCCCGCCTGACGACGCTCCTGCCGGTGGATGCCCTGGCGGCCGATGATTTCGCGCTACGCACCCGGCTGCTCCAGGAGGAGCTGAAGGCCAAGCTTGACGAGCGGTACCTGGACGAACTTCAGGGTCTGCCGGGCTTTGGGCGCTTCAGCGGGCCGGGAGCGGCGCCCCAGATCCCCGTCATCCTGAGCGCCGATCTGGAGGATGCGTCCGGCGGTTTATTGCCGGACGATTTCCCCGACGCCCCGCAGATCTGGCTTCATCACCGGGTATGCGAGACGGATGGACACCTGGTCTTCGCCTGGGACAGCCTGGATGAGGTCTTTGTTCAGGGGGTCGTCGAGGATATGTTCGCGTCCTATCGCCGCTACCTTGATGTGCTCGCTTCTCCCGACGTCTGCTGGAACCAGTGCCGCTGTCCGGCTATTCCGGTGGAGCACCAGGCCCTGTATGACGCGGTCAATGCAACCCGCGCGCCTTTTTCCAGCAACCTGCTGCATACCCTGTTCCTTGAGCAGGCCCTGCAGCATCCACAGGCGCCGGCCGTGATCACCTCGTCTCGGAGCCTGAGCTACGGAGAGCTCCTGGACAGGGCCAGGCGTCTCGGACAATATCTGCGCGCCCATGGCGCCGTGCCCAACACCTGTGTCGCGGTGCTCATGGAAAAGGGGTGGGAGCAGATCGCGGGCGTCATGGGGGTGCTCTTTTCCGGTGCGGCCTATGTGCCGCTCGATCCCGGCCTGCCTCGGGAACGCCTGCGCTACCTCTTGGAGGAGACCGCCGTCAAGGTCGTCCTGACCCAATCCCGCATACAGGCGCAGCTGTCCTGGCTCACCGAATGGACGTGTCTGTGCGTTGACGGTGATGTCCTGCCCGCCGTGGAGGATATGCCGCCCGCCCCGGTTCAGCAGGCCACCGACCTGGCCTATGTCATCTTCACCTCCGGGTCGACCGGCAGCCCCAAAGGGGTCATGATCGACCATCAAGGGGCGGTCAACACCATCCGCGACATCAACCAGCGCTTCGGCGTAGGGCCTTCGGATCGCACGCTGGCGCTATCCAACCTGAACTTCGACCTGTCCGTGTATGATGTCTTCGGCCTCCTGGCCGCCGGCGGGGCCATCGTCATCCCCGATGCCCAGTCCAGGCAGGACCCCGCCCACTGGGCGGACATGCTCATCAAGCACTCGGTCACGCTCTGGAACACGGTGCCGGCATTGATGCAGCTGCTGGTCGATTATGCCGAGCAGACGCCCGGTGCCATACCGGACAGTGTGCGTCTGGTCATGCTGAGCGGCGACTGGATCCCGGTCAGCCTGCCGGACCGTATCCGCGCGCAGATCGCAGGGGTCCAGATCATCAGTTTGGGCGGCGCCACCGAGGCCTCGATCTGGTCCATCCTGTACCCCGTTGCCGAGGTGCGGAAAGAATGGGCGAGCATACCGTACGGCAAACCGATGGCAAATCAACGCTTCTACGTTCTGGACGCGAACCTCAACCCCTGTCCGCTCTGGGTGGCCGGGGAACTGTACATCGGCGGCATCGGACTGGCTTTGGGTTACTGGAACGATCCGGACAAGACCAGCCAGCGATTCATCGTGCACCCCGAAAGCGGAGAACGGCTCTATAAGACAGGGGACCTCGGCCGGTGGATGCCGGATGGGAATATCGAGTTCTTGGGCCGTGAGGACTTCCAGGTCAAGATCCACGGTCATCGTATCGAGTTGGGAGAGATCGAGGCCGCCCTGCTCAAGCACCCCGCCGTGGCCGAGGTTGCGGTAATCGCCGTCTCGGACGGGCGCGGCTCCGGCAAGCACCTGCTCGCCTGTGTGGTGTGCCGCGCGGAAGATACGGACACAACGTCTGATAGTCATGGCAGAGCGGAAGCGGACCTGAAAAGCACCCTCACGGGTTTCCTTCAAGGCTACCTGCCCGAATACATGATCCCCAAGCACTTCGTCTTTCTGGAGCGGCTGCCGCTCACGGCTAACGGCAAGCTCGACCGTCAGGCCCTGAATGCCTACAAGATCTCAGATACCGCTGCAGGTGAGTTTGTGGCGCCACAGAATGGGCTCCAGGAGACGATTGCGCGCCTGTGGGCTGAAGTGCTGGGCATCGAGCGGGTGGGTATCCATGACAGCTTCTTCGATCTGGGAGGCGATTCGCTCAAGGTCATCATGCTCAAGAACCGCTTGAAACAGGAGCTTAGGCGCGATATCCCACTGATGATGATCTACAGACATGTGACGATTGCAGCGTTTGCCCGCTTTCTGGAAGAGGGTGGACCAGGATCCGCTGACCCAGCGCCTGTCGAGGCATGCCGACCAGGCGCCGCCGAGGCGGGCCAAGCAGAGACGCCGCGTTTTATTGCGGGGGCATGAGGACCCCGCTGATGTGCGCGCCGACCTGTCTGTGCCATTGTCGTTCCAGGCGGCCATGATCGCATCTCCATTCCCAGGCTGCGTGGGTTTTGCCGTCGTCACCAAGGACTGCGCATCCGGCTTCTCGCTCGATCCGACCGAGGCGCGTATCTTGAGCCCGCGCGCGGCGCTCAAGCGCCGGGAAGAGTTCGTGCTCGGTCGCACCGCCGCGCATGCCGCCCTCAAGCAGATCGGCTTCAGCACGCCGCCCCCCATCCTCCAGGGCCCGCAGCGTGAACCGCTCTGGCCGGCCGGCCATGTCGGTTCCATCACCCATACGGACGGGATCGCCGCCTGTGCGGTATGTTCGCAAGACCATGCCGCCGGGATCGGCATCGATCTAGAGATCATTCCCGATCGGTTCGATCAGGACCTCTGCCTCGTGGTCGGCGCACGGGATGAACGCGCCTGGGTGGGTGGGGATACGCTCCGCATGGCACGGCTCTTTTCAGCCAAGGAGGCCGTTTTCAAGGCCATGTCCCCCCTGGCCGGCGTATTTCTTGACTTTATGGACGCCGGGCTTATCTGGCACGAGCAAAGCTTTCGAGGCAGGCTCATGCGTCCGATCGGCCCCTATCCACAGGGGTTCGAATTTCCGGTGGGGAGCATCGTGCTGGACACCTTGATTTTCAGCTACATGAGTCTGCCGCCACGGTAGACAAAAGACAGTCGCGCGCCCTCGAGGGTCTCAGGCAAATGTTCTTTCTCAAACAGCTCGACAGGATAGGTTTTATTTTCTATGATCAGATCATGGCAGCACCCTGATACCCTATGGGTGCGGCTGGCATGAGATGGAAAGGAGGAATCGAGTAGTGGCAACTTCGGTCTTACTGGTCACCGGATCGTTCAGACGGTTGGGAAATTGCGAGATGTTCGCCAAAGAGGTGGCGGTGCAGACGCAGATCGATCAGATCGCCGTCCTGCGCCTGACGGATTTCACCCTCAAACCCTGCATGGGTTGCTACCGGTGCCTGAATCCCGAGCACCGCTGCCAGGTCAAGGACGATCTGTATTTCATCCTTGAGACCATGACGGCGTATGACCATGTCATTTTCTCCATCCCGACCTATGTGCTGGGGCCGGTCGGCCAGTTCAAGCTCATGGCGGACCGGCTGGCTTGCATGTCCGGCTTGTACCCGGCCTTTCAAAGGATCGGCGCCGTCAGCGCGGTTTTCGGCGGTATCGAAAGCTGGCGCGGGGTCACCCAGTCCATGGTGAATGCCGTCATCCGCATGATGGGGTTCCGGCTCACGGGCAGCGCCTTTATCGAAGCCGCACTGCCGGGTGAAAGTCTGGACGAAGCACATATTCCGGTGGCTCGGGCCCTGGCCGAAGCCTTATGCAATCCGGACAAGCCCTTTTTCCCCTCCAAGACGCTCGTCTGTCCGTCCTGCGGATCGGACCTCTTCTTTGTCCAAGAACGGCGATTGATCTGCGCCCTGTGCGATAGTTCGGGCGAATACCGAGACGGTGCCTGGCTTTCGTTTCATGACTCGGGCAGGTTCAGCGAGAAGGGGTTCGTGGAACACTTTGAAGGCTGGCTCAAACCCAAGGTGATCGAATATGCCGGGAAGAAAGACTACCACCGCATGCTGCGCGAGCGCTACAAGGATATCGGTGTAAAGATCACCAGAAAAACCGCCCCCCTTTCAGACGGCAGCGAGGGTGAATGATCGCGGGGACAAACTCCCTTTGATCTTGAGTCGCGCAGGCTTTTCGGGTATAGGTGTAGGCCATGCCCTATATCAAGACATTGCTGCTCATCGCGGTCATGGCGGTTCTGATCGTGGGCGGGGTTGCCAATACCCAACCGTACACCTTATCGTTTCTGCAGTGGCAGCTCGACCGCGCGCTGCCGCTCTGGCTGCTGCTGGCGGTGGCCCTCGTGGCGGGGATGGTTCCGATCTTTATCGCGGGATTGCCGCAAAAGGCGTCCGACTTCACCCGCATGCGCGCCTTGAATCTGAAGCGGCGCCAGCTCGAAAAACAGCTCAAAGACCTCGACCGGGAAATGTCCGCTTTACAAGCCTGAAAAACACCTTGAGCGCGTTGAAGGCCTTGGTCGGGAGCCATACGGCGCTCAGGGTCTCGCCGAGGAGGTAACGCCGCCGCTCGCGGTCGTTGAGCAGCTCGGGCGCGAGCTTGGCCTTGACCTTGACGAAACCGAGCCAGTCCAGCCGTGCCATCAGCTTGCGCAGCGACCCGTCCCACGGGATGTAGAGCGCGGAGGCGAAATCCACCAGGTAGGGCCCCCCCTGCGCATCATACCCGTAATTACGGCGGTTGCGCAGATCCAGGTGGATGACGCCGCGGGCGTGCATGGCATCGATGATGCCGGCCATCGCTTCGAAATACGCGGCATCGGGGCGGGCAAAGGTTTCACGCAGGTTCTCCCCGCCCATATAGGTGGTCAGGATGGTGTAGCGATCCGGGCGCTCGATAAGCGTCGGGATGCCGGAGAGGCCCGCGAGCTTGCCGTAGATGAACGCCTCCCAGGCTATGAGTGCGCGGCCTATCAGGCGCACCGGCCAGATCCGCTCGCGGTAGGTTTTCTCCACAAGCCGTCCGTCGACCAGGGTCACGTCCGGTCCATAGCCCTGTTTTTTCTTCAATACATCCATACTATGGTCTTGTGTAGCATCACCGTCACGGATAGGCAACCGCCACTGCGCATGCTGCCGAGGTGACCCGCTCCTGGCGGCGGTCGGGGATGTTGAAAAGAAGGTAACCCGCCATCGATTTTTGTGATAGGGGGAGTCTATGAGAGTACAGGGAAAACTCAGCTGGAATCCCAAGGGGTTCGCTTTTGTGGTCACGCCGAGCGGACCGGATGTGTTTGTCCCGGGGAGCGATCTCATGAGCGCCATGGATGGCGATACGGTCGAGGTGGAGGCCTACCATGACCGCAAAGGTATGCGGGGGCGTATCGTCTCCATCCTGGAGCGGGCCACCATAACCTTGAGCGGGCGCTATCGCAGGGCCAAGAAGTGGGGCACGCTGGAGCCCAACCGGCCTTTCCCGTACACCATCATCATCCCGCATGGCTGCGAGGCCGGGGCGCGCAGCGGCGATCTCGTGATCGCGCGCATCGAGCCCCCCAAGCATGAAAAGCGCATCGACGCCGTGGCGGCCCAGGTCGTGCAGTCCTTGAGCTTTCCGGACGATATCGGCGAGGACCTGCGCTTTGTCGCCACCAAGCACGGCCTGCCGTGGTTGTTCCCGGCCGAAGTCGAGGCTCAGGCCCGGACCGCCGTCGATGCAGACCCGGCGGCCGAATCAGGACAGCGCCGCGATCTGCGGGACAGGGTGCTCTTTACCGTGGATGGGGCCGCGGCGCGAGATTTTGACGATGCCGTAGGCATCGAGCCGCTGGCGGACGGCTCCTACCGCCTGACCGTAGCCATCGCGGATGTGGCCGCCTTCGTGAAAACCGGCACGGTGCTCGATCAGGAGGCCTTTAACCGCTCATTCTCGGTCTATTTTCCCGAGGCCTGCATCCCGATGCTCCCCGAGGTGCTCTCCAACGGGGTGTGCAGTTTGAATCCGGATGTCGACCGGCTGGCCATGGTGGTGGAGATGCGGCTGGGACCGCGCGGCAAGCTGCTGCACTATGACTGCTTTGAGGCCGTGATCCATTCATGGGCCAGGCTCACCTATGGGGATGTCGATGCCTTCCTTGACGGCAAAGGGACTCCACCCAAGGCGGATGCCCGTGTTCTCCAGGCCCTGAAACTCTTGAAGCGCGTGACCGGTTTTCTGCATGCCCGCCGCAGGCAGAGCGGCAGCCTGGATTTCGACCTGCCGGAGCGGGACATCGAATTGGACAGTGAAGGCCTGGTGGGAAACATCTACCGGCGCCAGCGCGGCAGCGGAGAACGCCTGATCGAAGAAGCCATGCTCATGGCCAACCTGGCGGTGTGCCGCTTTCTGCACGATCGCGATCTGCCGGCGCTCTACCGTGTCCATGACATGCCGGCCGAAGATGACCTTTTCGATCTCCTCACGACCTTGAGCACCGTCGGCGTCGCGCAGGAGCACCTCTCCCGTCTGCGCCAGGCCATCGCCATTGGAAAAGGGCTCAACAAGGTCCTTCAGGCCATCGCCGAGTCCTTTCAAGACGATCCGCGCGAGGCCTTCATACACCAGCAGATCCTGCGCTCGCTGCGGCAGGCCAAGTACCAGCACGAGGACGTGGGGCATTTCGGCCTTGCCTTCACGGGCTACCTGCACTTCACGTCGCCCATACGGCGCTATCCCGATCTGATCGTCCACCGTCTGGTCAAGGCCGCGATCAAGAATGAGCGCCTTTCCAAGAAGGAGTTTGCCAAGTGGCAGCGCTACCTGAAATTCGTGGGGCCCGAGGTGAGCCGCAAGGAACGCGTGACCAACGAGGCCATGCTGGAGGTGATCAAGCTCAAGACCGCGGCCTATATGGCGCGCCGCGTGGGAGAGGAGTTCCCCGGCGTGGTCACGAGCATCATGCCGTTCGGCGTCTTCGTGCAGATCGCCGACCCGCCCACGGACGGCCTGATTGGCGCCGCTGAGCTGGGGCCGCGGGCCAAGATCGTTGAGGGCCGCTATGTCAGGATGCGCAAGAAGACCATCGCGCTGGGCGAGATCGTGCGGGTCCGCGTGATCCGCGTCGACCCCATCCGCGGACTCATCGATCTGGCCCTTGCAAAGTCCGAGGAGGGCGCGTCGAGGCCTCGCTAGGCATGGGCTGTCCGAATACGCATTTTATTTTTAACCTTGGCCGCCGATAAGATACCAGGTATGGAAACGCGCCTGAGAAGACCTTTGGCGACTGTGGAACGCCTGTGGCTGGCCGCCGACGCGGTCGCGCCGCCCTATGCGAACCAGGTGGTGGTTGAGGGGCGAGGCGTCATCGATCAGGGACGACTGGAGGATGCCGTCGCCAAGGCATCACAGGCCAATCCGGGCAGCCGGCTGGTTCTGAAGGGGGCCTTGCAGGGATGCTACTGGCTGGATTCCGGTCTGACGCCGCCCGTGAGATGCCTGAAGGACGTCACCTGGGATGGGCGCGGCTCAGAAAACGCCCCCTTCCTGAAGACGGCTCTCACGTACCATGGTCCGATCTGTGAGGTGCTGTACCTGGAGGGTTCTTCTGGTGTGACGCGGCTGGTCTTCAGGTCCAACCACGGCGCCATGGACGGCATGGGCACGGTTTACTGGGCCGAGGAGGTCTTCCGGGTCCTGCGCGGGGAGGAACCGTTGGGTCCGCATGCCGAGCCGACCAGCATGGTGGCTTTTCTGCGCCAATTCACCGAACGCACCCGCAAGATACCGCCCGTCAACTGCATCGCGCCCACCGGGGAAGCGCGAGGACTCTACGCGGGAACGCGCTGGCAGAGGCTTTCCTTCACCGGGAGTTTTTCCAAGGTCCTGGGAAGGGTGGGCTGGGCCCTGGCGCGTTCCGCCCGACACTATGGGCATGGCCCCGTCATGCTGGCGATCCCAGTGGACATGAGGCAGCGGCAGCCCGGCCTGCGCACCACCACCAACATGTCCATGGCGCTCTACGTCGAGGTAGGCCCAGAGGACGGCCCTGAGGAGATTGCCCGGGAGGTCAAACGGCAGCTGGACGAGAGGTATGATTGCATGCTCTTTGAGGGCGGAACCATGGTGGATCTCATCCCGATCGTCTTGCTTGAGCTCGGATTGAAGTTGATCACCCTTCATTGCCATCGCAAGGGCGGCTACAGCTCAACGGCGCTGATTTCCAACCTGGGCCGCCTGAATCGGGACAATTTTTGCGGTGGTGGTTTTCAAGCCGATACGGTCTTTCTGATTCCGCCGCGGGTGGACGGCATACCGGCTTTCGTCGTTCTGACCGGCTGTGCCGATCGTCTGGAAGTCACCGTTTCCCTGCCCAACGTGCTGGCCACGGAGGGCAGGTTCGAACGCCTGCTCGATGATATCGACCGCGTCTTGAGGTAGTCCGATCGACATGGTATGAAGACGCCCGACCCCGATCTTTACGCTGTTTAGGGCACGGGGTCTTCGAGCCTGGCGAGCTTTTTCGCTTGACAGCCAGGGCCTCCCCGAAGGATAACCGCATCTATGACAACCCATGCATGCATCCGGGCTTATCGCTACGGTTATTATTATCGGGAAGGGCGTTGCCCATAGGCAGGGTGCGTAAACGAGACACGCAAGGCCATGGGCAAACCCCATGGCTTTTTTTATCAGCAACGGGATACGAATTGAAATCAGGGAAGGAGGATGGGATGCACAGACTATGGTTGACGGTATTGGTTGCGGTAGCGGTATTGGGCGCAGGGATGTCTGAGGCGCAGGCGGAAGAGATCAAGATCGGGGCCATATTGCGGCTCTCGCAGGGCGCATCGGACGGTCTGCCGGCCAAGCGCGGCATTGAGATCGCGGTGAGGGAGATCAATGCCGCGGGCGGGATAGGCGGCAAACAACTCAAGGTGATCTATGAGGATGAAAAGGACAGCGCGCCTGCCTCGGTGGCTGCCTATCAAAAACTGGTCTCCATGGACAAGGTCAAGGTCATTATCGGACCCATGATGAGCGGGAACGTGCTGGCCGTTGCCCCGCTGGCCCAGCGCGAAAAGATCGTCATCGTCACCCCCAACGGGACTTCGCCCAAGATCTCCGATGCGGGCGAATATGTGTACCGCGGCTGCACACGCATCGACAAGCAGGCCGAGGCCCTGACCAAGTACGCCAAGGAAAACTTGAAGACGACCAAGCCGGCCATCCTGTACAGCAACGAGCCCTATGGCAAGGGCTGCAATGATCTCTTCTCCAAGTTCTTCGCCGGACTGGGAATACCGGTGGTGGCGACCGAGAGCTTCATGGTGGGCGACCGCGACTTCTCGGCCCAGCTTACCAAGCTCAAGCAGAAGTCCTTTGACCTGCTCTTTATCCCCGGCTATCTGCAGGAGACCGCGCCCGCTATTTCCCAGGCGCGCCGCATGGGCATCACGGCCCAGTCCATGGGCGTATTCGGCGATATGGCGCCCAAGTACATCGAGCTGGCTGGCAAGGCCTCCGAGGGGCATCTCAACTGCAGTGAGTATGACGAGGACTACAACACCCCCACCAACAAAAGATTCAAGGACGCCTACTACAGGATCGTCAAGGCCGACCCCAAGGAACCCAACAACATCATGTTCGCGGCCATCACCTACGACATGACGCGCATGGTGGCCAAGGCCATTGCCGCCAAGGGCGGCGCGCCGGACCAGGTGAGAAGTTATCTCGACACGGTCAAGGATTTCGACGGCGTGACCGGCAAGCTGAGCTTCGATAAGAACGGTGATGTGGTCAAGCAGGGGGTGTACCTTTTCAGGGTGACGGGCGGAAAATACGTAAAGGTTAAATAATGTGCTGTTGCAGCAACTGGTAAACGGCCTGGTGGCGGGCTGCGCCTACGCGCTGGTCGCCCTGGGCTACACCATGATCTTCGGCATCCTGGGCATCGTCAACTTCGCCCAGGGTGAGATCTACATGTTCGGCGCCTTCGGCGCCGTACTGACGCTGGCCGCCACCGGCAACCTGGCCTTGGCGATCGTCGTGGGCGTTCTGGCGGCCTGCCTGGTGGGGGTGCTCCTGGAGCGCTTCGCCTTCAGGCCCGTGCGGGGCACGCACCCGCTCATCCCCCTCATCAGCGCCATCGGCGCGTCCATTTTTCTGAGCTCGCTGGCACGGCTCATCTTCGGGCCCGAGGACCGCTCGTTTCCCATGGAGTTCCATCCGCAAAGCTACCAATTTTTCGGGGCAGAGATTACGGTCCTGCAGCTGATCATCATGGTTGTCTCGCTCGTACTCATGGCGTTGCTCTGGCTCTTTTTGAACCTGAGCAAACACGGTAAGGCCATCACGGCCGTGGCCATGGACAGCGACGCGGCCAGGCTTTCCGGGATCAATGTCAACGCCGCCTACACCACGACCTTTCTCCTGGGCTCGGCCTTGAGCGGGATGGCGGGCATCCTGATGGCGATCTACTATAACGCCACCGCGCCCGGCATGGGCCTGTTGCCAGGATTAAAGGCCTTTTCGGCCGCCATCCTGGGTGGGGTAGGTTCCATCCCGGGCGCCATCGTGGGCGGGCTGGTGCTTGGCGTGGCAGAGAATCTGGGCGCCGCCTACCTGTCCTCACACTTCAAGGATGCCTTTGCCTTTATCGCGCTGGTGCTGGTGCTCATCATCAGGCCGCGCGGCATCATGGGGTCACGGTCGTGAGCGTTTATATCCTGCATGTGCTCATCATGGTGGCCATCTTCGCCATGCTCGCCCTGAGCCTGAATATCAGCGTGGGCTTCGCGGGACTGGTCTCTCTCGGGCACGCGGCCTTCTTCGGGATCGGGGCTTATGCCAGCGGTTTGATCATGATCAAGGGCCTCGGCTTCCCGGTGGCGTTCGTCAGCGCCGGCCTGATCACCTCACTCTTAGGCCTGGCATTGGCGCTGCCGGCGCTGCGCGTCAAGGATGACTACCTTGCGATCGTCACCTTGGGGTTCGGCATTATCGTCGGCATCACCTTCATGAACCTCGAGATCACGGGCGGGCCGGACGGGCTGGTAGGCATCCCCCCTGTGACGCTCTGGGGCAAGCCGTTGTATTCCAAACCCGGCTTTCTCATCCTGTGCGCCCTGATCCTGGGCGTCATGGTCGCCAGCATGTACACCCTTAAAAACTCGAAGATCGGCCGTGCCTGGGCCGCCATCAGGGACAACGACGTCACGGCCAGCTTCATGGGCATCAATATTTACGGTTACAAGACCATGGCGATCGTGGTCAGCGCCTTCTGGGCCGGATTGGCCGGCAGTCTCTACGCCCATTACACGGCCTACATCAATCCGCATACCTTCGGCATGCACACCTCCATCATGATCCTGTCCATGGTGGTCTTAGGCGGCATCGGCAGTATCCCGGGCGCGATCTTGGGCGCGGCCTTGCTGACCGTGCTGCCCGAGGTATTGCGGCCCCTGGCAGACTATCAGGATATCTTCTACG
>JAKQBR010000296.1 GCA_029574005.1 Deltaproteobacteria bacterium | reverse complement strand
CAAGCGCACCGGTTGCGAGCAGATCCTCCTTGAGGGCGGCAAGCTCCGGACACAGCTTGAAGGCAACAGCTTCCAAGGCATTCATAAGAACATTCTCAGGTGCTACACGTTTTTCCACAATGGTGTCTATTGTAGAGCGTTCACGCGCGCCCGTCAATGAGATCTTGAGGTTTCCATACACCTTCGCGGTTGAGACGGCGATCGGCGGCACCACGAGCAGGTAGCTGCGCTCCTCCAGCTGCACGTCCATCAGGACTCTGTCGCCCCGCTCCCCCATCAAGGCCGTGTGGCCGTGGACGAAGAACGGACAGTCTGCCCCCAGCCTCCCGGCCATCTCAGCCAGGGCCGCCTGACTCAAGTTGGCATGGAACAGGGTGTTCATGGCCATGAGGACATGGGCGGCGTCGCTGCTGCCGCCGCCCAATCCGGCGCCGACGGGGATATGCTTGGCAAGCTTGATGCGCACCCCGCGGGTGGAAGCGGTCGTCTCGAAGAACAGTCGCGCCGCGCGATAGGCAAGATTCTGCTCCACCCCGCACCCGGAGCCGGATTCCTCCAGTTCGATCCCACGCTCCAGCGGCTGAAGCTCGATCTCGTCGCACAGGGCTATCGGGGTCATGAGCGTCCGAAGCTCATGATACCCGTCCGGCCGCTTGGAGACGACCTCGAGGTAAAGATTCAGCTTGGCCGGCGCAAAGACCTTCACGGGATATCGATGGCCATGTAGAACGGCCGGCCGTCGCGGATGACACGCAACAGCACGGTATCGCCTTTCTTGAGACCCTTGAGCGCCGCGAGGTAATCGCTCGTCCCGTCTACCTCGCGCCGGTTGATCTCCCTGATCACGTCACCCTTCTTGATATCGCCGTCGGCCGCCGGACCCTTGGGATCGACGTCGGTGACCAGCACGCCTTTGGTGTCTTCCAGCTTCAGCCGCCGTGCCACCTCGGGCGTGATGTCCTTCAGGGTCAGACCCAGCGAGTCCTTGCTCTCCCTGGTTTCCTTGGGGCCACCCTCCTCCTGGTCCCCTCCCAGCGAGGCCACATGCTCATCGCTGCGTTTCTCGATCTTGGTGGTCAGCTTCAGCTCGCGCTTGTCGCGCCAGACCGTGATGGCGATCTTGGAGCCTGGCTTGAGGGTCGCGATGAGGTGGGTGAGGTCGAAGGCGTTCTTGATCGCCTGCCCGTTGACGGCCAGGATGATATCGCCTTTCTTGACGCCGGCCTTATCGGCCGGGTCACCGGGATAGACCATGTTGACCATGGCGCCCTTGACCTCCTTGAGGCCCACGGCCCGCGCGATCTCTGGGCTTACCTCCTGGATGCCGACACCCAGCCAGCCGCGGGTGACCTGGCCGGTGGACTTGAGCTCAAGCAGGATCTCCTTGGCCATGTTGATGGGGATGGCGAAGCCGATCCCCTGCCCGGCGGCAACGATGGCGGTATTGATCCCGATCACCTGGCCTTTCATGTCGATGAGCGGCCCGCCTGAATTCCCGGGATTGATGGCCGCGTCGGTCTGGATGAAGTTGTCATAGGGGCCGGCGCCGATAATCCTGGCCTTGGCGCTGACGATCCCCACCGTCACGGTATGCCCCAGGCCGAAGGGGTTGCCGATGGCCATGACCCAATCGCCGATCTCCAGGGGGTCGGAGTTCCCGAGCTTGGCGGCCGGCAGAGGCTTGCCGCCGTTCTCTATCTTGATCAGCGCGATATCGGTCTTGTCGTCCCGGCCGATCACCTTGGCTTCATACTCCCGCTTGTCGCTCAGCGAGACCAGGATCTTCTCCGCCCCGGCCACGACATGCTCGTTGGTCAGGATATAGCCGTCGGGCGAGATGATGAAGCCTGACCCCAGACTCTTCTGCTCGGTCTCCTTCTCCGGCATGCTCTCAAAGAACTTGTTGAAAAACTCCTCGAACGGGTCCAGGCCGCCGTCGGGCGAGCGGAACCGTTTGTAGAGGTCCTTCTGATTGACGACCTTGGTGGTGCGGATGTTGACCACCGCGGGTGAAAGCTCCTGCGCTAACGAGCGCAGGCTGGGCATCACGACCTTGGGAGCGGCCCCTGGATCGCCCTCGACCCAGAAGGGGTCCGCCTTGCCGTCGGGGGTAAGGTGCAGCGAGGTGGCGATGATCATGCCCACGACCACCGAACAGACCGCCACCAGGGCGATGATCCCGAAAGACAATACCTTGCGCTTCATGACTTACCTCCCTGGGCCTCGACATAGAGCATCCTGAGTTCGTACAGGATGCCTTCTAAAAGGTGCTCCTCCTCCTTGGTGCAGTTGCCCTTGGTCTTGCCCTGCAGCATGGCGATGATGTCGATATTCTGCTTGGCCATGACCATATCCTTTGATACCTGACCGGTGTGCGGGTCGGGCGCCTTACCCATGGCCATGACGGCGCTGGTGGCCAGGCTCATGATCAGGGTGGAGAAATCGATGGGCGGCATCTGCCCCTGGTCGCGCCCGGCCTGGTGCATCTCCGGCTCGGGCTTCTTCTCCGGCTGTGCCGCGGCCGTATACGCCGTGGAGGCCGCATCCCCTTGCCCCCGTTTATCGACAAAGGTATATTTTTCCTTCTTTTCTTCCATTGAGTCTCCTCCACTCGTGCGTAATGGGCGTGATCTTAAGGACAAAAACCCCGCCCTGTCAAGTAGACGCGCGAGGGGTAAAGCCCCTGCCGCGCGGGCGACGTGATTCTTCACGGATGAGCGCCCAGGACGGGGAAGACGGTGGAATGGATGAACGCGATCTTGGCGTCGATGAAACGGTTGACCGCATCCTTGAGTCCCGGGGATATCCGATAGGGTTCGTCGAGGAGCTTTTCTCCCGTCCCATCCTGCGCTGGCTCGGTCGTTGCGGAGTCGTCCTGCGGCTCGAGTCCGTTCAGCACGGCCCAGGCGATGGTCCACCCGCGCACGACGTCCGGTATGCTGTAGCCTCCGCCTCCCAGGGCCAGGATCTTGGGACAGCTGGCCTTGATCATGGAGATGACCTCCCGATAGCCGTTGTTGGTGCAGCGCAGGTTGGTCAGCGGATCCCGCTTGAGGGTATCCAGCCCGATCTGGGCCACCACGATCTGGGGCCGGAAGGCCTCGACCAGCGGAGGATACACGGCTGTAAAGGCCTTAACATAGGCCTCGTCGTCCGTATACTGCGGCAAGGGCAGATTGACGGTGTAGCCGTACCCATCACCCGTGCCCATCTCGTGCTCGAAGCCGGTCCCGGGATAGATGGTGTCGCCGCTCTGATGCAGCGAGAGGAAGAGCACCTTGTCGGAGGCGTAAAAGGCATCCTGCACGCCGTTGCCGTGGTGGGCGTCGATGTCAACGTACAGAATCCGCTCATAGCCCTGGTCCAGGAAGAAATGGATCGCCACGGCGATATCGTTCACATAGCAGAAGCCTTCCGCGTAGGCCGGCTTGGCATGGTGCAGTCCGCCGTTGATGTTCAACGCGATGTCGGCCCTGTCGCGGCTGATGAGCTCCGCCCCCTGCATGGTGGCCCCCAACATGAGCATGGCCAGGTCGTACACGCCCTTGAACACGGGGTTGTCGCCCGACCCCAGCCCGTAGCACGCCATCATGAAATCCGGGAACCCTGAGTTGGCGGCCTTGAGCGAGTCCAGGTAGTCGGCGGTGTGGAACGTCAGGGCGGTCTCGTCGCGCGCGGGCTCAGGTTCGATAACCGAGATCCAGGGATGCGCCAGCAGTCCGTAGCGTTGGCACGTCTCGTACACCAGACGGGCCCGATAGGACTTGAACGGGTGAGAACTGCCGAAATCGAAGTTGTCGAATCGGGGACTATGCAGATAGATTGATCTCATGGCCGCCCCTTGCTCAGATTACCGTGCATGGAAATCAAGCTTAGCATCAAACCCACGAAACATCCACCGCATTCTTGCCGTGGCCCATTGACATCCTATCGAAGGGGACGTCGCCTTACATCATGGTGAAACGCCAGAGTATCCCCATGAAGGGCACGATGAGCCAGAGCGATTTGACATAGGCCACATACAGGCGGTTGTCGAAGATCAGGCGGTCGTTGTAGATATCGATGCCCTTGGCGAGGAAGAACAGCGCCGGCAGGAGGCCGTAGGCCAGGGCCGGCGCGATCTTTAAGGGGAAGCTCAGGAACAGGATCAGCGCCAGGCCCATGATGGCGTACTCCATCAAGAGGACCCCCCTGGACTCGCTCAGATAACGCGCCAGGCTCATGCGGCCGATGATGGCGTCGCGCTCGCTGTTTTTCAGTCCGATCAGGATCTCCGAGCCCAGATACTGCAAGGCCACAAAGGCCGCCAGCAGGATCACGCCGGGCGCGATCCGGGCATGCGTGAGGCCTAAGGGGACGATGATGGAGACCAGCAGGAAGATGACCAGGCTCGCGATGCTCTTGATCACGTCCGACATCCTGATGGTGTTCATGAGCGGCCGCAGCAGCGCCACCCCGATGATCAGGAGCCCGCCGTACAGTCCCGACCCGATCAGGCCGAGCGCCAGGGACAGACCCGTGGCGATGCTCCAGTTCACGAACTGCCTGACCGTCACCATGGGATTGACCGAGGCGAAGGCCAGGAAGAATGTCGCCAGGAGGACATTCCAGTTGTAGCCCTGTGAGCAGAACACGAACGCCGCCATGGCCACGCCCATGCTCCCCAGGGCGGGACACAGGGGGCTGCGCGCCACGATGTCGAGCAGGGTGTTCTGCAGGCCGGCGTGGGCGTCGATGGACCTGAGCTTGTCGATGCATTCCTCGATCACCCATTGGGGGGTGGATGCCCCGGCGATGATGGCCACGCGGTGCATGTCCGATGTGTCCAGGTTCGAGAGCTGCTCTCCGCTTTCGACCTTGTAGACGTGGCGCTTCTGGTTGGCCGCGATCTCGGAGAGCCGCTTGGTGTTGCCGGAGTTGCGGCCGCCGATGACGATAAAGGTGTCATGGTCCTTGGCCAGGTCTTCGACCTCCTTCTGCCGGTCCACGGTCGAGCGGCAGATGGTGTCGTAGACATCGATGACCTCGGCCTTTTCGCGCAGGACACTCAGGATTTCCTTAAAGAGACCGACGTCGAAGGTCGTCTGGGCCACCACGGCCAGACGTTTGACCGGCGCGAAGGCCTGTGCGTCCGCCAAGGTCTGGATGAGCCTGCCCCGCCCCGCGGCGACCCCCAGGTGGGCCTCCATCTCGGGATGGTCCTTATCGCCGATGATGGCGATGGCATCCGAGACCTTGGCGGCCTTCTTGATAATGGCGTGCACCTTGAGCACCATGGGACAGGTAGCGTCGATGACCTTGACCCCGCGCTCCTTGAGCAGGGCCTTCTTTTCCGGCGAGATGCCGTGCGCGCGGATGATGGCGATATCGCCGGCGCCCAGCCTGGGGTCCAGGATATCGTTGATGATCCCGATGCCTCTGCGGGTGAGGGCCTCGATGACCTGGGGGTTGTGGATGATGGGGCCCACGGTGAAGAGACGTTTGCCCGGGTTCTTCTGCCGTACCTTGAACGTGATGTCGATGGCCCTGCGAACGCCGAAACAGAAACCGGCATGCCGCGCGATCGTTATCTTCATGCCGATGACCGGACTCGCGCGTGCATCAGGTATTCCTGATTGCCTTTGGCCCCCTTGATGGGGGAAGGGATGGCGCCGGTAACCGTCAGGTCCAGCGAACGCATGAAGAGCTCCATGTCCTTGAGCACCTCCTCCAGCACGGCCGCATCGCGCACGATGCCTTTCTTAACCGCGTTCCTGCCGGCCTCGAACTGCGGCTTGACCAGGGCTATCAGCTCCGCGGCAGGCTTCAATACCTTTAACAGCGGCGGGATGATGAGCTTGAGCGAGATGAACGAGACGTCGCAGGTGGCGATATCGCAGGCCTCAGGGATGAGCTCAGGCTCAAGTAGCGGACGTTGACGCCCTCCAGATTGATCACGCGGGGGTCTCGCCTGAGACGATAATGAAGCTGGCCGTGTCCGACGTCCAGGGCATAGACCTTGAGCGCCCCACGCTTGAGCATCAGCTCCGTGAACCCGCCGGTGGAGGCGCCGACATCCACGGCCACCTTCCCGGCCGGATCGACCTGGAAGGCATCCAGGGCGGCCTGGAGTTTCAAGGCGCCGCGCCCCACGTACGGCATATCTGCCTTGAGCGCGATAGCGGCGCACTCGCTGACATCGCTGCCGGCCTTGGTGACCACCCGCCCGTCGACCGACACGCTGCCGGACATCACCAAAGCCAGGGCCTTGGAGCGGGTCTCGGCCAGCCCCCTGTCCATGAGCAGCTTGTCCAGGCGCACCTTCATAGGATATCCCGTATCGAGGCCATAATGCCTTGCGTGTCAAGACCCAGCTGCGCGCGCAGGGGCTCCGAGCCGCCGTGCTCGATAAAGCGGTCCGGAAGGCCCAAGAGGCGGAAGTGAAGCGGCATATCCAATCCGGAGAGGACTTCCAGGACGGCCGAGCCGACACCCCCCTGGGCGGTGCCGTCCTCCACCACCACGAAACGGCCGGAAGCGGCGCGCACCAGTTCCGTGATGGTGTCACGGTCGAGCGGTTTGGCCGAGCAGAGATCGACCACCGCCACCCCTTCGATGTCCCGGCAGGCCTCCAGGATGCGGTAACACCCCGGACCGGCGCAGAAGACCACGGCGCGCGTTCCGTCCTTCAGGACCTGCGCGCGCCCCACGCTGAACCCGTGACAGGGCAGCGGCTCCTCGACCACGCTGTCCCGCGGATAGCGGATCGCGACCGGTCCGCCGATGGAAAAGGCCTGGTTCAGCATGCAGCGCAGCATGTGCTGGTCGCGGGGGATGAGCACGGTCATGTTGGGGATGCTCCTGAGGTAGGCGATATCGAACAGCCCGTGATGGGTGGACCCGTCCGGGCCGACCAGTCCGGCGCGGTCGATGGCGAAGACCACGGGCGCGTTCTGCAAGGCCACGTCGTGGATGATCTCATCATAGGCGCGCTGCAGGAAGGTCGAATAGATGGCCACCACCGGCTTGAGCCCGTACTTGGCCATGCCGGCCGCCATGGTCACGGCGTGCCCCTCGGCGATGCCGACATCGAAGAAACGCGCCGGAAACGCCTTGGCAAAGGGCTTCAAGCCTGTTCCCGAGGCCATGGCCGCCGTTACGGCCACGATGCGCTCATCCGCCTGCGCCATCTCGATCATGGTCTGGCCGAAGACGTCGGCGTAGGTCGGCCGCTTGTTGGCGGTCTTGGCCTCGCCGTTGATCTTGTGGAAGGTGCCGACGCCGTGGAAGTGTTCCGGGTCCATCTCGGCCGGTATGTACCCATGGCCTTTCTCGGTGATGACATGCATGAAGATGGGCCCCTGCATGCGCGAGATATTCTGGAAGCCCTCCACCAGGTGGGCGGTATTGTGCCCGTCGATGGGACCGATGTAGCGGAAGCCCATCTCCTCGAAGAGGTTGCTGCCGCTGACGACCACGCCCTTGAGGTTGGTCTCGATATGTTTGCTGAGCCGGTAGATGCTCTCTCCCACCAGCGGCATGTTGTGGAGGGTTGACTTGATACCCTCCTTGAAGCCCCGCATGGTGCGGGAGGTCATGAGGCGGCTGAGGTAATCGGCCAGGGCGCCCACCCGCGACGAGATGAACATCTCGTTGTCGTTGAGGACCACGATCAGGTTCTGCTTGCGTACGCCCGCGAAGTTCAGGCCCTCGAAGGTCAGCCCGTTGGAGAGCGACCCATCGCCGATGACCGCGATGACGTGGGCCGGGTTGCCGGTGATCTCGAAGGCCTCGCAGATGCCGCTGGCGGCGGATATGGCATTGCCGGCATGCCCGGATACGAACGGGTCGTAGACGCTCTCGGCCGGGTTGATGAAGGGGCTCAAGCCCCCCATCTGCCGCAGACGCGGGAAAAGCTCCTTGCGGCCGGTGATGATCTTGTGCGCATAGGCCTGGTGTCCGACGTCCCAGAGGATCTTATCCTCGGGGGTGGAGAAGACATAGTGCAGGGCGAGCGTCAGTTCCACGGCCCCCAGGCTCGAGGCCAGATGCCCTCCGGTCTGGCTGACGTGGTGGATGATGAATTCCCTGACCTCGGCGCACAGCTCGGTGAGCTCCTCGATGGAGAGCTTCTTCAGGTCTTGAGGGGTCGCAACCCGCGCCAGGATACTCATGACTACTTCACCCGGCCGAGCAGGTCGTGCGCCAGATCGATGAGGGCGCCCGCGGCCCTGAAGCCCTCCAGGGCCGCGACGGCCCTTGACGTCTCCTGCCGGGCCCACTCCTTGGCGCGCTCAAGGCCCATGGTCCTCACGATCGTGGCCTTTTCCTGCAGGGCGTCCTTGCCGGGCGTCTTGCCCAGCGCCTCGACGCTCGACGTCACATCCAGGATATCGTCGACGGCCTGGAAGGCCAGGCCGAGATGCGCGCCGAAGTGTTCCAGGGCCGTGAGCCGGTTGCTGTCCGCGCCGGCCACCCGGCCGCCCGCGAACAGGCTCAACTCGAAGAGCTTGCCGGTCTTCTGGCGGT
>JAKQBR010000274.1 GCA_029574005.1 Deltaproteobacteria bacterium | reverse complement strand
CGCGAAGGCCACGACCCCCGCCACGCTCAGGAAGACCCTGATGAGCGATCGCAGGGCCAGGTACAGATTCCCCACGGCAAACGCCATGCCAGTCTGCACCAGGGGCGTCATGAGCGGCGAGACGAGCATGGCGCCGATGACCACGGCCGTGGAATTCATCACCAGGCCGAAGAAGGCGATGCCGGCCGAGATGGCCAGGTAGATCCAGTACACGGCAGGGTGCTGTTCGGTGGCCGCGAACAGACCCTCGGCCACACCCTGGACCTGGTCCTCCTCAAGCCCGATCAAATCCTGGAAACGTCTCTGCGCCGAGCGTTTCATGCGACTATAATAAGCTTCCCCTGCATCACCGCAAGGCCTTCTCAGCCCGGCGGCGCGCCACGAATTTCTCGAGGCCCACCACCACCATCACGACCGAGCCTGCCACTACGATGCGCGCCCACGATTCGATGCCGATGGGGGCGCTGCCAAAGGCGGTGTTCATGGCCGGCACATAGGTGAACAGCAGCTGCAAAACCAGCATGAGGCACGCACCACCAAAAACCCACGGATTGGAGAAGAATCCCACCTCAAAGACGGATTTCGTGAGCGAGCGGCAGTTGAGCAAATAGAATACCTCCACCATGACAAAGACGTTCACGGCCACGGTGCGCGCCTCATTGTCCGAGGCACCGGCAAGGCGCAGTTCATAGTTGAAAAGCCCGAAGGCGGCCACGAGCATCAGGAAGCCTACGATGAGGATCCTCCAGATGAGCACGCGCGTGAGGATGGGTTCTTGGGGATCGCGCGGGGGGCGCTCCATGATGCCGGGCTCCTTGGGCTCGAAGACGAGCATGAGTCCCAGCAGTACGGCCGTGGTCATGTTGATCCACAGGATCTGTACCGGCAGGATGGGCAGGACCACGCCCATGAAGATGGCCGCCAAAATCACCAGACCCTCGCCGATGTTGGTGGGCAGGGTCCAGACGATGAACTTGGTGAGGTTGTCGAACGTGCCGCGGCCTTCCTCCACGGCCGCCTCGATCGAGGCGAAGTTGTCGTCGGTCAGCACCATGTCGGAGGCCTCCTTGGCCACGTCGGTGCCGGTGATGCCCATGGCCACCCCGATGTCGGCGCGCTTGAGCGCCGGGGCGTCGTTGACGCCGTCGCCGGTCATGGCCACGACATTGCCCCTTTCCTGCAGCGCCTCGACCAGCCTGAGCTTCTGCTCGGGCGCCACGCGGGCATAGACCGAGACCTCGCCCACGAGATCGATCAGTTCCTTATCAGAGATCCTGGCAAGCTCGGCGCCGGTGATGACCCTTTTCGCATTGGCAAGCCCGATCTGCTGCGCGACGGCCGAGGCCGTCAGGGCATGGTCGCCGGTGATCATCTTCACATGGATGCCGGCGGTGTGGCAATTCCCCACGGCCTTGATCGCCTCGGCCCGGGGCGGGTCGATCATGCCCTGCAGGCCTAAGAATATCATGCCGCCGGCGATATCCTTGTGATGGAGACGCGCCGTGCCCGACGGCATCTCCTTGCGCGCCAAGGCCAGTACGCGCAGCCCCCTGGCGGCCATGGACTCCACCGCCGCCTGGATCACGGTTTCATCGAGCGGGACAGGATTGCCATCCCGGTCTTGGGCCATGGCGCAGCGCTCGAGCATGGACTCCACCGAACCCTTGGCGTAGGCTACCACAGGGCCTCCATCCGAGGCGGTATGCAAGGTGGCCATGTACTGGTGCTGGGACTCGAAGGGGATGGTATCGATCCTGCGCCGGGCCGAGCTCTCCTGCTGCATGGAAAGGCCCGCCTTGGCGGCCGAGGTGATCAGCGCCCCCTCGGTGGGGTCGCCCTGCACGGCCAGACGGCCCTCCTTTTCCACCAGGAGGTTGTCATTGCATAACAGCCCGCAGCGCAGCACCTCGATCAGGGCCGTTCCCGGCTGGTCGACTACCTGCCCTGACTTCACCGAAATCGCGCCCTCGGGTGCGTAGCCCGAGCCGCTGACCTCGAAAATCTGTCCGCCGGCCATGATCTCCTGCACCGTCATCTGGTTTTCGGTGAGCGTCCCGGTCTTGTCAGAGCAGATCACCGTGGTGCTGCCCAGGGTCTCCACGGCCGGCAGCTTGCGGATGATGGCGCGCCGCTTGGCCATGCGGGCCACGCCGATGGCCAGGGTGATGGTCATGGCCGCGGGCAGACCCTCCGGAATGGCGCCCACGGCCAGGGCCACGGCGGCCATGAACATGTCGAAGGCGCTCTCGCCCCTGAGCAGCCCCACCCCGAAGGTCACGGCCGCCAGGCCCAGGATCACGTAGAGCAGGACCCTGCTGAAATCGGCGATCTTGCGCAGCAGGGGGGTCTGGAGTTCCTCGGTCGCGGAGATGAGCTGCGAGATGCGCCCCACCTCGGTATGGTCGCCGATGGCCACCACCACGCCGGCGGCCTGACCGTAGGTGATCAGGGCCGAGCCGTAGACCATGTTGGTGCGGTCGGCCAGGACCGTGTCGTGCGGCAGGGTTTCTTCAACCTTTTCCACGGGCACGGACTCGCCGGTCAGGGCCGACTCGTCGGCCCTCAGATCGCGCGCCGAGATCAGGCGCATATCGGCCGGGACCTTGTCGCCGGACTGCAGCAGAACGATGTCGCCCACCGTCACCTCGGTGGATGAAATACGCCTCTTTTCACCTGCGCGTATGACCGTGGCCTCGGTGACCATGGTTTTGGCCAGGGCCTCCATGGCCTTGACCGCCTTGGCCTCCTGGATGAACCCGATGAGAGCGTTGACCAGCACCACCCCGAAGATGACCCCGGAATCGACCCACTCCTGGAGCAGGGCCGTGATAATGGCGGCTGCCAGCAGGATGTAGATCAGCGGCTGGTGAAACTGGAGCAGAAAGCGCAACAGCGGGCCTTTGCCCTTCTTGGCGGTGATGGCATTGTCGCCGAAGCGCTCGCGCCTGGCCTCGATCTCGAAGAGGTCCAGCCCCTTGTCGCGGTCGGTCTCCAGAAGGTCGAGCACCTCGTCCGCCGGCAGGTGATGCCAGTGTTTGCCGATCAGTTTGTCCATGCGCCGCTCCTTTCGTCTGCCTGTTGTTCCGCAGCACTCAATAGGCTCTTGACCATATATCGGCGTGGCGCTTATGTCTGGAAATCAGGATCTGGTCCCTGCCAGCGCATGCACCTGGCCAATGAACGTCGGCAGCCTACCCAGCATGATGATATCTTAGACCAAAATACCAGTTCCTTGGGTCAAAGGAAAGCTTTTTCGGGTTGCAGGTCAGACGGCGGGGAGAGGATACGGCCGCGGGCTTCGCTGTCGAAAAATCATCGGATCCTGCACGATGAAGCGCGTAGCCAGACCTCGATGAAGGGCCGCCGTCCCCGTTGCATGCATCCCCAGCCCAGGGTATTGCTTGCCGGCGTCTGGAACCCGGGCTGGATATCAACCGGCAGGCGTTTCATACGCTTCGTTCTCCCACCTGATCATCCTCCGCGACCTCCAGGTTATTAACCACCTCGGCCCCCAGGAGAAAGATGCAGGCGGCGAAGAAGATCCACAGCAGGAAGGTGACGAAGACGGTCAGGGGCCCGTAGACATTGCCGAACCGGGAGAGCTTCATGACGGTATAGTAGGTGAACCCGTGCTTGGCGGCCTCGAAGAGCACGGCCGCCAGCAGGGCGCCCGAGAGCGCATTGCTCACGCGCACCTTGCGGTGGGGCAGCACGAGATAGAGCCCGGCGGAGAAAATGAACACGAGGAGTACCGGCAGGATGAAACCGAGCAGAAAGGTGATCAGGTTCAAGTTCCATAGGCGTGGAAACAGACGGGCCAAAGGTTCGATGAGCGAGAAGAAGGAAGTGACACCGAAGGAGAGCATGGAAAATACGATGAGCGCGGTGATGACCAGCAGGGAGAACACGATCGACATCAGAAGCGGGCGCTTGCCGCCTGTGCCGAAGATGGTGTTCACGGCGCTTTCCAGGGCGTAGTAGAGCTGATAGGAAAAATAGGCGTAAACCACCAACGTGAAGAGACCGATCTGTTTATAGGCGATGATCTTACCCAGCTCGTTGGTGATCTCGTTGGTGGCTTTCGGGAAAAAACCAACCAGCCGTGTGGAGAAGAAGGCATAGAAGGCATGGTTCTCCCCGAGGATATGCCCGAAGAGGGATACGAGCAGCAGAAAAAATGGGACCAGGGCCATCAGGGCGAAGCAGGCGATCGCGCCGGCCAACATGAAGCCGTTGTGCCTGAAAAAATCCGCAAGGCTATTCCAGAGAACGCGCATTACCATCCTCCCTTTCCACGTCCTTATCCGTGGCGGTTTTCTTGGAGCGTTGTTTGTTTCCTTGTGTCCGCAATGACAAGAGCCCCGGCGCGCGTTTGCATATCCCATCCTCCCCTAAGCGCATGCCGTACAGCGCACCCCTTTCCATCAATCCGGCACCGCACAAATCCATAGCCATCGTATCTCAAAGGATATTTTACTATGGGTTCTCCATGCCCGCAATGAAATACCATGTCCCATTGCCTTAACCTTTACGCCCCTGGTATATAAGGTAATGATATTGGCAAAGGAGTTGACGGCATATGCTGATATTGGATGAATTCGAAAGCAAGCGGCTGCTCAACGAATGGGGCCTGCCGGTCATCGAAGAGGTGCTTCTCGACAGGGATGCCGAAGCGCTGAAGGCAGCCGCAGCCCTCACCTATCCCGTGGCCTTGAAGGTCTGCAGCCGGGACGTGCCCCACAAGACCGAGCGCGGCGGGGTGAAGCTGGGCATCGCGGACGCCGCATCGCTCAAGGCTGAAGTGCGTGCCATGCGCGCGCGTTTCGCCGCTGTACCGCACAAACTCCTGGTCCAGCGCATGGCTCCGGACGGACTCGAGCTCATCCTCGGCGCCCGGCGCGATCCCGTCTTCGGGCCGGTGGTCATGGCGGGCATGGGCGGGGTGTTTGCCGAGATCTTGCGCGACACCGCCATAGAACTCGCGCCGCTGACGCCGCGCCAGACCCTTGACATGCTCGGCCGCCTCAAGGGGCAGGCCCTGCTGCAGGGCTATCGCGGCATCGGCCCGGTCGATCTGTCCATCGTGGCCGAGGCCATCGTCAGCCTGGGGCGGTTGATGACAGGCCGCCCAGATATCATCGAGATCGATGTCAACCCATTGATCGCATATCCCCGGGGCGCCCTGGCGGTGGATGCCCTCATCAGGTTCGCCGATCGCAAAGCTCCTGTTAAGGCGCGTCGCCCGGCGGCGCGCACGGTGGACCCGTTCTTCCATCCGCGATCCCTGGCCCTGATCGGCGCTTCGCGCAGCCACGGCAAGGGCGGCAACATCATCCTGCGCAATCTCATGCGGGCAGGTTTTCAGGGGGCGCTCTACCCCATCAACCCCTCGGGCCATGACATCCTGGGCATGAGAAGCTATCAGCGCGTAAGCGAGGTGCCCGGCCCGGTGGACCTGGCCATGATCGTGATCCCCAAGACCGCCGTAGCTGAGGCCCTGGCGGACTGCGCCGCCAAAGGGGTGCCGGCCGTAATCCTCTCTACCGGCGGGTACGCGGATATCGGGGAGACCGGCGCGCGCGAACAGGCCGCGCTCATGTCCCTGGCGCGCAAGGCTTCGATACGGGTCATGGGTCCGAACAGCATCGGGACCATCCATCCCCGCCTCGGCCTGGCCACCTCCATAGTCGGGCTTGAGCCTATTGCCACCGGCGGGGTCTCGCTCATCGGCCAGTCAGGGGTCTTCTCCTCGGGCTGGGGAAGGTGGATCGCGGATGCGAAGCCCTTCGGGATCTCCAAGGTGGCCTGCATCGGCAACAAGGGCGATATCAACGAAAGCGACCTCCTTGAGTATCTCGCGCAAGACCGCGAGACTACGGTGATAGGCATGTATCTCGAGGGTGTGGTCGAGGGCGCCCGCTTCATCAGGGCCGCCTCCAAGGCCAGCCGGTCCAAGCCCGTGGTGGTGGTGAAATCCGGGCATACCGCGGCCGGGGCCGCGGCCATCGCCTCGCATACCGGTTCTCTGGCGGGATCGGATGCCGTCTTCGACGCCGTCTGTCGGCGCACCGGACTGGTGCGGGTGCATGACTCCGAGGCCTTCTTCGATACCCTGTCCGCCTTCGAATCGCTGCCGCTGCCAAAGAGCAACCGCCTGGGCGTGCTCTCGATCACCGGCATGGGCTGCGTCGCCGCCACGGA
>JAKQBR010000411.1 GCA_029574005.1 Deltaproteobacteria bacterium | reverse complement strand
TTGGGGTGCGCGATCTCCTTGCCCACCGTCACCTTGATCTCGAAGGACTCGCCCGCCTTCACCGACGCCGGGGCTTCGATCACCGGCGTATGCTTCTCGGTCTTCCAGTCCGCGCTTTGGAACAGTTCACCCAGTCTCTTCATGAACGAAATCCTCCTTGTCGTGATTTCAGATACCCTTACAAATAGAGTCAACCACTGTATTGTCAAGAGGGTTTTTCGGGCTTGACGACAGGGGTGTTCCTGGACCATAAGGGTGCTATTGCCGCCTCTCGGGCGGGTCTTCATTTTGTTATCCGACCTTATGTGAAAATTCCGATGCAGGGGGCCTGCACACGCCATGGGAGAAAAGGACATGACCAAGGCACAGCTCATGGAGGAACTGTCCAGGGCGCGCCGCCGTATCGCCGAGTTGGAATCTTCAACCGCCAAGCTTGAGGACGCGCGCGCGGCGCTGAGAAAGAGCCAGGATCGCCTGAGCAGATACCGGGTACTGTTCGAGACGTTCCCCCTGGGGATCAGCATCGCGGATGGGGACGGACGTCTCGTGGAGGCGAACCGCAAGGCCGAGAAGCTCCTGGGGCTTTCGCGTCGGAGACATATCCGGCGGACGATCGATGCCCCGGCCTGGCGGATCATCAGGCCGGACGGCACGCCCATGCCGGTGGATGAATATGCCAGCGTCAGGGCCATGAAGACCGGAAGGCTGGTGGAAAATGTGGAGATGGGCGTTGTCAAGCCGGATGGGGCGGTAACCTGGATCAATGTCTCGGCCGCCCCCCTGCCTAATCCGGACGGCGGAGTGGCCATAACCTATGGCGACATCACCGCGCGCCGACATACCGAGGATGCCCTGCAGAAGAGCCTCAGGCGCTTCGAGCTGCTTTCGCGTACCGCCGGAGCGCTGCTGCAGGCCTCGGACCCCCGCCAGGTCATCCGATCGCTCTGCCTCCAGGTCATGGAGCACCTCGACTGCCAGGCCTTCGTCAACTTTCTGGTCGATGAGCGCGCCCAGAGGCTCAGGCTCAACGCCTATGCCGGCATCCCCCGGGGAAAGCTCAAGGGCATCATGTCGCTGGAATACGGCGCGCAGGTGAGCGGACACGTGGCCCGGGACAAGGTGTGCCTGGTGTGCGAGCACATCCAGGATACGCAGGATGCGCGCACCGCCCTGCTCAGGTCCTACGGCGTGAGGGCCTATGCCTCGTACCCCCTCCTGGCCGATGGAGGCCGGGTGGTCGGCACGCTGGCCTTCGGCACCAACAGCCGTGAGACCTTCGGCGGCGAAGACCTCGCCCTGATGAAGGCGGTGGCCGATCAGGTTGCCGTCGCCATGGTCCGCCTACGGAGCGAGCAGGCCCTGCGCGACAATGAGGCGCGCTACCGCAGCCTCATGGAGCTCTCGCCCAGCGCCATCTACATCAACCGCAACAACCGCATCGAGCTCATGAACCCGGCGGCCGTGGAGCTGTTCGGCGCGGCCTTGGCCGAGCTGATGCTGGGCAAATCTCCACTGGAGGTCTTTCACCCCGATTGTCATGCCGCTCTCAAGGCGTGCCTGAGGGGTCTGCGCCAGGGCTGCTCCATTTGCAGCAGCGAGGGAAAGATCGTGCGCGCGGACGGCGCCGTCCGCGATGTCGAGGTGT
The DNA here is from genome assembly GCA_029574005.1 of Deltaproteobacteria bacterium. Lineage (GTDB taxonomy): Bacteria > Desulfobacterota > Desulfomonilia > UBA1062 > UBA1062 > JAKQBR01. Next base: position 7,558 of record JAKQBR010000411.1, on the reverse strand, counting down.
CGGCCGCGCCGTTCAAGGATCGGGACGGCAGGGCCTTCCAGGTCATCCTGCGCGACGTCACCGAGCGCAGGAAAAAGGAGGAGGAGCTCAGGAAGGTGAACCGGGTCTTGAGGGCGCTCCGGGACAGCACCCAGGCCATGATGAGCGCGACGGACGAGCAGATGTTCCTGCAGGAGATCTGTTCCATCGTGGTTCAAGACTGCGGGTACTCCCTGGTGTGGATCGGATACGCCGAGGACGACGAAAACAAGACGGTAAGGCCGGTGGCCTTCGCCGGATTCGACGAAGGCTATCTCCAGCGGCTCAACATAACCTGGGGGGACAATGAGCGCGGGCGCGGTCCCACGGGCATGTCCATCCGCACCGGCCTGCCCCAGCGCTGCCGGGACATGCGCACCGACCCCAGCTTCCAGCCCTGGCGTAAAGAGGCCGAAAAACGCGGCTACGCCTCCTCCCTGGCGCTGCCGCTGATGGGTCTGGGCAGGCCCTACGGGGCCATAACCATCTATGCGCGCGAGGTGGATGCCTTTTCCGAGGATGAGGAGCGCCTGCTGGGCTCGCTGGCCGACGACCTCGCCCACGGCATTACGGCGCTCAGATGGCGCATCGCGCATCAGCAGGCCGAGCTGGCCCTGGAGGAGAGCCGGGAACGCTACCACATCCTGTTCAATGCCATGACCGAGGGCTTCGCCCTCCATGAGATCATCTTAAACGAGGCCGGCGAGCCGTCGGATTACCGCTTCGTGGACCTCAACAAGGCTTACGAGCGGCTGACCGGCCTGGAGCGCGACAAGGTGGTCGGGAGGACGCTGAGCGAGGTCTTCCCCGACGACAAGACGCTCTGGTTCGAGACCTACCGGCGGGCGTCCTTGACCGGTGAGTCGATACGCTTTCAGAACGGTTCGAAGGCCCCGCGCCATTACGAGGCATACGCCTATCGACCCGTGCCGGGCCAGTTCGCCGTGGTGCTCAGGGATGTCACCCAGCGCAAACGCGAGGAAGAGGAGCTGCGCCGCCACCGGGATCACCTGGAGGAGCTCGTGCGCGAGCGCACGGCCGAGCTGATACTCAGGAACAGGCAGCTTGAGGAGGAAATCGCCGACCGCAAACGCGCCGAGGAGGCCAAGCGGAAGATCGAGGCCCAACTGGTTCAGTCGCAGAAGATGGAGGCCTTGGGGCGGTTTGCCGGCGGCATCGCCCATGACCTCAACAATATCCTCTACCCCGTCATCATGGATGTCGAGATGCTCCTGGAGGAGACCCCGGCCGAGATCGCCACCCACCAGACCTTGCGCCAGATCCTCAACGCCGCCTACCGCCAGAGGGACCTGGTCAAGCAAATCCTCTCCTTTTCGCGCCGCAGCGAGCAGCAGATCAAACCCATCAGGATCACCCCCCTGATCGAGGAGACGCTCAAGTTCCTGCGCTCCTCGCTGCCGAGCACCATCGATATCCGGCATACCGTGCAAGCCGAGCTCGATACGATTATGGGAGACGCCACCCAGATCCACCAGATCATCATGAACCTGTGCCGCAACGCGGCCGACGCCCTGCCGCTGCAGACAGGCTCGATCGAGCTTCACCTGGAGAATGTCCGTCTCGAACCCGGCGGCGTGCCCGCGGAGGTCGGCCCCGGCGAATACGTGCTGCTCAGGGTCCAGGACACGGGCTGCGGCATGACGCCCGGGATCATGGAAAAGATCTTCGACCCCTTCTTCACCACCAAGGAGGTCGGCAAAGGCATCGGCATGGGCCTGTCCGTGGTGCATGGGATCCTGAAGACCCATGGCGGCGCCATACAGGTCGAGAGCGAACCCGGCAAGGGGTCACGGTTCAGCGTGTATCTGCCCCTGGCGCTCAAGGAGACGCAGGCCAAGGTGTGCGAGAAGGTCCAGGCGCCTTCTCCGCAGTCAAAAGCCAGGGTGCTCGTGATCGATGATGAGGAGATTATCCTGTCGAGTCTGAGCAATGCCCTGCAGCGTTCGGGCTACTCCGTGGTCACCGTCAATGACAGCCTCAAGGCCATCGATGTCTTCAGCCGCACCCCCGATGACTTCGACCTGGTCATCACCGACCTGACCATGCCCCGCATGACCGGCGTCGAGCTCTCGGCCAGGCTCATGCAGATCCGCTCCGGCATCCCGATTATCCTGTGCACCGGATACAGCGATATCATCAACGAGCACCAGGCCAAGGCCATGGGGGTGCGCGAATTTCTGCAGAAACCGGCCAGCATCGGCGAGCTCAAGAACGCGGTACGCAGGGCACTGGAGCAGTGAATGGAACGCCGTTTTGCGCAAGCGGTTTCAGACGCCGCCCCGCAAGCGGGTGCGCTGGCGCGGAAAGCGGCCGAGGTCGGTATGCGGCAGGAACAACGCCGCCGTGTAGTGATCCATGTAGCCGGGTAGTGCGCTTAGGTCGAGATAGGTCATGCGCTCTGCCGCGGCCTTCTGGAGGTCGCGGTGTTCCCGCGAGAGGAGTGCCAGGCGCGTGCCCTCAAGCGAGGCATTGCCGAGATAGAAAAACCTCTCCGGGTCGATGTCCGGCAGCAAGCCGATGCTGATGGCGTTATCCAGGTTGAGCCGGCGGCCGAACCCCCCCGCCACGTAGAAGGCGCCCAGGCTGTCAAAGCCGAGGCCCGCCTGCTCCAGCATGAGCGCGGCGGCGGCGTAGATGGCGGCCTTGGCGCGCATGAGGTTCTCGATATCGTTCTCGCTGATCAGGATTGCCGTGCCGGAGAGCGTTTGCCCTTCAGCGGCCAGGATATAGGAGGCCCGGCGTCCATCGATGCGGATATGGGCGCTCTTCCGGGAACGCTCGAACCTGCCTGCGGGGTCCAGCCAGCCGCTCAGGAACAGACCGGAGAGCAGGTCGATCAGGCCCGAGCCGCAGATGCCCGCCGGGAGGCCGCCTCCGATCACGGTATATGTCGCCCGCCCGCTTGCCCGATCGATGGTCACATGGTCGATGGCGCCCACGGTGGCGCGCATGCCGTTCTCGATCCCTCCGCCTTCGAAGGCCGGACCGGCCGAGCAGGCGCAGGCCATGAGGAAGTCCCTGTTGCCCGCCACGATCTCGCCGTTGGTGCCGACATCGAGGAAGAGGGCGATGTCCTCCCGGTCCCTGACCAGATCGGTAATCAGCAGCCCGGCCGTGATGTCGCCGCCCACATAGCTGCCGACACAGGGCGAAAAACTTATCATGGCATCGGGATTGAGGGCGAGACCCAGCTCCTTGGCCGTCAGGTGCGCCACGCTCAACACCGCGGGCACATACGGGTCCAGGCGGATGTATTCCGGTTTGACGCCTAAGAGCAGGTGCATCATGACGGTGTTGCCCGATATGCGGCCGCACACGGCGTCCGAGGGAGCCACCCCCGCGTCAGCCGCGGCCTCCAGGAACAGCCGGTTGATCGAGTCCACGGCGCGTATGCGCAGATCCTCCAGGCGCTCGGGCCTGGCGGCATAGTTGATACGGCTGATCACATCCAGCCCGCAGGCGATCTGGGCGTTGTAGCCGTTGCGGGTGGCCAGCACCTTCCCGCTTTCCAGATCGATCAGTTGGACGGCGATGGTCGTGGTCCCCAGGTCCACGGCAATGCCCAAGGCCGGGACCTGCGCCCGGCCGCCGATGCAGTCGACCACCCGGAGGGACGCGTCGTCTCCGGCCAGGCTGAGCGTCACCCGGCCGTCCGCCGCCCTGAGGGCCTCCGGCAGCGCGCGCAGCACCCGCAGAGGAACCTCGGGCACGCGCCCGTCCAGGGCCCGTGACAGCGAGCGTCTCAGTCGGTCGAGGTCGGAAAGGCCGTCGGCGGGTCTCGGCGCTTGCACCACGAGCTCCAGGCGGCTCCCCAGGGGTGAGAGCTCCCTGACCCCCCGCTCCGGTTCATCCGACGGGGTCAGGACGTCATCCAGCCAGGCCGGGTGAGATGCGTCCACCTCCTGCGGGATAAGAACGGTAACATCCGAGGCCACGGAGGCCAGGCAGGCGATCTCCCACCCCTGGGAGCGCTCCTCGTCGCTGGTGAGGGCGTGCGGCTTGACCTCGAGCGTCCCCCGGGTGACCCGCACCCGGCATTTGCCGCACGTGCCGTGGCCGCCGCAGGGCAGGCCGATGCTGATGCCGGCCTGGCGCGCGGCCTCGACCAGCGCGGTGCCGGCGGCTACCTCGACCGTCATCCCGGCTGGCAGGAAATCAACCGTGGGCATGCGTCGAGACCGTCCGATCGGATCGTGAGGGCAGGGCTGTCATAGGTCGCAACCTAGCAGAAAAGACGGCCGCACGATAGTGGCTTCTCGAATGCACAGGCATCACCGCCGCGGAAATCCGGTCGCCTCCGCATGGAGGGCGCCCTTGCGGATCAGAGCTGCTCGATCTCAACCTGCTTGCCGTGCCTGGAGAGGACCTCGACCAGCTCCCTGACATAGATCATGCGCATGGGTTCGCCGCGGATGATGTCCGCCACCTGGTTGGGGTTGATGGCGGTGCCGACCATCAGGCGGATCTCGTCCGCCTTCAAGAGCGACCGGGCCAGGCGCACGGAGGCGTCGCTGCCCTGCGGAAGATCGTCGATGTTCCTGGCCGACTTGAGGATCTGCGCCGCCTGCCCCAGGGTGAGGATGCCCTCGGTCACCAGATCGACCCCCTTGAGCTCGGCCGTCGGCGGCGAGCCTTTCTTCGGCCTCTGGGTCTGGGCCAGGCGTTTGCCCGGTGGCACCCAATCCACCAGGAGCTCTTCACCCAGGATCCGGGCCGCCATCTGGGCCGTGCTGCCGCCGCAGATGATCTTCTCGCCCTCAGCGGCCATGAAACGCGTCACCGCGGACTCGTCCAGGTCCCGGTTGCAAGGCGGCCCGGTAAGGACCGTGGCCTTCAGGGCCGGCCGCACCTTCATGGCGATGACGGTGGCGTCGTCGCCGGGCCGGTTGTCGTACAGGCGCAGGCAGGTGTGCGAGAGGGACTGGGCCAGTTTGCGGGTGTCATCGATTCCGGCTGCCAGGAAACGCTGCACCGCCAGCGCGATGTTGTCCCAGCCCCAGCCGAGGCGGTACACCCCGCCGAGGCCGGCATGCTCATAGCCGTCGGTGACCAGGACCAGGTAGTCGTTTTCCTCCAGTTCGAAACGTGCCTGGCGTATCCGGCGGCCGTGGATGTCGCGCTCTTCCATGGGGATCTCGACCAGGGTCTGCGAGCGCATCAGGATCAGGGGCGCGGAGTCGAACTGAACCAGGTGCGCCAGGCGGCCCTCATGCACGGTAAGGACGGCGAAGGTGGCATAGGCCAGTTTGCGCACGCTGCATTCGGGAAGGGTCTCGGCCAGGGTCTGGATGACATCCTCCACCGCGGAGCCCGATTCGAACATGTGGGCCGCGATGTCCGCGGTCAAGGTGGCCAGGATGTGGGCCTTGACGCCGCTCCCCAGGCCGTCGGAGAGCACGGCCATGAACTCGGGACCCTTCGAGCGGACGATGACCGCATCGCCGCACAGCTCCTCGCCGTCCTTGTTCAGGCTGTCCCACGTGCATTCGACCATGAGGCTCACGAATGGTCTTCCTCCTCCAAGAGCCTGGCCAGATGAGAGAAGATGGTCTTGCTCTCGGCCGTGGTCTCGCCCAGGAGGTGGGCGATCTCGTGCGCCACGCGCATCTGCTTGCTGACCACCTCGCGCGTGCGCTGCAGGGTCTCGGTGCGTAGCGCGTTGAAGCGCTCGCGCTCGTTCTCGCGCTCCGTGACGTCCTTTAGGATGGCGAGCATCAACCCCTGCCCCTTGACGCAGACGATGGTCAGCTCCACGACCAGATCATCGAGGATCCGGCGTGTCTTGCCGATCATCGACTCACCGCTGTCCCGCACCCGCACGAAGTCATCCATGACCGGGATCAGGCGGGAAAGCGGCTGTCCCTGGACCTCGGGCAGGCTGCAATGGAAGATCTTTTCGGCCGAGGGCGACAGGTCCTGGATGATGAGGTCCCGGTTGAATATCAGGATGGCGTTCGGCGTCGCCTCCATGACCACCTGGCGCAGCGACTCCGAGCGCTGCCGCATGTAGGGGATGCACATGGTTACCTCGGCCAGCCCCCTGAGCGTGGCCACGGCCTTGTCCCGGCAGGTGGGGTATCCGCAGGCCCCGCAGTTGAGCTCGTCTTCCTGGGTGAACTTGTTGACGCGCTGCAAGACCTCGCGGATCTGCGCCTCACTATACGCGGGCGCGGGGAGGCTGCGGTCATGATAGCCGCGTCCAAGGTCGGGCCAGGCCTCGCGCGCGAGCGACAAATCGGATTGGTGGCGGGCGCTGAATTCCATGACCCGCTGGCGCGCCAGGTAGATGCCGCCGGGCATGTCCGCCATGGCCGGGCCGTTCACGCACCCGCCCCTGCAGGCCAGGAGCTCCACCAGTCCGGCCTTGAGCCTTCCGGCGCGGATGTCCTTCAGGACATCCTGGCAGGCCTCCAGCCCGGAGGTCATGATCATCTCGGTGCCCAGGATGTCGGTGTTCATGCGGGCCGTGCCGATCAGTCCGCCTTCAAGGGCGAAGAGGCGGGCCTTCTCCGAAGACGGCTCAAGCGTTGGCGCGGCTTCGGCGGGGCACTGGATGCCCTGGTGATCGAACCATTCCTTGAGCCCGCGGAAGGTCAGGACGGCCTGCACCGCGCCCGAGACGGCCTCGTCCTCCATCTCCTGCTTCTTGGCGATGCACGGCCCGATGAAGACGATAAAGGCGTCCTCGCCGTACGTGCGCTTCAACAAGCGGCCGTGGGCGATCATGGGCGAGACGATGGGCGCCAGGTGCGGGATCAGGTCCGGGTAGTAGCGTTCCACCAGGTTCACGACCACCGGGCAGGCCGAGGCGATCACGGGGTGCCGCTCAAGCGAGCGGGCGCCATATTCCCCATGCGCCAGACCGACCATGCGCGCGCCAACGGCCGTCTCCTCCACGGCCTCGAAGCCGAGCGCCCTGATGGCACCGGCCAGGGCCTGGAAGTCGGGCATGTCGAAGAAGGCCGGGGCCGACGGGGCCACCGAGGCCACGACGCGCCTGCCGGCTGCGATCGCCTCGATGACCTGCCGGCGGTCGCTGCGGATGCTCTTGGCCTTCTGGGGGCATACCCGCACGCAGGTGCCGCACAGGATGCAGAGCTCCTGCACGATCTGGGCCTGATGGTCCTTGACGCGGATGGCCTTGACGTCGCAGGAGCGCACGCAGCGGTAGCAGTCGCGGCAGCGGGCCGGGTTGGTGGATATGATCGGCTCAGACATACGGCAAGATCTCCTTGTAGAAGAAGTCGCGGGCGTCCTCGGGGCAAAGGCCGCTGAACGTGCGCTCGTCCACCTTTACGGACACGCCTTTGGAGCAGGTCTCCATGCAGAAGGCCCCCACCATGTCCACCCGGCCCTCCAACCCCTCGTCCACGATGCATTGCTGGAGCGTCTGGGCAAAGTCGTCCGAGCCGCGGATACTGCATGAGCTGCCCACGCAGATGGTGATCACCAGCATAGTGAGCCTCCTCTCCGCGATCCCTTGATGCGGCGGCTGGTCCCGATGCGGACGCCCACATCG
>JAKQBR010000230.1 GCA_029574005.1 Deltaproteobacteria bacterium | reverse complement strand
GAAGCGGAGGTTTTCCCGATACTTCCGGCCCCATCATATCGGATGTGAATGGGACCGTCTCTCATGGCAGAACCATAACCCTTTCCGGTTCGGGTTTCGGGAAGAAATCCTCCGGTCCTCCCGTCGTCTGGGATAACTGTTCAGGGACCGACCCTCTGGTGCTCTGGGGCGGCAACTATAATTCTGAGGCTGAATATCCCTACCGTGGGCACTATACCACGCCGGAGAAATTAGGAAGAGGGGTTGCCCTTGTTCATTCTCACGATGCCCAGTACTTTGCCGGTTGTCATTATTCCGGATCGGGGGCGTACACCTCTTATAATGTCGGCCTGTGGATATCGCGAGACAATGTTACGCTCCCGGCATACGAATTTGCCTCGTGGTATCAACGAATTGATCCTGAATGGGACTGGGCCGTTGATCCATCGTCGCATAACTTCAAGATATGGGACTGGTCTTCCGGCGCCACGCCTTACAATCAGCATTGGTATTTGGAAAGACAGTCCGCCGCGGGGTCTGATGGAATAGACATTCATGGCGATGATGGGTATACGGTCGATACCTACTATGGAACGATCGGATGGCCGGATGAGGCGCTGGGGTGGCATAAATACGAGATGGAGGTCTGTTTCAGCAACGATCCGGCGTTGGGGTACGTAAAGCTTTGGGTGGATGCTCGTCTGCAGATGGAATGGAATGGGTCGACGGATGGCGGGCCCTATTGGCACGGAAGCAGCCGTTGTACCTTGATAGGCGGATATACGAATGCATACGGTCGAAGCACACAGTGGAGATATTTTGATGATTTATATGTAGACTATACCGCGCAGAGGGTCATACTCGGCGATTCCTCGACTTGGGAAAAATGTACTAAACTCCACGAAATCCAGATTCCCGTTGCCTGGTCCGACACCTCAATAACCGTTACGGTCAATCAGGGGGTGTTTGCTAAAGGGGCAACGGCATATCTCTATGTCTTCGACGGTACGGGCACTCCGAACTCAAAAGGTTACCCGGTCACCTTCAAATCTTCTTAAGGTGGCAGTATCGTACCCCCGTAACATCATCATGGGGTACAGTGAAAAGAGAGAATGAGTAATCTGGAGGTAATACAGGGTAAACTTTCCACAGGTGCCTTGGCGTACTTACAGAAAGATACTATTTGCTTTTTTTATTAAAATATTATAATCGCGGTTTCGAGGGGGTTTTATGAACGGCAAGAAAGTGGCTTTCGTCCTGGGCATACTATCGTTACTCTGTCTTCCCGGCTTCTCCCATGCTACCATCATACAGTATGATGCCGTCAATCTGGTGGATAATCTTGGGAATCCTGCCTCAGGCAAAGTCCGTATTGATGCTAACGTACAAAACCTCGGCGTCGGCGAGATGGAGTTCAGTATCGTCGACTTTAATTTTGCTTCCGCGGGCGGCAGCAACAGTGGAACCGGTTTCATTCGGCTCTATGGAGGACAGACTCCCGGAACAATAAACCCCGGCGACTCGATATCGGTGTTTAATGGCGATATTACATGGGGTTATAATTTTGGCGTATGGTTCTGTGATGATTCGAGCAATGCCCTCGACCCGACGGATCAGAACTATTCGATTTTGCAGCCGTATATATTGATATGCGCCGACACAGCCGATATTCCCAGTTGGAGCGTGTATACCAGCGACCATGTCGGCAACTATATTGTGTTGAAGGAAGAGGTAGCGCAGCCCGTCCCAGAGCCCGCCTCATTGCTCCTTGTCGGCGCAGGTCTGATCGGCATCGCGGGATTCAGAAAAAAATTGAAAAAATAAAGCGGCCGATATTGACCGGATATCGGGATCACGCGCAATAAAATTGCCAAGCACCGTTGAGGTGCAATCAAAACAGGCTGCCCCGCATTGATAGGGGCCATAGACTTGCTCGAAAGACCGGGGCGGCATTCACGGTATTCCGGACCCAAGATTGCGGCGAATAGACCATACACGATAAAGCCTCCGTGAGGGCTTATCGCCATAACGGTTCAAACACACCTCACCGTACGGCAATTATCTTGCATAATATCAATTAGTTGTTGAAATATATTCCCTCGCTCCCACCTTGGCACGGCTTTCGCTCTCTTGTCAGCACAGGACATGAGAAAGGAGGGCCGAAGCGATGAAGGCCAATGAAGGACATATCTGTGAGATCTGCGGGAAGGCCGAAGCCGTAACCGAGTGCGAACACTGCGGCATACATCTGTGCCGCGACTGCCGCAAGCTGGAGATCTGGGGCACGGGTGCCGAGGACCTGAGCGTGAAGTATTTCTGCCCGACCTGCAAAGACAACCCGGACGTCAACCCCTGGGGGGCCCGCGAGCAGGAATTCGGCTTGGGCGAGGTATTGGAGATCGTGAACAGCAACAATAAGGACAAGGAACAGCTGGCTGCCTGAGAGGAACATCTCCCTAACGCAACTACACAGGAGGACGTGATGAAGATCAGAGACTGGTTCAGAAACGAGTGGATCGGAGAAGCAACCGTGGCGGGCCTGAAGGAGGCCATGCAGGACCTGGATTACACCTGGGGCGTCCATGCAAACGATTTCAACAAGGACAAAACCCTTACCCTGGTAAAGAGCGAAAAGGCATACCCCGAGAAGAAGGCGGCCTAGGCTCAGGCTTGGTCTTTGAAGGCCGCCGGTGCCGCTGGGTGCGGCCGAGATACCGGCGGCCCCAGAACAGAAGAGGCCGACTCACATGAAAGTTATCAATCGAGGCGTATGGGGTTACCGGCAGGACGACACCGGGTTGATCAACGGCATCTGGGTGGAAGACATAGGCCTTGCCCAGTTGGATGACGACTATAAGCCCAACCTGCGGATGCTCTTGTCCTGGATGAGCATCGACCCTGCCACCGGTCTTTCCAGCGAGCAATGCGGCGACATGTATGCGGCCGTTGCAAGCAATAAACTGCACGTCCTCAGCCAGGACCCCGCCAAGGGCGGTGGATTCTGGGTTGTCATGGACGAGCAGCCCAAGGGGCGCCGCAAGAGATCACGACCCTGGTGGAAGTTCTGGTAAGGCTGGCGCATTGAAACGGAGAGGTTCAACGATCTCCTGACGCAATCCGCATCCCCTGGCCCTTTGAATCGGACGGCTCCTATTTGGGGGGGATCAGGGTTTTCAAGATATCTTCCTTACCGACAATGCCGATCAAGGTGCCATCTTGGTCAACGACCGGGATGGTGTGGATCTTTTTGTCCACCATGAGGGCCGCGACGACGTCAATGTCGGCATCGGGGCTTACGGTGACGGGCTTGACGGTCATGGCGTGTTCCACGTTCGTGGCCGTTATCTTGTCCATCTCCTTTTCCAGGTGCTTGGGAGAGGTGAGGGGGATGATGCCGTCCAGCATGATGAAATATGAGGGCAGAGGCAGTTTTTTCTGCTGGGAGATGAGGTCATCCCGGCACAGGATGCCCACCAGGACGCCCTGCTTGTCGAGTACCGGCGCGCCGTTGATGCTGTTGTCCATCAAGACCTTGGCCGCTTCCACGATGCCCATGTCCGGCGAGAGGGTTATGACCCTGCTGGTCATGATATCCCTGACTTTCATGGCGATCTCCCCCGTGACCGAAGGTCACTTTGTGTCCTTGTGTTTCAGCATGGCCTTGAACAGGGCCTTGAGGCCGGTGTCGCCGTATTTCTGGTGGATGCCGAAATGGATGCTCAGCTGGGCCGGCCCCTGGTCCACGATCTCGATGTTGATGCCTTCCTGGTAGAGCGCATTGGCGGCTGCCGCCATGATGCCGGGGGTGCCCTTCATGCCGGCGCCCACGGGTGAGAGCAGGCACAGATCGTTGTGGATCTCCAAGAGATTGGGGTGCAGGCGTTCGTGGATGGCCTTCTTCAGGTCGTCCACCTTGCCGGTCAGGTCGATCTGGTCCACGATCACGGCGATATCGTCCAGGTCGGAGGGGTAGTGATGGGTGTTGATGTTGAAGCTCTTGAAGATGTCGAGCAGCTCCTGGGTGAAGCCCACGGTCTCTCCGATCATGTCCTTTTCGAGGTAGACCGATGCCAGGCCGTCCATGCGGGCGATGCCCACGGCGGTCTCCCGTGGGGTGCGCGCGCTCACGATCATGGTGCCGGCTGCATCCGGGTTGTTGGTATTGCGGATATTGATGGGGATGTTCTTGTGCTTGCAGTTCACCATGGCGTCGAAGTGGAAGACATTGAATCCCCGCGCCGAGAGCAGGCGGATCTCCTTGTAGGTCAGCTCAGGAATGACCGACGCCTCCGGGATGAGGCGCGGATCGACCTGATAGACGCCGTCGGTATCGGTCCAGTTCTCGTAGAGGATGGCGTCCATGGCAAAGGCCACCTCTCCGCCGGTCAGGTCCGAGCCGCCGCGCGAGAGTACCGCGATATCGCCTTTCTGGGTGATGCCGTAATAGCCGGGGATGACGGTGATGTCCTGGGTGTTCACGTTCTCGCGCAGGTTGGCGTAGGTGCACGGCAGCACCTTGGCGTTGCCGAAACGTTCCGAGACGATGAAGCCGACATCCTCGGGCAGGCTCAACCTGGTCGGCATCCCCTTGGACTTGAAATAGCGCGCGATGACCTTGGCACAGTAGTGTTCACCGCGCGAGGCGAAGAAATCGATGCGTTTGCGGCCGTCAATGGCGCTGGCCAGATCTGCCGCGAGGTCGGCGATGATGTCCGCGCCGTCGATGGCAAGCTCGCCGATCAGCGACTCGAACTTGGCGATCACGCGCGCGTGGCTCTGGTGGGCGTCGATCTTTTTGCCGCGCAAACGGAAATGCTCGCCGTCGGTGGCGATATTGAACAGATGGTCCGTGACCTTCTCGGAATCGCCGGCGTCCTTGCCCGGGGCCGAGACCACGACCAGCCGCCGCCTGGGGTCGGCCGCCACGATCCTGCGCACCTTCTCGATCTGCCCGGCATTGGCCACCGAGCTCCCGCCGAACTTCGATACGATGACACCACTCATAACTCCCCGCTCCTTAGCGCTATGATGGGGAAGAAGGATCGCCAGTCTTGCCGGTCCGATGTTCTTCCCTGGACAACCTTCTATACCTAATCTTACGCTGCGCGGGAATAGGCATTTTTCTGCGAGCGCCGCGGGGAGGTTCCCGGCGAGGCGGATTGATGGCGGCGGGCACCGCTTTGGCGGCCCGCAGGCATCAAGGGATCACGGCGGGCCGCCAAAGCCCCGGGCCGCACGGGGCGCGGTGTCAAAGCGCGTCGAGGTTGAAGTGCATCCGCACGATCCCCTCCTCGTATTTGCTGGTGGGGGGTATGGGGGCCTTCTGGAAGACCTTGAGCATCTTCTCGTTCTGCGGCAAAACAGTGGCGCTTAAGGTGTGGATGCCGCGCTCCTTGGCGATTTTGAGCAGGTAGCCGAGCAGAAAGCTGGAGATGCCGTGGTTCTGGTAGCGCTCGTCCACGATAAAGGCCATCTCATAGGTCTGCTCGACCTCGTCATAGGAATAGCGCGCCTCTGCCACGATGGTCTCGGCCCGGTCGCGTTTGAACACGCCCACGATCGAGAGGGTGGAGTCGTAATCGATATTGACGTATTTCTGCATCTCGCGGTGCGGCATGATGCTCACCTTGGCGAAGTAGCGCAAATATTTGGACTCGTCCGGAAAGTCGTAGAAGAGGCGGCGCATCATGTCCTCGTCCGAGGGTTTGATGGGGCGGAACATGAGTTCGAGGTTGTTCTTCAAGGTCTTGACCGTTTCGAGCCCGACGGGGTAGTTGGCGGCATGCGAGCTGATATAGATCTGGTCCGGATAGGCATAGCCGTAGATCTTGGCCTGACCGAGCAGCCTCTCGCGGTGGCGGGGATGCGCGATGTCGATCATGGACAGCACACGCTCGCGGATGGACTTGCCGAACAGGTTGGCGATGCCGTATTCGGTCACCACGTAACGCGCGGTGCCCAGGGTGGCCCGCACACGGCCGGTCTCATCCTCGTGGTGGATGACGATGTTGCTCTGTCCCTCCTGGTCCTCCGACTGCAGGGCCACGATGGCCTTGCCCTGGTTCGAGAAGGCGGCGGCGATCGAGAAGTTCAGCTTGCCTTCGTAACCGGATAAGAGGTTGTCGCCCGAATGGAAGATGACCGATTCGCCGCTTACGTCGATCTTCTTGACGTTCATGATGCTGGTGAGCTTGGGGATGCGCTGGATCACGAAGGGGTTTACCATGCGGGCAAGGGGATGGAACTCGATAATCGGATTGCGGTCCACATAATCGTACAACCGCCGGGTGCCGTAGCAGTAGCTCGTCGATACCATGCCGCCCTGGGATCGTCTGCGTTCCATGGAAACGGCCCCGGCATCGATCAGGTCCATGACCCAGTCCGAGATCACGTTCGTGGTGATGCCCAGCTCGCGCTTGGATTTCAGGTTCTGGGCGATGGCGTCGAACATGCGTCCGGCGTGCAGTACCACGGTCGAACCGTCCTCGATCAGGTTCGATATCTGCCATCCGATTCTGCCCATGGTCGCGTCAAAGGGTTTGCGTTCGCGCTCGATAAGCGGCCGATCGCTGGCGACCAGGTAATCGAACTGATCCAGGTGCACCATGGTTTCGCCATAGGTGAGAGGCACATGGGGGTTGATCTCGGCCACGACGATGGCGGCCTTTTTGATTACGATGTTGGCCACGTCCACGGCCACACCCAGATTCAGAAAGCCGCGCCTGTCCGGCGGCGAGGTCTGCACGATGGCCACGTCGACGCCCAGGGCCCCGGTCTCGAGGATGAACGGTATCTCAACCAGGTTGGCCGGGATGAAGTCCACCTTGCCGTCGCCGATGTCCTTGCTGATGCTCTCGCCCACATTGAAGGTCTTGAGCCTGAAGTTGGGGATTGCTTTGGTTTCGACGCTCAGGTGGTTGCCGAGCGTGATGAGCTGGATCAACTCGAGATCCAGGATGTTGCGGCGCTCGGAGTGCACGAGCGCTTCCACCATGCGCAGAAACATGGCCGGGCCGCTGGAAATAAACACCCGGTTGCCTGGTTTGATCAGATCGAGCACCGCTTCGGGTTCAAGGAGTTTACCGCGGTAGTCCATCTTGTCCATGGATGGTATTATCCGATCCAGAGCGCAACATTGCAACACAAAAGCTTGCTGGTCCCCTCTCAGCGCCGCCGGTCTGTAATCGTGGGGTTCCGGGAGGTCCGGCGCTTATGCGATACCCAAAAGGCCCGGGCTCCTGGTATCCCGGACCTCAAGGCGCAGGGCGGTGCCCACGCCGCTGGACGAGTTTAGCGGTGTTTTCTGCGGTAGCCGAGCCCGAGGCCGATCAATCCGCCGCCCAGCAGCAGCAGTGTGGACGGCTCCGGGACCGGGGCGGCCGTCGGTGCCCCATCCGAATGATCAAGGGGAAGGGCGGAACTCTCAAGGGTCGGATTATCGCTCAAATAGGTGTCCAGAGGGGCCCCTTTCCATCCGCTGGAACAGACGATCGCGGTCTCATCCCGGTTCCGTTCGGTTGCTTCCGAGGCGGTCTCTTCCGGCGGCGCAATCATCGCAAGGGCCTCCGGCGCGTACGATCCTTCTTGCTTGGGGCACGATCGATCATATGTCCCCGCACGGGGGTGAACCGCATTCAGATATTCGGTGGTGCCGTACACGGTCGCATCGGCGCTGCCGCTCAGGTTGAGCAGCAGTATCATGGCGACTATGAGAACCTTCCAACCCACGTTCATTTCACATTCCCCTCACACTCAGTCTTCCCAACGGTATGATATATCGCAAAAATCAAGCAAGAGATGTGCCATGCAAATACTATGAGTTAAATCAAACAGGTAATAATATCGATGGTTATATAGTCCAAGGGGCTGTTAAATTTTTCGACGCTTAGGTCCGCCGGTGCATGCGCGGAGAAACGATCGATCGCCATCTCGGCCTCGCAGAAAGGGCTATTACCTGGAGCGGCATTTAGTGTAAGATATTTCGACAGGCAGACGGTTCTTCCCGGAGGAGTACTGGAGCATAAAAGCATATGCAACTGCTGATATTTATAGCCACCACCGTGGCGGGTCTTGTTGGCGGGCTGGTCATCCTGTCACGCAGCCTGAACGCGTCCGCCCGCGCCATTGCCTCGGCCCTGCTGGGTCTGGCGCTGTGGCAGGTGGGGGCCTTGGCGTTCATCACCGGACAGGTGCCGCTGGCCTTCCATCTCTGCCTCCTGGTCGAACTCGTCGTGGTGGGACTGCTGCTGGCAGTCCTGTGTACGATCGAGGGCAGCCTTGCCAAGCGGGTGCTCCTCGTATGGTGGACCAAGTTCATTACGGCCGCGATCTGCGTGCTCTACGCCGTGTCGCTCATCCTGTTTCCCGGGCGGCATGTGCGTCAGGGCCCGGTAGGGTTCGAGGTCGGCATCCTGGGCATCGTGCAATCCCTGCTGGTACTGGTGGGTGTCGTTGCCTGCCTGTGGATCATGGAGAACGTCCTGCGCTCTGCCGGCGAGGATCAGCGCCGGGCGCTCGCGTTCCCCAGCCTCGGCGTCGCCTCTATCTGTACGGCGTTCCTGATCGGGGCCATGTATCGCATCGGCATGCATGCCGTCAGCGAGGGCATCCTTGTCCTGACCAGCCTGATGATGTTGCTGGGTATCGCGCTGGTAACAGTCTTTTCGCTCCATCTCAGGCCCTTTGCCATGAACGTCACCGTACCCCGTTACGTTATCTACCGCTCGATCACCTTCATCGGCGTGGGATTATACCTGTGTATCAGTGCGCTGATCATCTTCGGCATCCAGGACCTGGGACTGGACCCTGCTCTCGTGATGGCGGGGTTCCTGGTCTTCTGCACCATCCTGGTTGTTCTGCTCCTGGTTCTCTCACCCGAGTTGCGCGCCCGGATGAAATTTTTCATCAGCACCCACTTTTTCATCAACAAGTACGATTATCGCAGGGAGTGGAGCGAGATGAGCCGCTACCTGAGCGTGGCCGCGACCGAAAACCAGATCCTGCATGTCACCGCCCAGGTGATCCTTGAGAGCATGTATATCCGTGAATTGAGCATCTGGCTGCGGGGCGATGACGGCTTCACCTGCGCGCTGGCCTTCCCGCGCGCGCCCATCGTCGCTACCGTGGCGCACGACGATCCTTTCCTTGACTACCTTTCGGTGCGCCCTTTCCTGCGTTCCAGGCCCGTGGCCGTACGAGACAGGCTCTGGGAGCGCGTCGTCACTGCCGACGCCACCTTCGTGGAGGCCAACCATATCGAGATGGCCGTGCCCATGACCAGCGAGAACGCCGTGGTCGGATTCATCGCCGTGGGCCGCGAGAACCCCGGCAGCACCTACGGGACCGATGATATCGACCTGCTCACCAATATCGCGGCCCAATGCGGCGCCGCCCTCATGCAGGCCCGTTTTGCCCAGCAGCTGGCCGAGAACAAGGAGGTCGATACCTATAACTATCTCTCCGCTTCTTTGCTGCACGATCTGAAGAACGCCGCCGGCCACCTTTCGCTGATCCTCCAGAACGCGCCCAGGCACATCGATCAGAAGGACTTCCAAGAAGACATGCTGGCCACCGTCGCGCAGTCGCTGGCGCGCATCGACAAGGTCATCAACAAACTGGGGCGTCTGCCCGACAAGGTGACGGTCTCGCGCCAGAACCTCACAGTCGAGCCATTCGTGCAGGCGTTGCTGCGCAGGCTGAAACCCAGGCTTGCCGACATCCGGTTGATAGTGCGCATGGAGCCGGGCCTTACGGTGAACATGGACCCCGACATGCTGGAGCGCATGCTGGAGAATCTGATCGTAAACGCCAGCGAGGCGGTTGCGCCTCAGGGCGAGATCACGATTACGGCCTCCAGGAGCGGCGGCGGCACCGCGATCACGGTGGCGGACGACGGCCCCGGCCTGACGGAAGAGTTCGTAAAGGACAAACTCTTCAAACCCTTCCAGACCACCAAGCCCGCCGGCACCGGGATCGGTCTGTGGCATGTGAAGAACATGGCGCAGCAGGTAGGCGCACGGATTGTGCTGGACAACCGCCGCACGCGCGGCGCGGCCTTCACCATCGTCTTCCCGGACGAGGGGGCAAAGGGCGGGGAGGGACAGAACCATGGCATGTGATTCTCCCGCGGCCGTACGAGCCGCCGGATAGGATAAGGAGGGCAAGGAGCTCGCATGGAGCAGGAACGCATCCTGATCGTAGAAGATGAAACGAGTATGGCCAAACAGCTCAAATGGGGCTTGAGCGACGACTATGTCGTGGATATCGCCGCCGACGCCGGGGCGGCGAACGCCTACCTGAATGAACACCATCCGTCCGTGGTGCTGCTGGATCTGGGCCTGCCCCCCTTCCCGGACGGGGCCGAGGAAGGCCTGCGGCTTCTGGATGAGATCGTGCGCGAAAAACGACACCTCAAGGTCATTGTCATCACCGGCAACACCGACCGGGATACGGCCGTGCAGGCGATTGCGCTGGGGGCCTATGATTTCCATCTCAAGCCGGTGGTTTTAGGCGAGCTCAAGATCATCATCAAACGCGCCATCTATCTTTCGAAGCTTGAGCGCCAGGTGGCGGAATACCAGTGCATGGCGCGCGAGACGCTTTTCCAGGGTATGATCGCCACGACCCGCCCCATGATGCAGCTCTTCGAGCTGGCCCAAAAGGTGGCGCGCACCGATTTCCCGGTCCTGATCCAGGGCGAGAGCGGCACCGGCAAGGAACGGCTGGCGTTGGCAATCCACAACCTGAGCGCGCGCTATGAAGAGCCGTTCGTGATCGTCGATTGCGGTTCCATCCCGGAGAACCTCATCGAGAGCGAGCTGTTCGGTCACGAAAAGGGCTCCTTCACCGGCGCGCATGCCCGTCAGATCGGAAAGATCGAACGCGCGCGCGGCGGCACGCTGGTGCTCGACGAGATCGGCGAGCTGCCGCTGCCGATGCAGGTCAAGCTGCTCAGATTTCTCCAGGAAAGCACCGTCGAACGCATCGGCGGCAAGGAGCCAATCCGGGTCGACACCCGCGTCATCGCCATCTCCAACATCAATCTGAAACAGGCGGTGGAGGAATCGCGTTTCCGGGAAGACCTCTTCTATCGCCTCAATGTGGTGCCGCTCGTTGTTCCGCCGCTGAAGGACAGGAGCGATGATATCCCGCATCTTGCCAACCATTTCCTGCGGGTCTACGGGCAGGAGATCGGCCGGAGGCTCAAGGGCTTCCATCCCGCGGCCATCGACGCCATGCTGTGCTACCACTGGCCGGGCAACGTCAGGGAGCTGCAGAACCGCATTCGCAGGGCCGTTGTGGTGGCCGAGGGCACGCATATTGAAAGCGCTGACCTGGACCTCGCGACCCAGATTGCCGGCCGCCGGACGCTCAAGCAGGCGCGCGATGCCGCCGAGGCGGCGGTGATCAAGGAGGCGCTCGCCCGGCGGAACTACAATATCACTAAGGCGGCCCAGGAGCTCGACGTGAGCAGACCCACGCTGCATGACCTGCTCAAGAAGCACGGCATCGTCATCCCGGATTGATGGCGCTCGCGGCATGGACATGTCCGTGCCTTGACTCGGCACCCGCGACCCTTATCATATTCTCAGTTCACGGATGCTTTTCTCTGAGGGGGCAGGTATGAACAGGCAGGCGTATCTCATGGTCGTCGTCCTTTTTCTGATCGGCGGCATGTTTCTCGGCGGCTGCAACTCATCGTCGGACTCCGTCCCGGGTTCAGCGGCCCGGCCGGAAGAATCCTCCCAGGCCTTTGACAATCCCCTGCTGCGGCAGACCCTTTACGGCGCGGTACGGGGCACCGAGGCCGATTACGGCACCTGGGCCTGGCTGGGCGTCCCCTATGCCGCGCCACCGGTGGGGGGGCTGCGCTGGCGGGCCCCGCGGGACCCCGAGCCGTGGAGCGGCATACGCGATGCCGGCACGTTCTGCAGCTATTGCCCGCAGTACGGCAATTATCTCTCCGAAACCGGTCGCGAGACCATGGGCGGCTACGTTGGACAGGGCGTCCCCACCGGCAGCGAGGACTGCCTGTATCTCAATATCTGGCGTCCGGCCACGAACGAACAGAAGCTGCCGGTCTATGTTTTCATCCACGGCGGCGCCAATATCATCGGCCGCTCCGATCTGAGCATCTACAACGGCGCGCACTTCGCGGCGCGCGAGAACGTGATCTTCGTGACCATCAACTACCGTCTGGGATATTTCGGCTGGTTCTGGCACCCGGCCTTGAAGGTGGATGACGACCCGCTGGAGAACTCAGGCAATTACGGCACCCTGGACATCATCAAGTCCCTTGCGTGGATCCGTGACAATATCGCGGCCTTCGGCGGCGACCCCGGCAACGTGACCATCACCGGCCAGTCGGCCGGCGCCATGAACGTGTACTCCATGATGGCATCGCCTCTGGCCAAGGGGCTCTTTCACCGTGCCGTCGCCCACAGCGGCGCCAGCCAGGCCTGTTTCATGTCGCGCGCCGTACAGAAGGCCGAGGCCACGCTCGAACGGCTCCTCAAGCAGGACGGGTATGGCGACGACGAGATCGAGGCGCTGACCGGGGAAGGCAATGAGCCCTGGATCCGGGACTACCTCAGGTCCAAGACCATGGAAGAGTTCTATGATCCCAGGAACTGCGGTCCCCTGACCATGCCGTTGGACGGCATCCCCACGGTGGAGGCCATCATGGGCGTCTATATCGACGGCCATGTCATACCGACCTCACCGCTCATGAGTTTCTATAACGGGACGTACAATCGGGTGCCGCTCATGCTGAGTTGCACCAAGGAAGAACTGAAGCTCTTCATCCCCATGATCATCATGGAGCCGCTGAACCTCTGGCAGGTGGTGTATGACTTCGATCCCGACCATCCGGATATCGATCTGAATCGCTACCTGAGCACCTGGTCATACCCGCTGATGCCCCTGTATGTCGCGGGTCCGGCCGCGGGGCAGGCCGTGTTCCAGGGTTTCGGCACCGACACCATGGCCCCCCTGGCCAGCAGGTTCCAGGAAGACGTGTATGTCTACAAATTCCTGTGGGACGATGAACCAGCCCCCTTCGACTACCTGATCGGCGCCGGTCACGCCATGGACCTGCCCTTTGTCTTCGGCAACTTCCTCAGCGACAAATCGAGCCTGTGCAACTTCGCCTGGAGCGAAGACAACAAGGCCGGCCGCGAGATGGTCAGCGAGGCCATGATGGACTACCTGGGCCAGTTCGCGCGCACCGGCAATCCCAACGGCGGCAACCCGGCCCTGCCCCTCTGGCTGCCCTGGTCGGGCGCCAGGGGCGCCCCCAAGCGCATGACCTTCGATTCGGCCGGCATCGCCATGTCGAACGAATACCTTGAGCCTGAGGAGGTCTGCGTCTCGTGCGAGGCGCACGACATGCTGAAGGTGATCCTCGACCTCATGGGCTTCAGCGTCGATTCGTAAGGCGGCGGTGGCGACCGTCCATCCTTACCCTTCAGAAAAGCGGGCGTTCTCATCCGTGCGGGAGACGCACGCGCAGGGCCGCCAGGAAATTGAGCAGGGCGATGCACGCCCCCATCAGGAACACGTACTGGAAGCCGTAGCAGTTCCAGACGACCCCGCCCAGCAGCGCCACGAGGATGGAAAAGACATGGTCGATGCTGACCGAGGCGGTCAGGGCCGGCTGGATGTGGGCGGGGTCCAAGGCGATCTTCTTGATGTAGGTCGCGCGCGCCATATTGACCGACATGAGCATCTGATCCAGGAGGAAACACCCGCACACGATCAGGAAGGCGGTATGTCCGCTCACCAGAAACTTGGCGAACCCGTACCCGAAGCACACGAAGATCAGCAGGAAGGCCTCGGCGCACAGGACCATGCGTTCCCCCAGGTGGTCGATGGCCCGTCCCAGGAGCGGCTGGAACAGGATGCCGATCACCCCGCCCAGGGTCAGGAGCGTGGCGATGGTCTGGGTGGGTTCATGGAAGACCGTGACCAGCACCCAGGGGGCGAAGGTGAGGAAAAGCTGCTTGCGCGAGCCGTAGAGCACGGACAGGATATAGTATAGCCGGTAGGGCCGGTAGAGCTTGAGATGCAGGGCCGGGGCCTGGGTCTTTTCGGTTTGCAT
>JAKQBR010000225.1 GCA_029574005.1 Deltaproteobacteria bacterium | reverse complement strand
AGGTGCGGTCGTCCTGGTCTACGATTCCAAGGACCAGCCCCTGGCAAACGATGCCTTTACGATCCGCTATTTCGACCGGAACTTCACCTTGAATCCCGCCCTCAGCAGCACGTCTTCCATTGGCATGTTCCTCATAACGCTCCCCAACGCATCACTCAATGAGTTCAGCACCGACCCCCTCGTCACCTATCCCCATGCCCAGTTTAAAAACCTCAAGATTACGGCCAGCAAAGAAGGCTGGACTTTCCCGCCCTTGAACGTCGCCCCTCAGGCGAGGATCTTTCCCTTCAACGATTCCGCCCGTTCAGGGATCGCCACCGTAGCAGAAGTGAGCGGCAGCGAGAACCCGGTGATCCCGGAAGAGGACGACAAGGACGAGGGTGATGATGGCGGCGGTGGTGGCGGTGGCTGCTTTATTTCCACCGCCCGCCGGTAAGACTGGGCTGTGCCTCTTGTGGATATGCGGCCGCACGCTTGACGCGTGTCATCCCATAGAGAGATGAGCCTAAACCGCTACGCCTCTCCGCACAGCCTGGTGATCGCGGCGCGCACATCGGCCAGGAGCCGGTCTTTCTGCTCCATGGTATAGTCTGAGGCCTCGATCGGTTCTCCGACGTGGATCTGGATATTCTGATCCAGGTAAAAATCCCAGGTCTTGGGGGGCAGCACAGTTTCCGAGCCTCGAATCCCCACGGGAATGATGGTGGCCCCTGATTCGATCGCCATGATGAAGCCGCCTTTCTTGAAAGGCCCCATACGACCCGTGCGCGAGCGCGTGCCTTCGGGCGCGATCCACAATACGATGCCGCTTTCCATCTTGGCCCTGGCCTTGGCAAGGTCAATCTTGGCCTGCTCAAGATTGTGGCGGTCGATTGAGATGAATTCCCCGGCGGCCATGCCCCGACCCCAGAGCGGCACCTTGAAAAGCTCCTTCTTGGTAAGCATACGGATGCTGCCGGGCAGAGACATGATGATCAAGGGGATGTCGTACAGGCTGCGGTGGTTGCTCATGATGATGTAGCGTTTGCCGGGTTTTAGGGCGGCATGGTGGCGATCGATCACGGTATAGTGAATGCGTACGAACTCCAGCAGCTTGGCCGCCCACCAGCGCAGCAGCTTCTCATCGCCCCACGCGCGGGGATAGCCTCCCGTGAAGTAGACCCGGTACAATACCCGCAGGGTGATATTCAACGTGACATAGATGCTCATGATCATGATCCGCAACCGCTGCAATGTGGTGGCCTTCATACCATAAACTCCTCTCTGTCGGTTGCCCCCGCCGGGGCCTGTTCATCCAGAATCGTCCGGATGGCGATCGCCAGTTCGCCGTAGTCGATCGGCTTGAGCATGAACTCCTTGATGCCCAGGCCCAGGGCCTTCTCCCGCGTGAGCTCGCGGCTGAATCCTGTGCACAGGATGATGGGAATGCCGGGCCGGATCTGCAGCATCCGCTGGGCAAGTGTCTCGCCGGTCATATTGGGCATGGTGAGGTCGGTGATCACCAGATCGAAATAATCCGGTTTGGCGCGGAAAAGCTCCAGGGCCTCCACGCTGCTGGTGCGCGTGGTGACATCATACCCGAGCGGCTTGAGGATCTGCCCGGCGATCTCCACCAGATCGAGCTCGTCATCGATGAAAAGGATACGCTCATGGCCGGTGGGCGGCGCTTGGGGGGCTTTGACCTCCATGGCGGCCTCCGCACAGAGGCTGAGCGGCAGATAGACGCAGAATTCCGTGCCGCGGCCGACCTCGCTGGCCACCGTGATGCCGCCGCCATGGCGTTTGATGATACCGTGGATAACCGCCAGCCCCAGTCCGGTACCCTCGCCCTCCGGCTTGGTCGTGAAGTACGGCTCGAAGATCCGATCCATGACCTCAGGGGTCATCCCATGTCCGCTGTCTCTTACGCGCATGAGCAGATATTCGCCGGGGTTCAGATCCGGATGGATGGTCGCGCTTTCCACGCCCAGCGTCACCTGCGCCAGCGCAATCTCCAGGACCCCGCCGCCGTTGCGCATGGCATGCGCGGCATTGGCGCACAGATTCATGAGCACCTGATGGATCTGGCTGGGATCGGCCTCGACCACCATGTCCGCGGCATCGATCGTCACATTGATGGCGATCGTGCTCGGCAGTGAAGCCCGCAGCAGTTTGACTGCCTCGCGCACGACCGGGGCAATCTTGATCGGCTTGAACTCCTGCGCCTTCTGACGGCTGAACGATAGGATCTGGCTCACCAGGGCCTTGGCCCGTTCGCCGGCGCGCAGGGCCTTGTCCAGACTGGACAACGCATCGCTTTCCTTGACCCTGCTCCGGGCTATCTCGGTAAATCCGATGATGGCGGCCAGCAGGTTGTTGAAGTCATGCGCGATGCCTCCGGCCAAGGTGCCGATGGCCTCCATCTTTTGGGACTGACGCAAAAGCTCCTCCAACCGTTGGCGCTCCTCCTCGGCCCGTTTGGCGTCGGTGATGTCGGAAAAGAACGTCAACACGGCCGGTTTGCCGTCCCATTCGATCAGGGCCGTGCTCATCTCCACCCAATGCACCCGTCGCTGCCTGTCAAGGAACCGAAAGGAATAGACCCTGGGCATGTCCTCGCCGGCCATACGGCGCAGGTAGCGGTCGATGACCATGCCCAGGTCATCGGGATGGATGAATTCGCTGAAGGGCCGCTCCGTGAGTTCCTCCCAGTTGTAGCCGGATATCCTGCATGTGGCGGGATTGGCGAAGATCATGCGGTTGTCCTGCACCACGGCGATGGCCTCGCTGGCATAGGTGACCACGTTGCGGTATTTCTCCTCCGAGCGCCTAAGGTCTTCCTCCATCTGCTTGCGCGCGGTGGTCTCGTAGGCCGTGCCCATGACGGCCGGCTCGCCGTCCAGCTCGAAAATGCAGGTGCTCATGTCGGCCCAGCGGATCGTCCGTCTTTGGTGATCACCTTGATCTCGTAGTGGTCGGGCGGATTCTCACCCTTGATGCGCGCCTTTCCCCGCTGTTTGACCTGTTCGAGGAAATCGGGGTGCACGATATCCCAGAAGTTCATGCGCATGAGCTCGTCGAGGCGGTAGCCGCTCAATTTCTGGGCCGCCGGGTTGGCATAGATGAAGCGATCTCCCTTATGGATGACGATGGCCGCGGCATTGCTTTCAGCCATGTTCCTAAACTTCTGTTCGCTCTCCATGAGCGCCTTCTCGGCTGCGCGTCGTCCGGTGATGTCGTGCACGATGACCTGAAGAAAGACATCCTCTCCGACCTCGATGCGCCGCAGGTTGACATCGGCCACGAAAGGCGTACCGTCAAGACGCCGGTAGGTCCATTCAAAAGACAGGTTCTCGCCCTTCAGGGCGGCCGCCATATAGGCCCTGGCCTTGCTGCGCGAATCGCTGCCGTCCGGTTGTTTGGGCGGGAAAAAGTGATGCGGCGGCAGCGTGCTCATCTGCTCGCGTGTGCAACCGAACAACTTCAGCACCTTGGCGTTGCAGTCGCTGAATGATTGGCCCTTGAAGATGAAAACGCCGTCATTGGCCGAGTCGAAGAGGGTCTGGTATTTCCGGCTGCTGGCCTTGAGCTCATCCTCGATATCCCTGCGACGGCCGATCTCGCGGGCTATCCCGCAGATCATGACGGCCCGGCCATCCCTGTGGACCAGCAGCCCGCGGGTCTCCATCCAGAGGCAGCCGCCGTCCTTGCGCATGACCTGGAACTCGAGGGGCTGCTTCTGACAACCCGTTTTCAAGAGCTCTTCCACAGCATTCATCGCCCGTGGCAGCTGGTCCGGCGAAATGAGATCCTGAAAGGTAAGATTCGCGATATCCTTCCGTTCGTAGCCGAATACCTCGAGGGCGTAGGCGCTGGCATCCATAAAGCGGCCCTCGAGATCGTGAAGATACACAGCGTCCAGGGAACGATCGAAAATGGCATCCAGGATGATCTCTTTTCGCCGCGGCTCCGCAAGCGAGCCTTGCAGCTTAAGGAGATCTTCTTCCAGTTCCCTTACCTTCCTTTCCAGTCCAAAGCGCGTGGGTCCATCGGGCATCAGAGGTCCCCCTGCCTCAGGACCTCCCCTAGAAGCGCTGAATACAGATATACATCCATAAAGCTATTATCACGGATCTCTTCATTTTAATCAAGCAGCGATTGCAGCGTCCGGGCATTTGAACCCCCGTACATTTTTTCAAGTTTTGCCGGCTAACGGTCGAATTTTACATCATGGGAAGAATCTCAGGGACATGGTGTGCACACTCCAAGCCGTGCTTGTCACCGCGGGCGTTCAGGCCGTGGTTGAAGGCACGCACAATGGGCCGCGGCAGTGCTCTCGACTAGCATCTTTCCCACCATCTTCCTCCCTTTGTTCTCTTTGCTGGCGTGCGGACTCATGCCGGTCATGGCCTTCAAAGGACGCCTGGAGAACGAGCCGCAGCGATGGTTTGCCATCCTGTGCGTTCTGTGCTTCATCTACAACCTTTTCCTGGTGTCCGTGATCATATTCCCACCCAGCAACCCCCTGATCGCCATGGTGCGCGTGATACCGCCCACAGCATCCTTCCTCTTGCCTTTGACCGTGGGGCTAGCGCATCTATGCAGCGACATCAAACGACGAAACTGGCTGACCGCCACGCTCTTCACCGTCGCCGCGCTTATCACGATTACCATGTGGTTCAGCCAACCAAAGGCCTTATCATTCTTCATCATGGTACTGTGCCTGGTGATTATTGCGTACACCGCCGCGCTGCTGGCAGGGCACCTCAAGCGAGGCCCCCATTCCTTATTCTGGCTGTTTGGAGGGATAATCTTCCTGCTGGTATTGACAATCGGCGCCTTCACACCGATCCCCGGGCTGTTCTTCGCCTCGCCATTAAGCCTGGTCTTCATCCCCTTGAGCCTGATTGCCATTGGATTGAAGCCTCAAGACCCCGACGACGCGCAACGCCGTCTTAAGAGGAGGGTCCTATACAGCCTGGCCCTGGCGTTTATCCTTTTACCCTTGAGCACCGAGATACTCATCCTGCTCTATTCGTTTCATACCATCGACCTGACCCCCTTCTGGACCTGGTTGATGCCGCATGGAATCATCAATTTCTTCTCCATCTTCATCTGCGTGGCCATGGCTGGTTTCTGCCTGCGGCGCACATACAATCAGCCCGGATCGGTCCTTTTCGCCATCGTCTGCCTGCTCTGGTGCATGAACAGCATCCAGAACATTTTGCTGGTGGTCTTCCCCGAGGAGATCGCCGTCCAGGCCGCCGTGCTGAATGACGCCTATCTCGTCACCCTGGCGGGCTTCCTGACGCACATGCTCTGCGTCATGGCCGGCAGGCCTAAATCGAGGCTTGTACTGATCTCGTATGCGGTCAGCTTCACGCTCATGCCGCTGATCGTATTTCAGACAAACACCAACTACATCATCTACCAGTATGCGAGCGGTCCTTTCATCAAGGCCGAGGGCATCGTGTACGACCTTTTTGCCCTGCACCTTCTGACGGTCCTGACCGCCGGCGCCGCGGTCTTCTTCAAGCTGAAACGCGGCGCGACCGATCCGGGAAAACACCGCCAGTACCTGACGGTCTCCCTGGCCCTCGCAACCGCCGCCCTCCTGCTCATCGGGACATTGCCCATCATGAGCGGTTACCCGATCTACCCATTTCACCACCTGATCTTCATCGCCCTGGCCGTCATCGGCTACGGTGTATTCTTCAAGAACATTGTCAGCGCCTATTCCCGCCGGACCATCATTACCCGCCAGGCCCGCTCCACCCTGATCTTTGTTTATGCCGTCATCGCCGCGACCAGCATCTGGCTGCTGGATGACTATTCCCTGTCCTCTATCGCGGAAAGGATGGTCCCCTACGGCCTGCCTCCTCTGATATCCTGCATCTGCGCGGTCTTCCTCTCTCTCTTTGTCCTGGGCATGGAGCAGAACCGCATCGAGACCTATCTGTTCAGCATCCTGTGTCTCGTCCTTGCCGGGATGGGCCTGGATGTCATCATGCTGATGGTACTGGATGACCCGGGTACCGCCCTGACCATATCCAGGATCGACCAT
>JAKQBR010000202.1 GCA_029574005.1 Deltaproteobacteria bacterium | reverse complement strand
AGGCCAGCCTGAGGGGCTCTCTTTTTTTCTCCCCCCCCTTTTCTTCGGTATCACACCTTGATAAGACTCACCCAAACGATGGCACATATCAGGAGGGCAATCAGATCATGAGCCCTGATCGAAACGCTCTTATAGGTCGTGCGCGGCTTGCCTGGCGTATATCCACGCAATGTCAGGGCCACCGCAAGATCGTCTGCCCTACGCAGCATCCCCTGCAGGAGCGGTATGAGAACCGGCAACAGCGCTTTGACTCTGTGAATGAGCCCGCCGCTTTCCATATCGATACCGCGGGCCTTCTGGGCCTTCACGATGCGATCGGTTTCTTCAAAGAGCAGCGGAATGAAGCGTATTGCCAGCATGACCAGAAGGGCGATTTCCTCAACCGGAATCTTGATATATTTGAGCGGACGCATAAACCACTCCAAGGCCCAAACCATATCCAGCGGCGAGGTCGTCAAGGTCATGAGCGTGGATACCCATATGGCGCATGCAAGCTGCAACCCGACGATGAGGCCATGCTGCAGCCCCTGCCGGGTAGCATACGGCAGGTAGGTCAGCGGTTCGCCGGGGGTCATGAAGAGATGCAGGAGCGCGGTAAAGACAACCAGCCAGAGAAAGGGCCTTATCCCCTGTCCGAGACGCCTAAGCGCTATGGAAGAAGCAAGGGTCGCGATGCAGCAGCTCAGGATGAACAGACACAATCCCCTCCATGTCTGAATCTGGAAAACAACTCCAATCCCCAATCCCATGAGGAAGATCTTAACGCGGGGGTCTAGTTTGTGGACAAATGATGCGCGGGGGATATATTGTCCGAGCGTTATCTTCACATCAGGACGATATCAAACGCTCGGCTATCTGGACAGCGTTCAGGGCCGCGCCCTTACGGAGATTGTCACACGCGATCCACATGGCTAGACCATTCGTCACACTCGAATCGGCGCGGATGCGGCCGACGCAGCTCTCATCCCGACCGACGCTTGAAATCGCCTGCGGATAGGTGTTGTGCATGGGGTCATCTTCAACCACCACCCCGGGGGCAGCCTCAAGGATCGCGCGCGCTTCGTCGGCCGTCATTTTTCGGGCCGTCTCGATATTGACGGCCTCTGAATGGCCGAAGAATACGGGTACGCGCACGCATGTGGCGCATACCCTGATCAGGTCGTCTCTCAAGATCCGCTTTGTTTCCTGGGCGATCTGCATCTCTTCACGACTGTAGCCGTTATCCAGAAAGGTATCGATCTGCGGGATGCAATTAAAGGCTATCTGGTGAGGATAAACGCGCGCTTGGGGTTCATGAAAGTTGAAGAGGTCTTTCACCTGATCGGAAAGCTCCTGTATGGCGGGTTGGCCGGTTGCCGACACCGCCTGATAGGTCGATACGATAACCCTGCGTATTCTTGCCACCTGATGAATGGGATGCAAAACCAGCACCATCTGGATGGTCGCTCCGCTGGGGTTTGCAATGATGCCCTTGTGAGCTGTCATCTGATCGGCATTGACCTCCGGCACGATCAGTGGAACATCATCATCCAACCGAAAGCACGAGGTATTGTCGATAACCGTACAGCCTGTCCGCACTACCCGTGGCACAAGCTCCTGGCTTACCTTGCTCCCGGCGCAAAAAAAGCAGATCTCCGCGCCTCTCAAGGCTTCCAGGTCCAGGGTTCTGACGGAGATGCAGGCCCCCCGGTACTCTATCCCGGAACCACGGG
>JAKQBR010000195.1 GCA_029574005.1 Deltaproteobacteria bacterium | reverse complement strand
CAAGCGTGACGAGGAGTTCATCCTGATCCTGGATATCGACAAGGTCTTTTCGGCCGAAGAGCTGATCGCCGTGGGCCATTCCGGCGATGGTTCGGCCGCGGCGGTCGAGAGCGCCGTGTGACACGAGACACCTGCTGTGGTCCCGCTGGAGTTGATGCTGGTATGATGGAGACGCCGAGCGCCTACGCCAAGGACAGCCTGTCGAACGAGCTTTTCAGGCGCTTGAGCGATTTCATCTACACCGAGTGCGGCATCAAGATGCCGCAGGCCAAGAAGACCATGCTGGAGGCGCGGCTGGGCAAACGCCTCAAGGCCACGGGCATGTCGAGCTTTCACGACTACTGCACGTACCTGTTCAGCCCGGAGGGGATCGCCAACGAGCTCATCCATATGATCGACGTGGTGACCACCAACAAGACCGACTTCTTCCGCGAGCCGCAGCACTTCGATTATCTGCTGAACACGGCCATCCCCCACCTCATGCATACCTCAGGGGCCGGTCTGCGCCGCAGCCTGATGCTCTGGTCGGCGGCCTGCTCCTCGGGCGAGGAGCCCTATACCCTGGCCATGGTGCTGGAGGAATTCGCCTCGCGCGTAAGCGGGTTCTCCTACCTCATCCTGGCCACCGACATCTCCACCCGCATGGTGGAGGCCGCGCGCCGGGCCATCTACCCCGAGGAGCGCATCGCGCCCGTGCCCATGGAGCTGCGCCATAAATACCTGCTGCGCAGCCGTGATCCTGAGCGCCAGGAGGTGCGCATCGTCCCCCGCTTGAGAGAACGCGTCAAGTTCAGGCGCTTGAATTTCCTGGACGACGATTTCGGCTTCCGCGAAAAGATGGACATCATCTTCTGCCGCAACGTGCTCATCTATTTCGACAAGCCCACCCAGCACAAGGTCGTGGACCATCTCTGCCGGCACCTGGCGCCCGGCGGCTACCTGTTCACCGGACATTCCGAGACCTTGAGCGGCATGGACCTGCCGCTCGACCAGGTGGCCAACACCGTGTCGCGGAGACGTTGACATGCACTGCACGACGGCCGCCGCCATACCCACCTACTATCTGAAGCCCGGCGAGATCCACTTCGCGACCGAGCCCGCGCGCGTCATCACCATCCTGGGCTCCTGCGTCTCCCTGGTCATGTATCACCGGCCGCGGCGTCTCGGCGCCATCTGTCATGCCATGATGCCCTCTTTGCTGGAGGTCCGCAAGGAGATCGAGCCGGGTCGGAGGTTCCAGTACGTGGACGGCTGCATGGAGTGGATGTTGGCCCGCTTCGCGCAGTACCATATCACACCCCAGAGCCTGGAGATCAAGCTCTTCGGGGGAGCGGGGCTCTTTCCTGACCGGCGCGGCGGCGAGCAGAGCATGGCGGTGGGGGAGCGCAACATCGACATGGCGCTCAAACTGATCGACGCGCACGATCTGCGGCTCAAGGCCTGGGATGTCGGCGGAGACAAGGGCCGCAAGCTGATCTTCTGCACCTCAACCGGCGAGGTGCTCACCAAGTTCGTAGCCCGTACCCAGGTGCCGGACCAGCCCTTCAGTGAGGGATTGCGCTGATGAAAAAGGTATCGGTCCTGATCGTGGACGATTCGGCGCTCGTTCGGCAGACGCTCAAGGAGATCCTTGACGGCGATGCGCGGCTGCACGTCATCGGCCTGGCCGCGGACCCCTTTCAGGCCGTGGAGAAAATCAAACAGCAGGTCCCGGACGTCATCACCCTGGACGTGGAGATGCCCCGCATGGACGGACTGACCTTCCTGAAGAAGATCATGGACCAGCACCCCATCCCGGTGGTCATCTGTTCGTCGCTGGCCGGCAAGAACACCGAAACGGCCTTCAAGGCCATGGAGCTGGGCGCCGTGGAGGTGATACACAAGCCGGCCCTGGGCACCAAGGAGATGCTCCACGAATCGAGCACGCTCATCTGCGACGCCGTATACGCCGCCGCGCATGTCAAGGTCGGCAGGGTGGAGTCCGAAAAGATCCTCGTGCAACCCAAACTCAGCGCGGACGTGATCATCGCCAAGGCCAAGCCGGACGGCGTGCTGCAGACCACCGAGAAGGTGGTGGCGGTCGGCGCGTCCACCGGAGGCACCGAGGCCCTCAAGGTTTTCCTGGAGGCCTTCCCGCGCGACTGCCCGGGCATCGTGATCGTTCAGCACATGCCCGAGGGCTTCACGAGCGCGTTCGCCAAGCGGCTCGACTCCGCCTGCCAGATCACGGTCAAGGAGGCGGTCAACAACGATACCGTGCTGCCCGGGCATGCCTTGATCGCACCGGGCAACCACCACCTGCTCTTGAAGCGCAGCGGCGCGCGCTACTATGTGGAGATCAAGGACGGACCGCTGGTCTCGCGCCACCGGCCTTCCGTGGACGTGCTCTTTAGGTCCACGGCGCGCTATGCCGGCCGCAACGCCATCGGCGTCATCATGACCGGGATGGGTGACGACGGCGCCAAGGGTCTCCTGGAGATGTTCGAGGCCGGGGCATACACCATTGCCCAGAACGCAGAGACCTGCGTGGTCTTCGGCATGCCCCAGGAGGCCATCAAGCTGGGAGGGGCCGGCAAGGTGATGGCCTTGGGGGCCATCCCGGCCGAGATCATGCGCGTCTATCGCCAGCCCCTGCCGGGAGGTCCGGTGCTGTGAACATCCCCGATCGCCTGCTCAGGCTCATATCCCGCCGCAGGTGCGATGCCGCCGCCACGGCTCCGGGCCTCTGCCCCGAGGTGGATGCGTGGGAGCGGGCCTGCAAGCGTGCGGGCGACAAGCTGGCGCAGCTGGGCGAGGGCACCGAGGATGACTTCCTGGCCTTGGGCCGCGACCTCCAGTCCTTCTACTCGCGCGCCCAGGCCATGGGCGCGCTGTCTCGAGCGGTGGTCGAGATCATGACCGGCCAGGAGGTGCAGACCGCCGGGGCGGACCTGCACGCCACCCTCGCGGAGTTGGATGCCTATCTGAGCGAATCGTCCTCCCAGTTCGCCCGCATGAGCTCGGTCTTCGCTGAGCATGCCACGGCGCTCAAGAAGATCACGGCCGGTCTGGAATCCTTCCAGATGCTCTCGCTGAACCTGAGCATCCTGGGCTTCCTGACGCGCGTCGAGAACGCCCATATCGACGAGAACATGCAGTCAGGCTTCGGCGCCCTCACGGACGACGTCAAAAAGCTCTCCGCGTCGATCAAGGACAAGGCTTCCTCCATCCGCGGCACCTGCGAGGACATCGCCGCGGGCGTAGCCAAGGCGCTCGAAAAGGTGGCCTACTCCGACCGCACCCATACGGCCTCGGCGCGGGAGGCCCACGCGCGGGCCGCCCAGAGCGAACGCCTGCTCGTCAAACGCTACCAGCGCGCCGTCGAGGCCGCGCAGACGATCGATCAGCGCATCGGCCGCAGCACCGCCGACATCAGCGACATCGTCATGTCCCTGCAGTTCCACGACATCACGCGCCAGCAGATCCAGCATGTCCAGAGCGTTTTGGAGAGCATTGAAACCAAACTGCGCGAGGGCACCCCTCTGGATCGCTTGGCGTCGCTGATGGGTGACACCCTGGAGCTCCAGGCGGCGCAGATCGCCCAGTCCAGGGATGAGTTCGACGCGGCCGTCACCACGGTGATCGAGGGCCTCACGGCCCTGGCGGACGACGAGAGCGCGATCATCTCCCAGATCGGGCAGGTGGCCTGGGCCTCGGACGCCGAGGGGCTCGCTACCATGCAGGCCATCAAGGACGGCATCGAAGCGATGATCGACCATATCATGGTCGCGGCCGAGGATCAGTCGGAGCTCAACGCCACGGCCCAGGAGGTGGGCTCCATGGTGGGGCGGATGTCCGCCTTTGTCCAGGACATCAACGCCATCGGATTGAACCTCGAGTTCCTGGCCCTGAACGCGCGCATCAAGGCCGCCCACCTGGGTATCGAGGGCACGGCGCTGGACACGATATCCGGCAGCATCTATGAGCTCTCGCACGACACGCGCGGCAACACCGCGGAACTGACCGGTATCCTCGAGCGCCTGGCCGAGCTCTCGGCAAGCTTCACCCGGGACCTGCTCTTAAGTCAGAAACGCCAGGCCGGAATCATGCAGGACCTGATGGAAAGGCTCTCACGCCTGATAGATACGCTGAGCGCGATCGCCGAGCGCGTACAGGCCAAGACCGAAGAGATCGGCGGGCTGGGTCAGGCGCTGGTGCACGACATCCGCGCCACCGCCCAAGCCATCAGCGTCCATGAACGGGTCTCAGCGGCCCTGGATGAGGCCGGCGATCTGATGCGGCAGACCATGCAGGACGCCCGGCGCGTCTGCCCTCACGGGTGGGCGGGCGCGGCGGCTGAGTTCCTGCGGGAGATCGACCAGCTCTATACCATGCACAGCGAACGCCGCGTGCATGCCCGGCATGTCGACAAGGGCGCCGCCGGGGATGAGGCGGAAAAGGAAGAGGGCTCGAACATCGAGTTTTTCTAAGGAAAGTTGCGATTCGAAAAAGCCGATGAGAAACAGAGCACGCGATGCGAAACAGGGGGGAAAGGATGGCCATGCTGACGCTTGATAACGGGCAGGAGAAACGGACCCTGGCGGTCCAGGGACGACTCGCTATTCAGGACGCGGCCAAGCTCAAGGAGCTCCTGCTGGAGGCCCTTGCGGGCACGGACCATGTCGTCATCGACGCCAGCCAGGCCGAGTCGATCGATCTCGCCTGCGCGCAGCTGGTATGCGCGGCCCACCGCGCCTATGCCAAGGCGGGCAAGGTGATCGAATTCGCGCCGCCGCCCTCCCCGGGGTTCTTGAGCGCACTGGCCGACATGGCCATTGATCCGATCGGCTGCCCCGACGATGTGCGGGGACAGTGCTTTTGGAAGAAGGGGGCGTGATATGGGAAAAAAGATTTTGAGCGTGGATGACTCCGCGAGCGTACGCCAGATGGTCGCCTTTACGCTCAGGAGCGCCGGCTACGAGGTGATCGAGGCCTGCGACGGACGCGACGCCCTGGGTCAGATCAAATCCGCCAGCGTAGACATGGTGATCACGGACCTCAATATGCCGGTCATGGACGGGGTGGAGCTGATCAAGGCCTTGCGCAGCGAACCGGCCTTCAAGTTCACCCCCATCGTCATGCTGACCACCGAGTCCGGCGTCGACAAGAAGACGGCCGGGAGAGAGGCCGGGGCCACGGGCTGGATGGTCAAGCCGTTCAAACCCGAAGAGCTCTTGAGCGTCGTGAAACGCCTGATCGGGTGACGTCATGGAGATCCAGAAAGACGCCTATCGGGAAGAGGCCTACGAGCTGCTGTCCGTGCTGGAGGACGCCCTGCTGGAGCTGGAGCGGCGCCCCGACGACATGGAGATCATCTCGCGGGTCTTCCGCGCCATGCACACCCTCAAGGGTTCAGGCGCCATGTTCGGTTTCGACGACATCGCGGACTTCACCCATACCATCGAGACGGTGTACGATCTGGTGCGCTCGTCATCCCTTCAGGTAACCCCGGACCTCATCAGCCTGACGCTGGCCGCCTGCGACCAGGTCAAGGTCATGCTGGAGGCCTCACTGGGCAGGGCCACGGTCGATGAGGCCAGGACCACGGAGCTCGGCGATGCCTTCCGCCGCTACCTGAGCACTGAAGAGGCCGCTTCAGCGCCGGCCGCGACCGTGACGGCCGCGCCTTCGCTGCCGGATCCGACGGCGATGACGACCTACCGCATCCGTTTCCAGCCTCACCGTGAGCTCTTCGCCAACGGCACCAACCCCGTGCCGCTGCTCAACGAGCTGCGCTCCCTGGGCCAATGCTCCATCATCGCCGATATCCAGAACCTCCCCGACCTGGAGACGATCGACCCGGAGGGCTGCTATACGGCCTGGGACATCATCCTGACCACTGGATGCGACATCAACACCATCAAGGATACCTTCATCTTCGTCGAGGACCTCTGCCACCTGTCCATCACGCCCGTCGAGACCCCGGCCGACGAGGAAGCGGCCTACAAAAAGGTGGGCGAGATCCTCGTCGAGCGCGGCGACATCAGTCCGGAGGATCTTGAAAAGGCGCTCCACACGCAGAAGCGCCTGGGAGAGGTCCTGGTCGAGGCGGGTACGATCAGGCCCATCCAGGTGGCCTCGGCCTTGAAGGAACAGGAGCATGTGCGCGAATATCAGAAGAAGCGCTCGGCGCTTGAGGAAACCGCCAGCATACGGGTGCCGGCGCACAAGCTGGACGCCCTGGTGAACCTGGTGGGCGAGCTGGTCACGGTGCAGGCCAGGCTTTCACAGCACGCGGGCCTGGTGAATGACACCGATCTGACGAGTATCGCCGAGGAGGTGGAGGGCTTGAGCGCCGAGCTGCGCGATATCTCCATGGGCATC
This sequence comes from Deltaproteobacteria bacterium, assembly GCA_029574005.1. Taxonomy (GTDB): domain Bacteria; phylum Desulfobacterota; class Desulfomonilia; order UBA1062; family UBA1062; genus JAKQBR01. Next base: position 3,412 of record JAKQBR010000195.1, on the reverse strand, counting down.
CGCATGCTGCCCATCGGCACCACGTTCGCCAAGTTCAAGCGCCTGGTGCGCGATCTGTCGGCCGAGCTCGGCAAGGACATCGCCTTCACCATGCAGGGGGCCGAGACCGAGCTCGACAAGACCGTGATCGACAAACTTTCCGACCCCCTGGTGCACCTGATCCGCAACTCGATCGACCACGGCATCGAACCGCCCGAGGTGAGGACCGGCAAGGGCAAACCCGCCCAGGGCACGATCCGCCTGGCGGCGCAGCATTCCGGTGCCTATGTCCTGATCACGGTGGCCGATGACGGCGCCGGCCTCAACAGCGAGGTCCTGCGCCGCAAGGCAGTCGAAAAAGGGATCATATCGCCCGAGGCCGTCTTAAGCGAACAGGAGGCCTTCCAGCTGATCTTCGCCCCGGGGTTCTCCACGGCCGCGACCGTGACCAGCGTCTCGGGACGGGGTGTCGGCATGGACGTGGTCAAGAACAGCATCGACAGCCTGGGCGGGTCGGTCGAGATCGACAGCACCCCGGGTATGGGCACCTCCATCACCTTGAAGCTGCCGCTGACCTTGGCCATCATCGACGGGCTCCTGGTCCGTATCGCCTCCGAGTTCTTCGTCCTGCCGCTGGGCATGATCGTGGAATGCGTCGAGCTCACGTCCGATCACATCCGGCACGCCCATGGCCGCCATCTCATCAAGGTGCGCGAGGAGATCATACCCTACATCTATCTGCGCGAGATCTTCACGATACCGGGCGACAGACCGTCCATCGAACAGGTGGTCATCGCCGACGTCGCCGGACGGCACGTGGGGTTCGTGGTCGACAAGGTGGTCGGCCAGCACCAGACCGTGATCAAGAACATGGGCAAGATGTTCAAGGAGATCCATGGCGTATCCGGCGCCACCATCATGGGCGACGGGTCCGTGGCGCTGATCCTGGACGTCAATCGGCTGGTGCGCTCGGCCGAGGTCTCCCAGGAGTAAGAACGCTAAGCGAGCACTTCCAGCAGACGGATCAGGAATCGCCAGAAGCGCTCCACGCTCTTGATATTCACCTTTTCGTAGGGCGAATGGGCCTGTTCGATGGTCGGTCCGATCGAGATCATGGCGATGCCGGGGATCTTGTCGCCGATCACCCCGCATTCAAGACCGGCATGGATGACCGCGGTGCGGGCGGCCCTGCCGAACAGCGAGCGGTAAACACCCCCGGCGCTTGCCAGCAGGGCCGAATCGTAGTCCGGAGGCCAGGCCGGGTAGGCATGGTTATGCGCCACGACAGCGCCCGCCAGGGCTCCGATGGAAGCCACCTGAGAAGCAAGGGCGTCGCGCCGGCTGGCCAGCGTGCTGCGCTGTGAGGTGGCTATGACAACGGCGTCGTCCTGGGTGGCGCAGACCGCCAGGTTGGTCGAGCTGATGACCGCGCCGCGTTTCATATCGACGTCGATCAATCCGTGCGGCAGGCCTGTCAAGAGATGGAGCAGCCGGCGCGTATCCTCCGGCGCCAGGACCGAGTCGGGCGTTTCAGCCCGCTCCACGCTGATCCGCACGTCTTCGTCGATGCCCTTGAGTTCGCGCGCGAAGAGTGCATGGGAGCGTTCGATGGCTTGGCGCACGGTCGCATGATCGCTCTTTGCGATCGTGATGACGGCCTCGGCCTCGCGCGGGATGGCGTTATGTTTGTTTCCGCCCGTGATCGACGCCAGATGCATCTGAACTGGCAGGTCCTGGAGCGCCCTTGCCAGCAGACGGATGGCGTTGCCCCGTCCGGTGTGGATATCGGTGCCGGAATGTCCGCCTTTGAGCCCCCCTACCCTCACCCGGCACGGCTCGATCCTTAAGGGGCTGGGGCGCCTTGACACGCCCAGACGCAAGCTCGTGTCCTTGCCTCCGGCGCAGCCTACGATGATGGTGCCCTCCTGTTCACTGTCAAGGTTGATGAAGGTCTTACCGGTGATAAACCCCGCCTCCATGTGCATGGCCCCGGTCAATCCGGTTTCTTCGTCCACGGTGAAGAGCAGCTCAAGGGGCGGATGGATGAGACCCGATCCCTCCATGACGGCCAGCATGGCGGCCACGCCGATGCCGTTGTCCGCCCCCAGCGTGGTCCCTCTGGCCCTGACCCAGGCGCCGTCTTTCACCAGCCGGATCGGGTCTTGCCTGAAATCATGCTCGGTGCCGCGGTCCTTTTCGCACACCATGTCGAGATGCGCCTGCAGCACGACCGTGTCCGCGTCCCGTCGGCCGGGCTTGACCACCAGCACGTTGCCGACGCGGTCGACACGGCATTCCAGGCCAAGCTCACGCGCCCGTTGCACCACATATTCGCGCGCCTGCCCTTCATCTTTTGAGTCGCGGGGAATGCGCGAGAGTTCCTCGAAACAACGCCACAGGGCCTTTGGTTCCAATCGTGCCTTCATGGTCTTCCTTTCCGTATGGGTCAGATACCCCAGGGTACCACAGCCTCCGGGCCGTCTTCAAGGATCAAGCGCTCCTGCGGAGAAGGGGGCGGCCGCCGTCATGGGCGTTTCACGCGGCCGAGATCCTGCGGGGTATTGATGTTGGCGAAGAGCTCCCGCGGTTCGCCATAGCGCCTGAGCACACTTTCCGGGACCTTCTCCACCGCCACCTGGTCGAAGAAGCGATCGATCCTGAGCTTTTTTTCCAGCACGAGCGGTTCGATCACCGCAAGCACCGTGCGGTTATAAATGGCGTGCAGGGGTTCAAATCCGCCGCTCCATACCGGCACGATCACATCCTGCGTTCTGGCCAGGCCGCGCATATAGCCCACCAGTCCGGCGTTGATGGTGGGCATGTCGGCGGCGAATACGAAACAAAAGGTCGTCTGGACCGTCTTCAAGGCGGTATAGATCCCCCCCATGGGGCCGCAGTCCGGGATGAGATCGTCCACGCGTCGCACCCCCCGCATGCCGGGCCGCGCGGGTCCTATAAGGATGATATCTTCCATGAGGGGTGCGATGGCCTCGATCACGTGTTCGATCAGGGGTTTGTCGCCGATGGTGGCCATGACCTTGTCCTGGCCGAAGCGCCGTGATTTGCCCCCCATGAGAATGACCCCGGTCATGCCTGTCTCCCCGCGGATGTAGATATTCGATGAATGCCATGCGTCTGTCAAGTCTTTCAACCGTATGCGCTCGCCCCGGCTTGTCCCTGCCCTCTAAGAAGGAGCTGAACGGCACAGCCTGGGCCCGGAAATGACCATTGACCCTCCATCGAGCCATGTGTTAACACATAAGCCATGCAAAACAGCATAGCGCACATTGCAATCATCATGGATGGCAATGGCCGATGGGCACAGAAACGGGGCATGCCGAGGATAGCGGGGCATGAATCCGGCTCGCGAACGGCACGCGCGATTGTTGAGGCCGCCAAGGCGCGCGGCATCCCCTACCTGACCCTTTACGCC
>JAKQBR010000188.1 GCA_029574005.1 Deltaproteobacteria bacterium | reverse complement strand
CGGCCAGGAAATCGGCTATAAGAGGAATATCGGCCTCGTTGACGCCCTGGACGATGGGGGTCGTCACCTCCACGTGCCGGGCAGCGGCCAGCGCACGGATATTGCGCAGGATCGGCTCCACGTCCGCAACGCCGATATACTCCCTGTGGAATTCCTTGGTGAAGCCTTTCAGCCCGATGTTGATGAAGGAAAATATCTCCGCGAGCATGTGCGTGGACTCGGCGGTTGTATAGGCGTTGGTCAGGCACCCCATCGCAAGACCCGCCTCGTCGGCATGGACCTTCAGCTCTTGCAGAGTCGGCAGGGATACGGCGGGCTCGTTTACGTTGAAGACGATCGCAAAGCATTCGAGCTTGAGCGCCATGCGCACGAGCTCGGCCGGGGTCAACTCGTACATGCCCGCTGTCTGCTCGGCCGGGTCTCGCAGCGCGATATAGCCGTTGGAGCAGTAGCGGCAGGAGAAGTTGCAGCCGAAGGTGCCGAGGGTCATCACGCGGCTTCCGGGATAAACGTGGTAGAACGGCAGGGATTCCATCCGGGACATCGCATAGGTGCTCCACCGGTTCGGGAAGCGCTCCCTGATCTCTCCATGAACGACATGATACATCCGGCAGACGCCAAACTTGCTCTCGTCTATCTCGCAACGCCATTCGCAATAGCCGCACCTCACCTGTCAACCTCCGTATCGTTTTAACTTTATCTTGCCCTCGCATGGTGTTTTCAGGCTGCGGGGGGTCACCACCGGCAGGCCCGTGACCGTGGTATCGGTCCTGATATTCTCGCCCAGGACGTCCCGCAGGATCCGCTCCTGCATGATCTCGCCCGTGGCGCCATGGGCCACGATGCGGCCGTCCTTGACCATGACCACGTGATCGCAGTACGCCAGGGTGAGATTGGGATCGTGCAGGCTTATGAGCGCCGTGGCCCCGCGTTTTTTGACCACGCCGCGCATGAGCTCCATCATCATGTGCTGGTTGGAAAAATCCAGATGGGCATTGGGCTCGTCCAGAAGCATGATGGGGGTGTTCTGAAACAGGGCCCGTGCGAGCATCACCAGCTGGCGCTCGCCGCCCGAGAGCTGATTGAAGCACCGATGAGCCAGGTGCGCAACGCCCACCTCCTCCAGCACCTCGCCGGCCTTGAGCTGTTCTTTGCGTCCGGGTGCGGACCAGGCCTTGATGCGGGCGGCGCCGCCCATCAGGATCATTTCAAGGCAGGTAAAAGGCAGGGCCGACTGCGAGTTTTGCGGCACCAGGCTGATCAGCCGGGCGATCTCCCGGCGCGGCAGGCGCGTGACCATCTGCCCCATAGCCGTGACCCTGCCCTGCCTTGGCTTCAGGATCGCATTGACGCAGCGCAAAAGCGTGGTCTTGCCCGAGCCGTTCCTGCCCATGAGGGCGCATATGCACCCCTGTGCCACGCTCAGGTTGATTTCGTGCAGCACCACCTCGTTGCCGTATCCGGCGCTCAAATCTTCAATTGCCAAGCTCATTGCGTGCTCCTGCATATCTGCGGCTCAAAACCAGGTAGCCCAGGAAGGGGGCCCCGATGATGGACGTCACGATGCTGATGGGGATTTCCGATGCGAGGACGCTCCGGGCCAGCGTATCCATGAGCATCATGAAGGTTCCTCCCAGGAAGGCCGTGGCCGGGATCAGCTTTTTATGGTCGGTCCCAACAAGGAAGCGCGCGATATGCGGCATGATCAGGCCTATCCAGGCAATCGCGCCCGTCGTGGATACCGATGCCGCCACGATCAGCGTGCTGATGGTGACATAGAAGATCCGCCAGGCCAGGACATTGATGCCTAAGGACATGGCCTCCTCTTCGTTCTGGGTCATGATGTTGAGCCGCCAGCTGAACACGCCCAGCAGGAGCGAGCCCGTCACGATCAGCGGCAGGGTGCCGGCGATCTTTGCCCACGAGGACGTGTGGAAGCTGCCCATGATCCAAAAGACGATCTGGGCCAGCTGATCATACGGGTCGGCAACGTACATAAGGATCGACAGACCGGCCTGGAAAAAGGCTGAAACCACGATGCCCGAGATCACCAGGACAGCGGCCGAGCGGTCCCAGCTGCTCAATGCCATGAAATAGGCCAGGGAAACGGCCGCTATTCCGAAGATGAAAGCACTGCCCTGCACGGCCAGGGTCACGTTCGTAAGGAACAGGATGGCCAGGGCGGCCCCGAAGCACGATCCGGCCGTCACCCCCAGGATGTCGGGCGCGGCCAGGGGGTTTCGGAACAGGGCCTGAAACACGGCCCCGGCAATGGATATCCCGCACCCGACCACAAAGCTCATGATGATGCGCGGGGCCCGGATGTTCCAGAAAATCAGCAGGGCCTCCCGGTCGGGTGCTCCGAGCACTCCATCCAGGCCCAGGCCGGATAGAAAAATCCTGGCGACCCCGCCGAGGCTGATGGGGTAGCGCCCCGCGCACAAAGCCATGCACAGGCTTGCCAGGAAAAAAAGCGCCAGAAGGACGATTTGCCATTTCTTCACTGCAGTCACCTGCGGCTTCTTGTGCGATCACAAAAAAAGCAATCATGCCCGTACAGACCATCGGGATGGATGGGCTCGATGCGCCGCACCACTGCCACGCTCATCAGGGATGCCGGAGAAATGTAACACTTTGATGACATTACTGGTCCCTTCGTTGTTGTTAATTATATTAGAACTAGCATAATAAAAACCTCTGTACAAGACTCACGGGCGATCATCATGGCCGCAGGTGCCCTGGGTGTGAGCGCGGCCAATGAACCAGTCACCAGCCCCGGTTCGGTACGTTTTCCCCTGGCGTGGCAGGCGCTCTTCATGGAAGCATCGATTCCACCTGCCGGTCAGCTGGAATTGAGTAGGTGAAGGAGTCGAGAACCTGCCAGGCATCGGCCGCCGGGGTCTCGGGTTTGATTAGGGCCTTCCAGCTGATGGTCACCTTCGACCCTTCCACGGCGGCGAGGATGTATCCGTGGTGATCGTTGTTGTGATATTGCACCTTCATCCGCTTTCCCTCCCGGTATGTGCCTGACCATCTCCTCAGGAAGCCGCCGCCAGTTCCAGCGATTATCTGCCGTATCTCCCTGCCTGTATTGTCCAGGACCAGGGCGTGATTGTAGAAATGGTCATGGCCGCAGAAGTAGACCCGCGCCCCGGCATTCCCGATGCTGTCCCAGAAGAGATCCCGGTCTCTTGGATAAAAGGAGAGGTTGTCTCTGTGATTTGCCTCGAAGGCAGGCTCGTGGCCGAAGACAAACACATGCAAGCCCCTGCTTCCTTCCAGCTGCAGGTCGAGCCATTCCTGGTTGACCCTGTGCTGACCATTGGTGAATTGATCCAGGCCAACGACAAAGGCATTCTTGTGGGTGAAGCTGAACGTGAGCCCTTCTTCCCCAGCGGGTCCGTTCTTCGGGATGTAGGCTTCCGGAAAGGCATCCCTGAATGCTTTCTTCAACACCACGGGCGTATCCGGCTGCGGCTCGAGGTGAGTGGGCAGGGGTGGCAGAGCCAGCCGCTCCGGGCCGCTGTCGTGATTGCCTCTGACCGGGTACACCCGTATCCCGGCACGATAAACGGGGCCTATGGCCGCCTTCCAGCCGGCATACTGGGCGGCGTAATCAACGCCTTTGTTTCTGAACCATCCGTTCACCAGGTCACCGGCAACGAGCACGAAGTCGGGATTCTCACGGACGATGTCATCGGCAATCGCCCGCACAACAGCGTCATTGATGCAGGACGTACCGGTCTTGTCCCTGTTGTTGCCCTGGGTATCGCTGATGACAGCGAATTTCCAGGAAGCCAAGGAGGCCTGGGGTTCAACCGCCGGGTCCAACCCCGGCATGCAGGAAGATGAAAGCGCCAGGAGCAGGAGCACACAGGCAAAGATCCTTTTGCTCCGGGGAATAATCATCAACGCTGCCCTTGAATTGTCCTTTTCAGTGACGGGGATCATGTCAGTACCCTTATCCTTCCTCATCTTTCATTTTTCATATAACGCTTTATATTTACTGCACCCGGTGC
>JAKQBR010000176.1 GCA_029574005.1 Deltaproteobacteria bacterium | reverse complement strand
TCAGAGGTGTCAAATCCGTGTCAAACCTGGGTCAAACCTGGGTCATATGTGAATCATTTTTTCTTTTTTTGGGATCTCGCTTGTCGATGAGCATCAAGGGCTTGTTTACTTTGCATAGGCCTGTTCGACCCATCTTCTTTGAGAAGTGGGTACTTATGCCTAAGTACCGTTGACCAGCTTACGTCCAAATGCTCACAAATGGCTTTCCTCCCGACACACCACCCGGTCCCATTACTACGTGCATGATCCTTTTGTTTTTCATCCGTGTCCACCGGGGGGGTTCTCGTATTGTCAGGCATACCAGTCAATTTATCCTTACCATAAGGAGAGCTGATTTTAAAATATCTTGGGTCTACCTTTGCAAGAGATTCTGCATTAGCAGCCAAGAAGTTGGGGGGGAATCCCCTTGGATTGATATCTCTTTCAATATGGCGCTCAATGTCTTGCCGCTCGTAATATTTATCAATAAGAAATCTAGCTAATACATCCATGTCTCTTGGTATAAGTGTGTCCCTGATCTCCTCGAATCTCCGGGGTTTTTTCAGTGAGAGCTTTTTTAAATCGTTACGGTAATCCCGAGCAAAAGAAGATGATTGGGGTATATTGTCATAATGATGAACTGACCCTGGCAGCCGAGGTTTTATTAACACTTCCCTAAGACCTGATAGTAGAAGCCAGATAGGATCAATCGGGCTTTGATTCACGGTATAAGCTTGTAGCCCGTTGCACACATACCTGATCAAATCGCGTTCGGTCTTGTCTGCTTGATCAAGCAGAGCCAGAAGTTTATCACCTGTTATCATCGCTGCATCTCCTCATCATGCAAACTTCCTCATCGTGGAATCCCACGGCCAGGGCGTGAGGATTTCGCCTTTTCGGTCCGGGTCATGACGCCGGGCCTAGGCCGTGGTGGTGTTGCCTTATCCTTCCGCTCTCTTGAACGGGATCACCTGCGCACCGGCCTTCAGGCCGTCCAGGTAATCGGCCCATTGCTGCATCATCCTTCGGCGTTCTGCCAGGTGCGCCGTCCGGTTGTAGGCCCTGCCGTTCGGATCTCTTACCGCGTGGGCAAGCTGATGCTCGATGAAATCAGGCCGGACATTTAGCACTTCATCAAGGATCGTGCGCGCCATGGCTCGGAAGCCGTGGGCCGTCATCTCGTCGGACGTGAAACCCATACGCCGCAAAGCTCCCGTTATGGCGTTATTGCTCATGGGCCGCCCGGCTGCGTACGGGTGCGGGAACAGATAGCGTCCCTGGCCGGTCAAGGGTTGCAACTCTCGCAAGATAGCAAGGGCTTGCCTGGACAGGGGTACAATGTGAGGCTGCTTCATCTTCATCCTTTCGGCCGGAATATTCACTTGAACATTTTCAAAATCGACCTCCACCCATTCCATCTGCCGCAACTCGCCAGGACGGACAAAGAGCAATGGGGCCAGCCTCAAGGCACACTTGACCGGGAAGGTTCCCTTATAGTCATCAATGGCGCGTAGGAGCCCCGCCACCCCCTGGGGTTCTACCACTGCGGCGAAATGCTTTTCCTTGACAGGGGGCAAGGCCCCTTTCAGATCCACCGTACAATCACGTTCAGCCCGCCCCGTAGCCACGGCATAGCGCAACACCTGCCCGCATATGTTCCTTACCCTGTGCGCCGTCTCCAGATGCCCCAGGGCCTCGATACGTTGCATTATGGCCAGCACATCAACCGGCTTGATCTCGCTGATAGGCTTCCCGCCGATCCAGGGGAAAATATAACGGTTCAGCCTATCAATGGTGTTCTTGGCATGGCTTCCGGATCTCTGCTTTGAAAACTTCCCATGCCATTCACGGGCTACCACTTCAAAGGTGTTCTCCGCATTCGCTACCTGCTTGGCCTGGACCTCCTTTAAAGCCTTGCGAACCGCTCCGGGGTCATAACCATTGGCCAAGGTAGTACGAGCTTTTTGAAGCTCTTCTCGGGCCATCTGGAGAGAAACATCAGGATATATCCCCAGGGCAAGCAGCTTTTCCTTTCCTTCGAAGCGATACTTGAAGCGCCAGCGCTTACCCCCGGTGGATGCAACCACCAGATATAAACCCCTGCCATCTGTCAGCTTATAATCCTTCTCTTTAGGCTTCGCCGTCTTGACCTGAATGTCGGTTAACGCCATGAATTACCTCCCTTTCCGGGATATACCCCCACCAATATACCCCCACTTTTTGGGGTGTCTTTCACGTACCCCTCAAATATACCCCCATTTCGGGTGGATTTCAAGATACCTTAATGGACTTCATTGGATAATAAAAAGAGGAATACCCCAGGTTTTATCAGTGTTTTTGGACCGGAATGGACTATCTTGGATTTAAGGGTGGCGGAGAGAGAGGGATTCGAACCCTCGGTACCCCTCTACGGAGTACATTCGCTTAGCAGGCGAACGCCTTCGTCCACTCGGCCATCTCTCCAGCGGTGTCTATGCAAAAGCGGAGGGAGTAGGATTCGAACCCACGGTATCTTGCGATACAGCGGTTTTCAAGACCGCCGCCTTAAGCCGCTCGGCCATCCCTCCAGCGTTTCATTCTTTAACGTATCGGCTTGATGAGGTCAAGCCCCATATAGGGCACGAGCGCCTCGGGCACTCTCACGGTCCCATCCGCAAGCTGGTAATTCTCCAGGATGGCCGCGAGCGTCCGTCCTACGGCCAGACCGCTGCCGTTCAAGGTATGGCACAGGCCGCCCTTCTTGGTCTGGGCGGACTTGTAGCGGATATTGCCCCGCCGGGCCTGGAACTCCTCGAAGTTGCTGCATGAGGAGATCTCCTTGAACGTGCCCATCCCCGGCATCCACACCTCGAGATCATAGGTCTTGGCCGACGAGAACCCCAGATCCCCCGTGCACAGACACACCGTGCGGAAGTGCAGGCCCAGGCGCTTCAGGATATCCTCGGCGTCGGCGGTGAGCTCCTCCAGGTCCGTGTAGGAACGGTCCGGATGGGCGAAGCGCACCAGTTCCACCTTGTTGAACTGGTGCTGGCGGATGAGCCCGCGCGTGTCCTTACCGTATGAACCGGCCTCGCGGCGGAAACAGGGGGTGTAGCACACGAGCTTGACGGGCAGGTCTTCCTCGGCCAGGGTCTCGTCGCGGTAGATATTGGTCACCGGGACCTCGGCGGTGGGGATGAGAAAGTAGTCATCGGTCCGGAAGAGCTCCTCCTCGAACTTGGGGAGCTGGCCCGTCGCGGTCATGCTGTCGCGGTTGACCATGAACGGGGTCCAGACCTCGGTGCAGCCGTGATGCTGCGTATGCACGTCGAGCATGAAGTTGAAAATGGCTCGCTCAAGCTTGGCTCCCGCGCCCCAGTTCAAAGCGAAACGCGCGCCCGTGATCTTGGCGGCGCGTTTGAAATCAAGGATGCCCAGGCCTTCACCGATATCCCAATGGGGCTTGGGTTCGAAGGCGAACTCCGGCTTTTCTCCCCAGACACGCACCACGGGATTGTCCTCCGGCGTCGAGCCTACCGGAACGGACGTATGCGGGATGTTGGGGATACTCAAGACAATGGCGTCCATATCACTCTCCAGGGCCTTGATGTCCTGGTCGATGGTCTTGATCACATCCGATATGCGGCGCATTTCCTTGAGCTCTTCCTCGGCGCCCTTGCCTTTCTTGGCGACCATGGCCGAGAATTGGTTCCGTTTGGCCTTGAGGTCGTCAGCCTCCTGGATAAGCCCCCGGCGTCTGTTGTCGAGATCAAGGAGTTTGTCAAGATCCGCACTCGAGCCTCGGTTGGTCAGGGACTGCTTCACCAGATCCACGTTCTGCCGTACAAATTTCATGTCTAACATAGGGGAACCCTAGCAGTATGCAATCGATGAGTCAAGGAGAACCCTATGAGATGGGCGCTTCAGCATGCTGAATCTTATCCGTCGCGTGATAGATTGCCCTTTATTTCCGGGGGCCATGTTCCGATAATGACCATATTCCACCGCATGGGGACTATTGTACATCCAAGAGGACAAGAACAGATTTAATACTGCATCACAGCGAGGTAGGTATGCGTGCGACCATATCGTTCCGGACCAAGCTTCTTTTCACGATCATTCTCATCAATGCGGCCGCGATCGTTTCATTCACGGGCTATATCTACCATGTGCAGAAAAAATCCATCATGCGGAATATTGAAGACCGTCTGTATGCCGGTGCTGCGGCCATACCGTTCCTCCTGGCTGAGGATCTGCAAGACCGGACAGGTCTGACCGAGGCCGAGCATCTCCGGAATGTCCTGACGCTCTCCCGCTACGCCAAACAGCTCAAGCTCACCTATCTCTATACCATGGTCCAGAGCGACGGCAAGGTCTTCTTCACCTCCTCCAGCGCCACCGACGAGGAGCTCAAGGAAGGCTCCTTCGATACCTTCATGACCGAGTATGAAGATGCCTCTCCAGAACTTAGGCAGGCCTTTACGGATAGGAAGCCCTATTACGAGGATACGATCGACAAGTACGGCCGTTTCCGTTCCATCCTCTTGCCGATGCGTTCGGCCAGGGGCCGGATCTATATCGCCGGGGCCGATATGGACATCAGCCATATCAAGGCGTTGCTCACCAGGAGCCTGATCAGGTCGCTGATCCTGGGGGCGGCCGGATTCCTCTTGAGCATGGCCGTGATCATCCTGGTCCTGCACAGATTCACCTCTTCGATCACCCGCCTCCTGCGGCACATGGGCGACATCATCGCCTCGAAGGATCTCACGGCGCGCATCCCCATGAGCTCCACGGACGAAATCGGCATGATTGCACGAAAGATCAACGAGTTCCTCGATATCATGCACCAGATCATCAGCGAGGTCACCGCCATGGCCCACGGCATCTCCAAGGCCTCGCAGGACCTGGCGGCCAACAGTGCGTCCCTGGCATCGCGGACCGGCGAACAGTCCCAGTCGATCGACGATACGGGGCGGACGCTGCAGAACATCAGTGAATTCATCCAGCACAGCCATGGCGACGTGACCAAGGTGGAATCAACCCTGCAGGCCTTCAAGGACACGATCAACAGCCGTGTGGCGCTGATCAGGGACGTGACCGAGACCATGCAGAAGATCGATACATCCAGCATGGAGATCGGGAAGATCGTCGAGGTGATCAATGAGATCAACTTCCGCACCAACCTGTTGGCACTGAACGCCTCGATCGAGGCGGCCCGCGCCGGCGAGGCGGGGAAGGGCTTCGCGGTCGTGGCCACCGAGGTGCGCAATCTGGCCCAGGAGACCGTGACATCTTCACAGACCATTCAACAGATTACGACGCGCAGCCGCGAGTCAACCCGCAAGGGTATTGATCTCGTATCGGCCACCGCGGTCTTCTTCGAGGGCGTGCTCGCGAATATCGCCGATATCGTAAAAAACATCACCGGCATCACCGAGCGTTTCAACGAACAGGCCTCAGGGGTCGAGCACATCACCGAGATGGTCTCCCGCTCCGAGAAGATCATGCACAGCAATACCGAGCTGGCGCGGTTGCTCTCATCCACCGGCCAAGAGCTCAAGGCCAGCATCGAAGGCCTGGAGAAACTCGTGCAGGGGTTCCGCATCTAGCAGCCAGAACCGAGGCATGATGGAACTATGACCGCTCATACCTTGTCCCGAGCGGACCGGCCTTGACGCCGGTTAAGGCGGAGACATCGATTTCGCGTACGTCCATAGCGGTATTGGCGTAGATGATGCGGCCGGAAAAGAGATCCAGCACAGGGCCGTAGGCCCGTCCCGGCATCAGCGGCTCCTGAGAAAGCAGCGCCCCGGTAGCCGCGTCATGGACACGCAGGAACGAGGTACCGGTGTCGATACCGCCGCAAGGCGAGTCCTCCACCCAGGTTGTGAGGTAGATCTTGGAATCCATGACGATGGCCTGCAGAGGAACCCCCGTGGCAAGCGAAGCCATCCATCGTATCCCAGCCGCATCAGCGACAACGATGTGACGCTCGCCGACCGCGATGGCCATGGAGCGCTTACGATAGTGAAAGCAGCGCAGTTCGATGATCTTTTCCGCCAGGCCGGTTGGAATCACGGCCCGCCCGGTCAGGTCCTGGTTTAAGAACAGGATGGTCCCGCCCACGGTCCCGGCCGTCAGGATTCCCTGACTGGGATCATAGGTGAGGGCGCTGATGGGTTCGGCGGCGCTGAAGGCATGCATGGCGATGCCGCTCTTCATATCGACACCAACGATGCGATTATCACCGGCTAAGTAGGCCATGGAGCGCGAAACCGCCGCGATGCCGCCGGGTCGCATCCAGCAGAGTTCAGGGTTGGGCAGGAGACAGGCGCACTGACCCGCGGCGTTCGGCCCGCTCAGGATCATTCCATCCCGTACCCATATGCGGCCGCCGATCCCTTTGATGACCCAGAGCAGACGCCTGGCGATGAGATCGATTGCCAGCAGGCAATCGCGGGTCGTGCTCAGATACAAGGTTGAGCCATCCACAAAACTGTTCCCAGCCACCCCACCGATTGCAAACGGCGCGGCCGGCGCAAGTTGAAAGCCGGCATCAATTGTATAGAAGGCGGCGCCTTCGCTTTCAAGCCAGGCGGGATCAAACCGTCCGTATGTATTCGTCAGGAACAACAGCTCATTTTGGACCGGCACCGGCATCTGGGCGACAAAGGGTGATTCCCGCATGAATGTCTCCGGCCGGGGCAGGTAAACGCCGTTGCCGCGCTGGGCCACCTGCAGCAAAAAATCGCTGCGCGGGCCCATGGTATGGACCTTTATGCCGGTGGAGGCCGCATAGGCGCTCACATCATCCAGACAATGCGACCCCATGCCTTCATAGTAGCGGTCCAGCGGATTCCCGTCGTGATCGAAGTCCTGGACAGCAGCCGGCAGATCGCCGTCGTCCACGGCCAGGCCGTCGGTGACATAGAGCACATGCTTATCCGTCACGCATTCGGACGGAAAGAGTGCAAGGGCCTGGAACAGATCTTCGGACAGCCTTGATTCCTCGGTCCCCAGATGAAGATTCTCTAGCGCCGAAGTCAGCACCGATCGCTCATGGGTGAAGGGTTGAACAAGCCCATGCGAGGTTGTCGAAAGGGCTACTTCGCACAGATCGGTCTCAGCAATGAGACGCCTCAGCAAGGGGTAGAAATACGTCGAGCTCGGCATGGCGCCGCCATAGAAATCCGCAAAAGGCGCCCTCATCATGGTGTTGCCGTATGCGCCCAGAAAATAGGTCCGCCCGTCACGCTCGACGCAGTCCAGACCCGCCAGGTCGAAAACGCTCGGCGTTATCTCACCCGTCGGCTGCTTCACATAGACGCCCAATTCGTCGTAGTTCAGACCGCTTGACCAGCCGAAGCTCTCCGAATCGTCGACCAGCACCAGCAGGTAGGGCCGCAGAGAGGCGAGGCGGATATCGGTAACGAGTTCATACGGCTGTTCCTCCACGATGGCACGCCATGTCAGGGTCTGCATCTGGCAAGGATCACCACGGCTCTTTGTCTTGATCTCGGTACGGAAGCAGGCATGGTCCCAGCCTTCGGGAGCGCCGAGCACCGTGCGGGTGATCTGATTCACCCCGAACGCCAGTTCATCGCCCTGATTCAAGAGTGTGCGAAATGACGCACTGGACATGAGCGTGTAGCGTGCTACCGCCGTGGTCACCAGGACCATGCCCTGGATGATGACCAGGAACATGAGGACCATCACCAGCACATAGGCGCGGTCATCCAATCGGGTAGCGATAGTGCATCTCACGTGCGGTGCCATTGCATGTCGACCTCAGATAGATGTCCAGGATGGCGCCCTCCCGGCGGGCCTCAAAACGCACAATCCTTTCGGCCAAAAGCTGGCCGTTGCGGTAAAGGCCGCCCTCATTGAGCGCATAGTGCACGGCCGGAACGACGCGGGAGCCCATTATCCCTTCAGGGACGCCCTGCACGGGGACGAATGCATCCCCCCGCGCATAGGTATGCGCGATCACATAGGCACCGTGGTCCGTAATCAGGCCGAGATCGGCCCGGAAATCCGGGACATGGTCGTTATCGAGGTCCACGGTATCAAGTCCAATGGCGGAAGGCGTCCGGGATACAACGACGGCATAATACGGCGGCGGTTCGCCGTTTGCCAGGCTCAGGCCGGCATAGTCCGCCGTGATTGGCGCGCCGGCTATGAACAGCTGAGACGCACCGATGACGACCTTCATGTCCTGCGGGAGGAGGTAGGCGCTTTGCAGCAGGTCCTGGTCAAGTTGCAAGATGGCGGCACGCAGCGATTGCATGCAATACCATCCGTCCCTGATCGTACGGGAAACCTCCTGCCCCGTGGCATGCATGCCATAGACCGCCAGCATTAAGAGCGCAGCGATCGCCAGGGAGACCAT
>JAKQBR010000172.1 GCA_029574005.1 Deltaproteobacteria bacterium | reverse complement strand
TCCCGGCCCTGCTCTGCCTCTCCCTGTTAGCCCTGTTCCGGGCGCGCCCCAAGACGCACCGGGAATAGCCTATGCCCCCGCCTGCCCTCCGCCCCCCCCGGAGGGCAGGCACCCCCCCTTTAAGCCCCATAATCCTCGCCTGGGACCTGCTCCTCTATCGATCATTGACACCCGGAGAAAATGTTTGTAAGCAGGATGGGAAAGGTGACCGGATGGCGAGTTGGAAGATGCTGGTGTACCCCATGCTGATGGTTGCGCTCGGTTGCGGGTGCGCACACAAGTACAGCGCCGAAGAATATAACGCCCTGGAAGCCAAGCTCAAACGCTGCGAAGAAACCAACACCCTCCTGAACGCCGAGATCCAGCAGACAAAGTCGCAGTTCACCGGCCTGCGCAATGAAGCCCGCAAGGCACGGGAGGAAAAAGAGGAGTGCATCCGGGACAAGCAGGCCTACCTCGACAAGCAGATCGAGACCCTCCAGCAGAATAAGGATCTGCTCCAGCAGATCTCCCATTTCAAGACCCTCATGCAGGAGCGCAAGGACATGGCCGGCCGCGTCAACAAGATCTACGATTACGCCGCGAACCTGCTCTATCAGGAGCGTCTGGCCGACCAGGTGTATATCATCAAGAACACCGAAAAGGTCAAGATCATTTTGCCCCAGCGGGTCGCCTTCGCCGGCCCCCGCAGCGCATGGCTTACCCCCAAGGGCGTGCGGCTGGTGGAGAAGATTGCCAAGGGGCTGAAGCAACTCGATCCCGGATATATCGAGATCGGGGGACACACGGACAATGCCGCCCTGCCGGAGATCGTCAAGAAGGTGTACCCGAACAACTGGTCGCTTTCGCAGGCGCGTGCCATTGCCGTTCTCGAGCTCTTCGAAGACCAGGGCATCAAGACCAACCGCATGTGCGCCATCGCCTACGCCGACACGCGGCCCGTGGCCGACAACACCTCGGAGGAAGGCATGTCCATGAACCGGCGCGTGGAGATCACCATCGTGCCGTAATACCATGGATCGCATGAAATCAATCCTGGTGTTACAGTTTCTTTCGCGGTTGGCCGATGAGGGTGATAAAACTCGGCAGCAGCATGTTTTTTAAGCGTTTCGGGGGCATATGAAGATTGAGATCCTTGGGTGCAGCGGTTCGGTGGCCATCGGGTTCAACACCACGAGCATCCTGATTAACGGCGACACCCTCATCGATGCCGGCTCGGCGGCTTCCGTCCTGCCGGAATCGGCGGTGCGCGGCATCAGGCACATCCTCCTGACCCATTCCCATATCGACCACATCAAGGAGCTGCCCTTTATCCTGGATGTCATGTACAGCAACCACGTCCAGGGCGTGACGATCTGGGGGAGCAAGCAGACCATGGACGTCCTCAAGGCGCACGTATTCAACGGCTTGATATGGCCCGAGATGGAGGAGCTCAAGGTGGATGAGTCCGTGTTCAGGTTTGCCTGCGTGCCGGTAGGCGAATTCGAGATCGGGCGGCTCAAGGTGACGGCGGTCGAGCTCGAGCATATCCCCGGATCGGTGGCGTACGTGGTCTGTGAGGGAGATCGGTGCGTCATCTTCAGCGGCGATACCGGCTATACCCAGGCCCTCTTCGACCTGGCGGCCTCCTATGGCGAGAGGCTGAGGGCCTTCTTCATCGAGGCGTCCTTCCCCAACCGCATGCACGACATCGCCCGCATCACCCATCACCTGACCCCGGCCATGATCGGCGAGGGCATCCGCACCTTCCTCAACAATTCGCCGCAGCTTATCGCCTACCACATCAAGCCCAAGTACCTGCAGGAGGTCCTCGCCGAGCTGCCTGCGCGCGTCAGCGCCATCAAGGGCGGGGAGGTCTTCAACCTTTGACCGACGTCCTTGAGATCGCCAAGAAGGACGGCCGCTGGACCGAATGCCCGTCCTGCAAGGAGACCGTCATAACGGGCAAGCTGAAAGAAAATCTGCACGTCTGCCCGCATTGCGACTTCCATCTGCGCATCGGCGCCCGTGAACGGATAGCCCTTACCTGCGACGCCCAGGGCCTGATCGAGCTCGATCCCAAGATCCTGGCATCGGGAAGCCCGTCCGGAGCGGAAGACGCCATCATGGGCGCGCTCGGAAGCATCCAGGGTGAGGCGTGCGTGGTGGGCGTCATGGATTTCGGATACAAGGGCGGCAGCATGGGAACGGCCATGGGCCAGGCCATCGTGGCCCTGATGGAGCATGCCCGCCAGACCGCGCGGCCCCTGGTTTTCTTTTGCGCCTCGGGCGGCGTGCGCGTTCAGGAGGGCATCTGGGGCCTCATGCAGATGCTCAAGACCGTGCATGCCCGCACCGTCACGGACATCCCCCTCATCACGGTCTATACCGACCCCACCTATGGCGGCGTGACCGCGAGCTTTTCGGCCCTGGCCG
>JAKQBR010000167.1 GCA_029574005.1 Deltaproteobacteria bacterium | reverse complement strand
AGAAGGCGCGGATGCAGCAGATCGACTACCTGTCCGAGCTGGTGGGGCAGTACCCGCACGTGGTCTTGATGGGCGACATGAACTGTCAAGCCGACAGCCCGGAGATGCAACAGTTGAGAACGCGCACCGGTCTGATCTCATCCGGGTGTCCGATACCCAGCTACCCAAGCTGGAACCCGACTCGCCGCATCGACCACATCCTGGTTTCACCCAGCATCGCCATCGAGGAGACGCGCGTGCTCAACCACGCCTACTCCGACCACCTGCCGGTGGCCATGATGATCAGCCTGCCAGAGAGCTTCGGTCTCGACAGCGCCAACGATCTGCCGGGCTGCCGGACGGCGGCCTGAAGAATAGGCGCCGAGCGCACATACACCCGGACGTCATCAGCAGGCAGGGCAATGGAACAGGCAGAGCAGGCTGCCTGATCCCAAACAAGGTCGCTGCACCGGCCTCAGATCTCGTTCTTGAGCACCTTGTCCTTGAGGATTTCCCACTGTTCGCGGGTCAGGGTGCAGGTGTTGTCGTCCTCGCCGATAGTGACATGCGTCGCGCCGACGCGAACCTCAGGACAGCATGAACCCTCTTTGCATAACCGGATGACCTTATCCTCGCTCATTGTTTTCCTCCTTGGTATGGATAGTGCTCATGGATGAGCATTGCTTGTAGTGTAGTGATCAAACGCAATCAAATCAAGGTCAATTTCTTCCAAAGGCGGCCTTGCTGGACAACGCTGAAACCTGGTATAGTGGTTCCGGCATGATGGGACAATCCGCAATGATGTGCAGACGGTGCGGAACATGCTGTCTTGCCCACCTGTTCGCCTATGTCACGCCGGAAGATGAGGCGCGCTGGAGAAGGGAAGGTCGCGATGATATCCTGGAAGCGGTGGATGCCGCCGCCACGGTCTGGGCCGGCGACCGCATCGTATCACGCACAGACGGCCGGAGCGCCGCGGCATGTCCGTTCCTGATCACATGCGACGATCATTGCGCCTGCGGCATTTATGATACCAGGCCGCAGGTATGCCGCGCGTTCAAACCGGGTTCCTCGCGTATCTGTCCATTGTGGCAAGGTGGTTCTTGAGGGCGTGATGACTTTGCCGACACGCGAATGTCCATTTTAAAAAAAGTGTACATCCGCTGATTTTGCAATCTGATTTTTAATTTGACACCCCGGCGGGGATGTGTTTCTATAAAAAGAAACACAATCGGTGATACGCGATGCATACGACCTCAATCCAAGAGTTGGCCGACGTTCTGCTCGCCATCAAAGACAAGGAGTTCATGGTGCGTTTTTTAAGCGAGATCATGACCCCGGCCGAGATCGAGACCTTTGCGCTGCGTTGGGAGTCGGTCAAGCTGCTGCACCGTGGGATACCGCAACGGGAGATCTCCAAGCGCTTGGGCATCAGCCTGTGCAAGATCACCCGCGGTTCGCGTGAGCTCAAGAAGACCTCTTCGGCCATCCGGACGCTCTTGGATCAGTCCGGCCTCGCTCAAGACTGACGAAACTTCGCAAGGAGGAATTGATGATCAAGGTATTGTTGAACGAAGATGAGATACCCAGACAGTGGTACAACCTGGCGGCCGACCTGCCCACGCCGATGTTGCCGCCTCTGGGGCCGGACGGCAACCCGGTGACCCCGGACGCCCTGGCGCCGGTGTTCCCCATGAACCTGATCGAGCAGGAGGTCAGCCAGGAGCGCTGGATAACCATCCCCGAAGAGGTGCTGGAGATCCTGTACAAGTGGCGCCCCTCGCCGTTGTGTCGTGCCGTCTCGCTGGAAAAGGCCCTGAAAACCCCGGCCCGCATCTATTACAAGAACGAAGGCGTGTCGCCGGCAGGCAGCCACAAGCCCAATACGGCCGTCCCCCAGGCCTGGTACAACAAGCAGTTCGGGATCGAGAAGCTGACCACCGAGACCGGCGCCGG
>JAKQBR010000164.1 GCA_029574005.1 Deltaproteobacteria bacterium | reverse complement strand
CGGCCAGGTGGATGGTTCCTTCCGGGAAGGTCTCGGCGGTCGTAAAAAGCAGCCAGGCGCCGGAGAGGATGTCGAAGGCGTCAAGACAGTGCGTGATGTCCACGATCGTAAGGTTCGGGATCTCGGACATGATGCGGGCCTTGACCTGGGCCACATAGCCATCCTTGAGACCGAAATCGGATAAGAAGCTGACCAGCCTGGGCATGCCCACAGTATAGCATGCCTGTCTCCGGCCGTCATGCTGCGATTTCCGTAAAAAGGCCCTGTCCCATCGGTGGGGCGGGGCTATAAAAAAGGCAGGCAGGTTGTAAGCCTCAGCGGGCATCCTTGATCAGAGATATCTGCGTTGCGTAACGACCTCGGAAACCATGGCGGCTGTGAACCTGACCGATTTTGGAGACCTTCCTCGATGCAGGCTTGAGGAGCGCAGTGCGGAAGTGCAGGCCGACGATCGCCAGGCGCACGACCTCGCCCAGGGTGCGTGGATCTTTCAGCAGGCTGTGGAGCAGCAGTCTCCAGTAGTAGGCCCTGAAACCGCTTTCATTGAGGATCCCGATACGCCACATGCTTCTGAATAGGGCCATGATGCCCGAGCGGTTGATCTTGGAGATGTTCCTGGGCCGATAGGCGGCCAGGAAGGTAATGCAGCGCTCGTAGTAGGCTTTCGGGGCATAGATGCCTTCCAGCACGCGCTGGTAGCCTTCCTGCAAGGTCTGTGGCTCCATCCTGGGTATGAAATTCATCGTGCCGTCCGTGTTGTCGCCCGAGGTCTGTTCCCTCAGTCGGCCTTCTTTCTGCAGACGCTGGTAAAGCCTGGTCCCGGGCAGGGCATCCAGCAACCCCACCATGGCCATGATGATGCCGCTCTGCTGGATAAAGGCGATCTGGCGCTCGAAGATATCAGGGGTGTCATGGTCGAACCCTAATATGAAGCCGCCCATGACCTCCAGGCCGCCGGCATGGATGGTTTGTACCGCCTGAAGCAGGTTGCCGCGCAGATTGTTTGTCTTTCCGGCCTCTTTGAGGCTGGCCTCGTTCGGGGTTTCGATCCCGATGAACACCTTGTTGAAGCCCGCCCTGGTCATGAGCTCGATGAGCTCTCTGTCTTCGGCCAGGTTGATGGAGGCTTCGGTAAAGAAATGGAACGGCCGTCCGTGGGTGTCCATCCATAGCTCCAGGGCCTTGAGCAGTTCCTTGACCTTGGCTTTGTTGCCGATGAAATTATCGTCCACGACAAAGACCGATCCATACCAGCCTCTGCGATAGAGGGCATCGATCTCCGCGATGAATTGCGCGGGCGGCTTGGTCCGCGGCCTTGATCCGCCCAATTGGGTGATGTTGCAGAATTCGCAGTCAAACGGGCAGCCGCGGGAGAACTGCACCAGCATGGAATCGTAGTCCTGCATATTGATGAGTTCCCAGGCCGGGATGGGAGAAAGGCTTAAATCCGGCCTTGATGCCGCCGCGTAGAGGCGTCTGGGGGTGCCGCGTTCCAGGTCCGCCAGGAAGGTAGGGAAGGTCTCTTCCGCCTCTCCCTGAAAGCGGTGGTCGATGGCGCTGAAATCTTCCTCGGCGGTGGTGAAGTAGGGTCCGCCGGCCACGATGGTCTTATTCAGGCGTCGGCAACGCGCGGTCACCTCTGTGACCGATTCCCGCTGAACGTGCATGGCGGTTGTGAAGACCATGTCCGCCCAGCGGATATCGTCATCCGTCAGAGCGGTGGTATTCATATCGACTAGGCGTTTTTCCCAGGTCTTGGGTGACATGGCGGCAATGGTCAGAAGACCCAGCGGTGGGAAGGCCGCTTTCTCGCCCATGAATGAAAGGGCATGCCGAAAACTCCAGAAGGTATCGGGTATGGCCGGATAGATATAGAGGGTTTTCATGGCATCGTCATCCTCTCTATCGATTCAGACATGTAAACAACTGCCCATATGCTAACATGAGTTCTGGTATGGCGGGTGTAAAAGAACGGTGAAGAAAATGTGAAAGAATTCCCCGTCCCCGGTCCCTGCATGTCTTCGCTCAGGGGTAAACGCGCATCCCGTGATCGTAACGCGTCATAGCTTACCGTTATGTCAGATAAAAAATATGACAAAAAAAATAATGAATCATTATTTTCTTTATTTAATTATGGTGGTTGTGGTATTATGTTATGAATCCCATACTAAGATGAGCCTTGGTGCTGGGAGGTGGGGAACAAGCTACAGGAAACACGGAACACAAAACCAATTGCAGGTGAAGAGGGGGATCTGTATGGCAAAGAAACAAAGTTCTGGATGCAATCGAACCGTCAGTGAGCAGTACCATCAGCTCATGGAGCAGTGCAAGGTCCACATGGAGGCCATGGACCGCGAGCTGCCCGCGGCCCGCGAGGATCTGCATGAGGTCCTGCAGGAACGCGGGGTCAGCCGCCGGGACTTCCTGAAATGGACCTCGGTCATGACCGCGGCCTTGATGCTGCCGCCCATGTTCAAGCCCATGGTGGCCAAGGCGGCCGAGAACTTCAGCCGCGTGCCGGTGATCTGGCTGCACTTCGCCGAATGCACGGGCTGTTCCGAGGCCTTCCTGCGCACCTACTACCCCAATGTCGACGACATCCTTCTGGACACCATCTCGCTCGAGTATCATGAAACCCTCATGGCCGCCGCCGGCCATCAGGCCGAGGCCTGCCTGGAGAAGGCCATGGCCGATTTCCCCGGCAAATACGTCTGCGTCACCGAGGGTGCCATCCCGACCGGCCTGAACGGGAAATATCTCAGGCTCGGGCCCAAGGGCAAGACCGGCATCGATATCGCCAAGGAGGTCACCTCCAAGGCCATGGCTACGATCTGTATCGGTTCCTGCTCGGCCTTCGGCAATATTCAGGCCGCCAGGCCCAACCCTACCGATGCCAAGAGCATCGAGGACGCCATCGGCGTATCCACCATCAATATCGCCGGCTGTCCGCCCAACCCGGTCAATTTCGTGGGCACGATCCTGCACCTCCTGATGTTCGGCGCAGCTCCGGCCCTGGACGGCCAGGGCCGGCCGCTGTGGGCTTACGGCAAGCGCATCCACGACTTCTGCGAACGCCGGCCGCACTACGATGCCGGCGAATATGTCGAGGAGTGGGGCGATGAGGCGGCCAAGAAGGGCTGGTGCCTGTACAAGGTCGGTTGCAAGGGCCCTTATACCTATGCCAACTGCAGCAAGGTGCGTTTCAACGCAGGTGTTTCCTGGCCGATCATGGGCGGGCACGGCTGCATCGGCTGCACCGAACCGGACTTCTGGGATACCATGGCGCCTCTGGAAAAACCCATTGCCGACAAGCCCATTGGGGTGGGCGGGGTAGAGGCCGAAGTGGACGGCATCGGAGCGGCGCTCTTGGGCGCCACGGTAATCGGCGTGGGTGTACATGCCGGAATGACGGCCTTGAAGAGCCACGGCCAGCCCAAGAAGACGGACGAAGAGACCCCGTCGCATAACGAGCATTAATCCGGAGGTTAACCATGGGACAGAGAATCATTGTTGATCCGATCACCAGGATTGAAGGTCATCTGCGCATTGAATGCGAAGTCGAAAATAATGTCATCAAGGACGCCTGGAGTAGCATCACCCTGTGGCGCGGCATCGAGACTATCCTCAAGGGCCGCGACCCGCGCGACGCCGGCCTGATCGTGCAGCGCTTCTGCGGGGTATGCACCTACGTGCATTACGAGGCCAGCATCCTGGCCTGCGAGGACGCCTTCAAGGTCAAGCCGCCCAAGAACGCGCGCATCGTGCGCAACCTCATCCACGGCGCCCAATACCTGTATGACCACATCATGCACTTCTACCACCTGCACGGGCTCGACTGGGTGGATATCGTCAGCGCCCTGTCGGCCGATCCCAAAAAGGCGGTCGAACTGGCGCGCGCCTATTGCGAGACCCCCTACAACTGCTCGGAGACGCACTACGCCGCGGTGCAGAAGCGGCTCAAGAAGTTCGTGGACCAGGGACGCCTGGGCCCATTTGCCAATGCCTACTGGGGCAACCCGTCCTACAAGCTGCCGCCCGAGGCCAACCTGGTCATCGTGTCGCACTACCTGGACGCCCTGCAGGTATCCAAGCTCGGCGCCCAGATGATGACCATCTTCGGCAGCAAGAACCCCCACCCGCAGACTTTGGTGGTGGGCGGCATCACCTCGGTCATGGATGTGCTCGATGCCTCGCGCCTGGGAGAATACCTCTTCCGGCTCAAAGAGCTCAAGAACTTCGTCGAGACCGCCTACCTCCCGGACGTGGTGCTGGCGGCCGCCTACTACAAGGACGAGGGGCTCTCCGGCGTGGGAGGGGGCGTCAAGAATTACCTGGCCTACGGCGGCTTCCCGCTCGACGACGACTGGAACACCCTGCTCTTCCCGCGCGGCGCGGTCAAGGCCGCGGACCTGGCCCATCCCATCAAGCTCGACGAGGCCAAGATCACCGAAGAGGCCATCCATGCCTGGTACAAGGATGACGAGCCGCAGCATCCCTACAAAGGCACGACCGAACCCAAATACACCGACTACGATGCGAACGGGAACCTCAAGGGCGACGAGAAGTACTCCTGGTGCAAGGCACCGCGCTACGACGGCACCCCCTACGAGGTGGGTCCCCTGGCGCGCATGGTGGTCGGTTACGCCCAGGGCCACCAGGAGATCAAGGAGCTCGTCGACGGCACGCTCAAGGCCACCGGCCTGCCGGCCACGGTGCTCTTCTCGACCTTGGGCCGCACGGCCGCCCGCGCCATCGAGACCAAGTATGTGGGCGACAAGATCGAAGGCTGGGTGAACGAACTGATCGCCAACATCAAGGGCGGGGACACCCGCACCTGGACGCGCTGCGACGTGCCCAAGGAGGGTGAAGGCCGCGGCATGACCGAGCCGCCGCGCGGCGCTCTGGGGCACTGGATCCGCATCGAGAACCACCGCATCGCCAACTATCAGGCCATCGTGCCCTCGACCTGGAACTGCTCACCGCGCGACAAGGCCGGCCTGCGCGGACCCTACGAGGAGTCCCTGGTCGGCACCCGGCTTGCCAAGACCGATCAGCCGCTCGAGATCCTCCGCACCATCCATTCCTTCGACCCCTGCATGGCCTGCGCGGTGCACATCATCGATCCCCGGACCAATGCGATCAAGGTGTTCAAGGTCGCCTAAGGAGGTCGTATGGATAAACGCGTGGCAATAAAAGAGTGGTCCCTCTCAATGCGGGCCAACCATTGGCTGATGGCGCTGTCCATCTTCATCCTGATCCCGACCGGGTTCTACATCTACAGCCCGATCACCGTCCTGACAGGCGAGACAGGCAGCAAGTTCCTGATGGGCTCCATGCGCTATGTCCACATCCTCTTTGGCACCATCCTGACCTTCGTGTTCATCTGGCGCATCTACATGATGTTCTTCTCGCGCTTCCACGCCGACTTCAAGGACTTCTTCGCCTGGACCGACTTCAAAAACTTCTGGACCCAGATCAAGTTTTACGCCCTGATCTCCGAGGAAAAGCCGCAGCATACCCACCTCTATGGCCCCTTACAGTCGCTGGCCTACGGCGGACTCATCGTCATGTGGCTCCTGATCGTCATAACCGGTCTGGTGCTCATGGGCGCCAACCATGACGCTGGCCTCATCGGAGCGGTCAACGGTCCGCTGCTGTGGATCGGCAATCTCCTGGGCGGGCTGGGCATCGTGCGCTACATCCACCACATCCTGACCTGGCTCTTCATCATCTTCATTGTCGTGCACCTGTACATGGCGTTCTGGTACGATGTGGTCTTCAAGGAAGGCACGGTCTCGTCCATGATCAGCGGGAGGGTCTTCAGGAAGATCGAAGAGTAGAACCATTGCGGAGGCGCCCTTCATTGGGCATTAGACAAGGGGGGGATTCCCCCCCCTTCTTATTCATACCCGCATGAGACAGGAAAAGCGCATCACGATCCTCGGGCTGGGCAACATCCTTATGGCCGATGAAGGCTTCGGGGTCCACTTCGTCAAATGGTTCGAAGGCCGCCACAGCTTTCCGGAGACCGTCGAGATCATCGACGGCGGCACCTTGGGCTATTTCCTGCTCGACATCATGGACCGCAGCTCCTCCATGATCATCATCGACGTAATCAAGCTGGCCGACGCGCCGGGTTCCATCTACCGCTTCACGCAGGCCGAGTTCGCCACGTACATGCCGCCGCCTACGAGCGCTCACGAGGTGAGCTTATCCGACGTGCTCTGCAAGGCCGAGATGATCGGCGAACTGCCCGAGATCGTCTTCCTGTGCATCGTGCCCTCCAACTATCAGGACATGAATCTCGAACTCACGCCCGGGCTTCAGGAGCGCTTTCCCGCCATGGAGCGGCTTGTGCTTGCCGAACTCACCCGGCTGGGTGTAGTACTTGAGACCAACGACCATGCATGAGATGTCCCTGACCCAGTCCATTCTCGCTATCATCGAGGAGCATGCCAAGCAGCATGGCTTCAGCAAGGTGAACAGCATCCGGCTTTCCTTCGGCCGGCTGTCCTCCATCGAGCCCGAGACGCTCAATTTTGCCTTTGAGGTGCTCTCGGAAGGCACGCGCGCCCACGGCGCACGGTTGTTGTTTGACATTCTGCCCGTTTCCATCTACTGCATGCACTGTGAGCGGAAATCTGAACTCTCGACCTATGCGGCGCACTGCCCGCTCTGCGGGAGCGCCGAGGTCATGCTGCAGGGCGGGACCGAGGAACTCAAGCTCATAGAAATGGACGTGGACTGAGGTAGTTATGTGCATCGCCTTCCCAGGCAGAATAATCTCCATTGACGCCGACAACTTCGCGGTGATCGATATCGGCGGCACCCGGCGCGAGGTCTCGCTCGACCTCATCGATAAGGAGGTTACGGTGGGCGATTACGTGATCGCCCACGCCGGCTATGCCCTGCACAAGGTGGACGAGGAGCAGGCCAAGGAAGACCTCGCCTTCCTGCAAGAGCTGATCGACAATGAAATATATTGACGAATACCGCGACCCGGCGCTGGCCAAGGCCCTGCTGGGACGCATCGAGAACGCGGCCGGCGCGCTCGGCCGGGACATCGCCATCATGGAGGTCTGCGGCAGCCATACCCAGGCCATCGGCCGCTACGGCATCCGAAAGATGCTGCCCGCTCATATCCGCCTCATATCGGGTCCGGGCTGCCCGGTGTGCGTGACCTCGATCCACGACGTGGATACGGCCATCTACCTGGCAGGACGGCCGGGCGTCATCTTCGCCACCTTCGGCGATATGCTGCGCGTCCCCGGCACGGGCGGCCATAGCCTCCAGAAATTGAGGGCCGAAGGCGCCGATATCCGCATCGTGGCCTCGCCCCTCGACAGCATCACCCTGGCCCGGGAAAATCCCGACAAGCATGTCGTCTTCATGGGCATCGGGTTCGAGACCACCTCGCCCACCATCGGCGCCATGGTCATGCGCGCCCGCAGGCAGGGCATCGGCAATGTGAGCGTCTTCTCGGTGCATAAGGTCATACCGCCCGCCATGCAGGCCCTCATCCATGACCCAGCCATCCGGATCGACGGCTTCCTCTGCCCAGGTCATGTCAGCATCGTGATTGGCGCGGCGGCCTACACGTTCCTGGCCCAGACGGGCAAGCCGGCCGTGATCACGGGCTTTGAGCCCATTGATGTCCTCGAAGGCATCCTCATGATCCTGGAGCAGCTTGTGGAACAGCGGCCCGCGGTGGCGATCCAGTACGGCCGGGGCGTGGCCCCGGAAGGCAACGCCAAGGCCAGGGCCGTGCTGGAAGAGGTATTCACGACCAGGGACGCCGAATGGCGCGGGCTCGGAACCATCCCCGCCAGCGGCCTTGCCTTTCAGGATGCCTATCATGACTTCGATGCCCTCAGGCGCTTCGAGGTACCGGAGATACGATCGATCGAGGTCAAGGGCTGCGCCTGCGGGGACGTGCTGCGCGGGGCCATCATTCCGGATCAATGTCCGCTCTTCGGCAAGGGGTGCACGCCCATCAATCCCGTCGGACCGTGCATGGTCTCGGGCGAGGGCTCCTGCGCCGCCTATTACAAATATCGCTAAGGAGGCTTGAAAAGTGAAGATCCAGGTAGTCAAGAACGTGCTGGATGCCAATGACCGCATCGCGCAGGAGAACCGGGCCTTGTTCGACGCCAAGGGGATCTATGTCATCAACCTCATGAGCGCGCCCGGGGCGGGCAAGACCACCTTGGTCGAGAAGACCATCCTGGCGCTGAAAGATGACTATCGCATCGCCGTGATCGAGGGCGATATCCAGGATACGTATGACGCCGACCGCGTGGCCGCCTTGGGCATACCGGCCGTGCAGATCAATACCGGCGGCGGTTGCCACCTGGACGGCAACATGATCCGCGAGGCCTTATCCGGCCTGGATCTGGACGCGATCGACCTCCTCATCGTGGAGAATGTCGGCAACCTGGTCTGCCCGGCCGAGTTCAAGGTGGGCGAGAACGCCAAGGTGATGCTGCTCTCCACGCCCGAAGGCGCGGACAAGCCCGCCAAGTACCCGCTCATGTTCCAGGAGTCCACGGTCCTGCTGATCAACAAGATCGATCTGATGCCGTATGTGGACTTCGACCGCGACAAGGCCCTCAGGGATGCGCGCGCCATCAACCAGGACTTGACGATATTCGAGGTCTCCTGCCGCACGGGCGATGGGCTGGGGCAGTGGTTTGCATGGCTGAGGGGTCGGATTGAGGCCCACAAGCGCCCATAAGGATCTTCTGCGCCGTCGCTTCCTCTTCGGCGGCATCGTCCAGGGGGTGGGGTTCCGCCCCTTTATCTATCGCACGGCCCAGGCCCATCATCTCTCTGGCCATGTCCTCAACCGGACGGACGGGGTCGTGGTGGAGGTGGAAGGGACCTCGGCCGACTTAGACGGTTTTGCCGCCGATGTCCAGAACCTCTTGCCGCCCCTGGCGCACATCACCTCGCTGGTGGTAGAGGATATTGAACCTCAAGGGGGTGCTTCCTTCGAGATCCGGGAAAGCCAGTCTCAAGGACCGCGCGAGGTCCTGATCAGCCCGGATGTCACCGTGTGCGGGCCGTGCCTGAAAGAGCTCTTCGATCCGTCCGACCGGCGTTTTCGCTACCCCTTCATCAACTGCACCGACTGCGGCCCGCGCCTGACCATCATCCGCGACATCCCCTATGACCGCGAAAAAACCTCGATGGCCTGCTTCCCCTTGTGTCCGGCCTGCCGCAAAGAGTACGAGGACCCGGCTGACCGGCGCTTCCATGCCGAGCCCAATGCCTGCCCGGTCTGCGGCCCGCACCTGACGCTGCTGGACGCCCAGGGGGAAGAGCTTACCGCAGACGATCCCCTGTTGGCCGCCTTAGGTCTGCTGGGCGAGGGCAAGATCCTGGCCATCAAGGGCATCGGCGGTTTTCACCTGGCCGTGGATGCCGCGAACGATATGGCCGTAGCGCGCCTGCGCACGCGCAAATACCGCGAGGAAAAGCCCCTGGCCATCATGGTCAGGGATATCCAGGCCGCGCGGGTGCTGGCCGAACTTACGCCCGAGGAAGAAGAGCTGCTTGCGTCCCCGCAGCGCCCGATCGTGCTGGTCAGGAAACGCGACGCAGCGCCGCTCGCGCCCCTGGTGGCGCCAGGCATGTCCACGCTGGGCATCATGCTCCCCTATGCCCCGCTGCAGCACCTGATCTTCGAAAAGGGCTTCACGGCCTTGGTCATGACCAGCGCCAACCAGAAAGACGAACCGATCTCGATCGGCAACCGCGAGGCCGTGGCGCGCCTTGCCGGCATCGCGGACGCCTTCTTAGTGCATAACCGCGACATCCTGGTGCGCTGCGACGACTCGATCGCCTTCGTGGCCGCCGGCCAGACGCGCATGATGCGCCGCAGCCGGGGCTTTGCCCCCAAGCCGCTGGCATTAAACCGCGATTATCCGGACGTGCTGGCCTTAGGGCCGCAGATGAAGAACACGCTCTGCGTCCTCAAGGGCAGCCAGGCCTTTCTGAGCTCGCATATCGGCGACATGGAGACGCCCCAGGCGCGCGATTTCCTGCACGAGAACATCGCCCTCATGCAGCGCATCGCGCAGTGCAAACCAGCAATCGTGGCCTGCGATCTGCATCCGGCTTACTATACCACGCGGGTGGCCTCCGAGATGGCCGGCGTGCGGGTGATCGCGGTCCAGCACCACCATGCCCATATCGTGAGTGCCATGGCCGAAAACGCGCTTACGGAAAAGGTGATCGGTCTGGCCCTGGACGGCACCGGCTACGGCACGGACGGCCATGTCTGGGGCGGGGAATTCCTCCTGGCCGATGAAAGGTCATTCCGGCGCGCCGGACATATAAAGGAGTTCCTGCTCCCGGGCGGCGAGAAAGCCGTTCGAGAACCCTGGCGCATCGGGATCAGCCTCCTGCGGGAGGCCTTCGGTGATGCATGGCGGGGCTATGCCATGCGCTTGAAGCTCATCCCGGAGGGCATGGATATGGACATCCTGGAAAAGGTCCTGGTTAAGCGCATCAACTCGCCCCTGACCTCCAGTTTGGGCCGGCTCTTCGACGGCGTGGCCGCCCTCCTGGGCTTAAGGCGCACGGTCAGCTTCGAGGGCCAGGCCGCCATGGAGTTGGAGGCCGCTGCCAGGCCGCAATCCTATCGTTTGGCCGAGATGGCCATTCGTGATGAAGATGGCGTACTGGTCATTGATCCGGCGCCCATGATCCGCGATCTCGTAGCGGCACATATCCAAGGCCAGGCGCGCGAAAGCCTCGCCTGGGCCTTCCATCAGTCCGTCATTGCCTCCGCAGCCAGACTGACCCTCAAACTGCGTGAGCGCTCAGGGCTGAACCGCGTGGCCTTGAGCGGCGGCTGCTTCCAGAACCGCATCCTCCTGGAGGGCTGCATCCAGTCCTTGAGCACGCATGGGTTCGAGGTGTACCAACATACCCAGGTACCCACCAACGACGGCGGCATCTCCCTGGGCCAGGCCGTCTGTGCCGCCGCTCTCGTCCAAGCCAGCGATGTCCATGTTTCAGGTTCAAGGGCATAGATTTCGTGCCACGACATGGACTTTGATATGGGATTCTCCCGAGTATAGGTCGCTTTCGGATATCATAGTTTTCCAGGCCGTTTCGATACCATCAATGGATCGCAGGTATCGAAACTTTCTATAAACCGAGCCGCTCTATAATATAAAAATATGTACTATGAAATAGCAGGCCATATCTTATGATCACATTCTGTGATGACGGCTCCAGGTGTGCATCATAAGCCAAGTTCACTGTGTGAACCGAGGCGCACTAAATCAAGGTGATCGTTGTCGGGCTTGCGATAAATCAAGATGAGATCGGGCCTGATATGGCAGTCGCGATGATCTGCCCATTCACCAAGGAGCGGATGGTCAAGGTTGGAGGGGAGCAGAGGCATATCAGCAGCGAGTAGATCAAGTATCTTCGTCAGGGCGGCATCAAGGATTTTGCCATGTCGCCCTGATTTTTCGCGCTTGTAATCGCGCTTAAAACGGGAAGTAAATCTAATTTCCCGCATTGAGCTTCGCAAGCAGACGTTTTGAGGTTCCTGCAGTAGTAAGCTCGCCGCGACGGGCAGCCCTCATGGCCTCAATAGTTTCGTCATTGGGAACAAGTGGTTCAAAAGGCAGAGCCTTTTCCTTTGCAATGCGGACCATCATCATACGAAAAGCATCTGAAACGGTGAGCCCGATAGAAGCGAGCACGGTTTCTGCTTCGTTTTTTATGTCCTGATCTATACGAGCACGGACGACCGAGTTTGTAGGCATTTGTCTTACCTCCCATGAATGGGCTACAATGTAGCTCATTGTGCACATAAAGTCAAGTTCTACTGTTCCCCATGCCTGCTCCATTTTCGATGAGCGCGCACAACCCCCAGGGTTGCACCCGGCCCTCGGGCTGCAGGCTTCGAAACGGAGAATCAGGGTAAATGTGCGGGCGGTCGCCTGCCTGTCCCGTGCCCGGCCCGGCAGACAGGTAAGTCGGCGTGGGCACGCCAGAAACGACGAGACCCCGAGGGGATCACCCCACGGGGTCTTGCGTTAAACAAGAACCGCTGAAATCAGCGGATTGAATTTCGGCTCCCCGTGTACAACCCTCTTCATAACCGTTCTCCATCCGGCCATCGAGTCATAAGCCTACGATATTCTACGAGTTATCAAAGAGCAGGCCGTTCCCAGCATGCCGGAAGCGGTGTTAAGGTACATTTCCCAGGCACCCAGCAGGGCCGTGTGTGTCGTAAAACGTGTCGCAAAGGTGTCGTGAACATTGTCGCGAACCTGTCGTAAAAATCAATCCCTTTCGTTAGAGTCCCCGTGAGTGTGTAAATCGGTGTTGGGTTGGTGGTTGATGAGGTCGGCCACCGCGTGGTTCTCCTCTTTACGTGATCTCGCCAAAGACACTGAAAGAAGGAGGACACCGCAACGATGGCCGACGACCTCAGGATGGCATTGACGTATTTGCTGCGCAAGGCGGAGATGGCGGGCGAGGTGGATTTTCTGCGGGAGGGCGTCCGGATACTGGGGCAAGCGCTGATGGATCTTGAGGTTTCCCAGCATTTTCGGGCGGAGAAGAACGAGCGGACCTCCGAACGCACGGGGCAACGGAAGGGCTATCGTCCCCGCCAGTGGGATACCCGGGTGGGAACCGTCGAACTGCAGGTTCCCCGGGTTCGAGACGGGTCGTTCTTCTCGAGCCTGCTGGAGCTCCGGCGGCGTGCGGAACGGGCCTTGGTAGGGGTAGTCCAGGAAGCCTACGTCCAAGGGGTTTCCACCCGCCGGGTGGACGATCTGGTGAAAGCGCTGGGGATGACCGTGATCAGCAAGAGCCAGGTCTCGCGGTTGTGCGAGGAGCTCGATTCGGAAGTCGAGCGATTCCGGAACCGTCGCCTGACCGAGGAGTACCCGTACGTCTGGCTGGACGCCACGTTCCTCAAAGTTCGCCAGGAGGGTCGGCATCGTCTCCACGGCCGTGGTGATCGCCATCGGGGTAACAGGCACCGGAGAGCGGGAGGTATTGGGGCTGGACGTGGGTCCTTCCGAGGACGGCGGGTTCTGGCTGCAGTTTCTGCGGAACCTGGTATCCCGCGGCCTGAAAGGGGTTCAGCTGGTGACGAGCGATTCCCACCAGGGGTTGAAGAACGCGATCGCGGCGACGCTGTCGGGGAGCTGCTGGCAGCGGTGCCGGATGCACATCATGCGCAACGCGTTGGCCCATGTGCCGAAGTCCGCAACGATGATGGTGGCGACGACGATCCGCACGGTGTTCGCACAACCGGATGCGTCCAGCACCCGGCAGCAATGGCGCCGGGGATCCGACTCCTTCCGAGACCGGTTCCCGCGGGTGGCGGAGCTGATGGACGAGGCGGAAGACGACGTACTGGCGTACGTGGCCTTCCCCGTGGAGCACTGGCGGCAGATTTGGTCGAACAATCCGCTGGAGAGAGTCAACAAGGAGATCAAGCGGCGCACGAACGTGGTGGGGATCTTCCCGAACCCCGCATCGATTGTGCGCCTGGTGGGTTCTGTGCTCTCCGAGCAGCATGACGAGTGGCAGGTGGCGAAGCGCTACTTCAGCGCGGAGTCGCTGGCGAAGCTGACGGGAAGGCTGGAAATGATCCCCATCCCGTTGGCGGCGGCGAGATAAACAGGGATGAGAACCACGTCACCGATTTACACACTTGACGGGACATGACCCGGCCCGCCCCCGGGACACCGAGCCGTTTTTAGTGTATTTTCACTGATCCGGCCTGCCGAACCTTTACAGAAAGGCCAAGAGCTCGCAGGGCCTTTTCTTCAAGTATTATACTCCCGTCGGATGCCTTTGAAACCGTGATTGATTGCAAAATACCCCCCATATTACCGCCCTTACCAGAACCTCCCGATTTTTCCGGCTTGTCTGATGGGCTGCCAGTAGCAGAACCGCCATCATCAGTACCGCCCGCCTGGGCCCTGCTACCGCCCATGCGGACACCCTGCCCGCGCATGGTCCCGGTAATAATGCCTCGCATCGAACCGCTGGCTCGCTCAGGATCAAAACCTTTGACCTGCACTGACCAGCACCCCGGGCCAGAAGATTTGACACCGGCAACTTCAAAACCAAGGTCACGGATAACGCTGGCTACTTGGGCGTCATCAGGGGAAACAGCAGAAACGCTGGGAGACGGTTTCAGCATCTGCCCGTAACACTCAAGGGAGATAAAGAACAAAAATAGCACACTGATTATCGTTATACGCTTTTGCATGATACTCCCATTTTCCTCCAGTTGATTGATAAGAACCCTTTTTGTACGTTGGAGTATATTAATCGACCTCTCGTGTGTCAAGAGAGAATGACCTGCCCCCTGAAAAATGACCGTTAGAGTCCCCGTGAGTGTGTAAATCGGTGATGTGGTTCTCATCCCTGTTTATCTCGCCGCCGCCAACGGGTACAAGGGGTTGATGGTGATCGAGCGCTGCTTCCGGTTGCTCAAGTCCACCCAGATCAAGCTGACGCCCATCTTTCACTGGACATCTCAACGCATCGAGGCCCATGTCCGGATCTGCGTGCTGGCCTTGTTGATCGAACGGGTGGCCGAGCATGCCTGCGGCACGTCTTGGGCACAGATCAGGGACACCTTGGAGACGCTGCAGGCTACCGAGTTCCGGACAAAATCTTTTCAATTCTTTCGGCGTAACGAAGTCAGCCACCAGGTGGCTGCCATATTAAAATCACTCGATATATCAATACCTAAGGCAATTTTACGCATTGAAAATCTGAACTGAACCTGTAGACACACGACCTTTTTGGCCTGTTCCTG
>JAKQBR010000159.1 GCA_029574005.1 Deltaproteobacteria bacterium | reverse complement strand
CTCGACGTCATGATCCCCTGTGCGGCCTGCTTCAACCGCTTCAAGAGCGCCCAGCATCATCTCGAGAAAGACGACGCGCTCAAGAACGAGGTGGAACGTTTGGTAGGCGCCCGCTACCAGGGCACCCTCTCGGTGCGTAATCCGATCGACATTATCTTCAATGAAATCGGCGTCGATAATCTCGCTGCCAAGGTAACGCGCCCGCTCAACGGTCTCAGGCCTGTCTCATACTATGGGTGCCTGCTCTTGCGGCCGCCCGAGGTCTGCAACTTCGACAATTACGAGAACCCTGTGCTCCTGGATAAAATCTTGACCGCGCTGGGGACCGACGTGAAACAGTGGTCCTACAAGACGGATTGCTGCGGGGGCAGCCTTACCATCAGCAAGACCCCCATCGTTGGGGGCATGGTGGACAAGCTCATGAAGATGGCGCGTGAGGCGGATGCAAACTGTATCGCCGTGGCCTGTCCGGTGTGCATGGCAAATCTGGATATGCGCGCCAGCGCGCACCTGAAACTGCCGGTCTTCTATTTCACGGAACTGATCGGCCTGGCCTTGAGACTGCCGGATGCGGCCAACTGGCTCAAGCTCCATAATGTGGACGGCTCACCGCTGCTCAAGGGTCTTGGACTCCTATAAAAGTGAAAAAGGTTGAGAACGCTATGGAAAAAAGGCTGATAAAGAAGGATGCATTAAGCGGGGTAATCGACAAGATTGCGTCGGATATGGTGGTTTTTGCTCCAGTGCAGGATGAGGACAATGTCCTTTTCAAGCAGATCCAGAAAGGGAGTCCCTATCTGACCACCTTCGCCAACACCAAGAACGCCCCCAAGAATTTCATGTTCCCGCGCACCGAGCTGCTGCTTAAATATACCCGCACACCCAAGGGTGTACAGTTCGCCTCGGACGCGACTGAAGCCCAGTCAACCGTTCTCTTCGGCGTGCGGCCCTGCGATGCGCGCAGCTTTGCGCTGCTGGACATGCTCTTTGACCAGGACAAGTGGAAAGATCCCTACTACATCGACAAGCGGGCCAAGACCACGGTTATCGCCCTGGCCTGCAACCATCCGGCCTCTGCCTCGTGCTTCTGCACCTCGGTGGGCGGCAGCCCCACATCAACCGACGGTGCTGATATCCTGCTGACCGATCTGGGCGATACTTACCTGGCCGAGTTCATCACCGAAAAGGGCGCCAAGCTCATAGGCTATTTCGGCGATGCCAAGGCCGACAAGAAGGCCGAAGAGGCCAAGGAAAAGATGGCGAGACAAGCCGCGAGCGAGATCAAGGTCAAGATACCGGCTCATGAGATCAAACCCTGGCTGGATGCCAACTTCGAGCACCCCTTCTGGGCGACCATCCACCAGAAATGTCTTGCCTGCGGCACCTGCACCTACCTGTGCCCTACCTGCCACTGCTTCGATATCAGCGACGAGATGAAGGGCGCCGACGGCAAGCGCATCCGCAACTGGGATTCCTGTATGTTCCCGCTCTTCACCAAGGAAACCTCGGGCCATAACCCGCGTCCATCCCAGAAAGAGCGCTGGCGCCAGCGGGTCATGCACAAGTTCCGCTACTACGTTGACAATTTCGGCGCGATTGCCTGTGTAGGCTGCGGCCGGTGCGTGATGTACTGCCCGGTGAACATCGATATCCGCAAGATCGTCGAAGACATTTCGAAACAGTAAGGGAGAGACTCAACATGCAGAACCCATATGTACCCATCCCTGTTGAGGTGGTGAAGATCATCACGGAAGTGGATACCAAGGATATCAAGACCTTCCGCTTCGCCTTCGTGAACAAAGAGGACGAGGAGAAGTTCGCCTATATCCCCGGTCAGTTCGCCGAGCTCTCCATCTTCGGCAAGGGCGAATCTCCGATCGGGATAGCCTCCTCACCCACCCAGAAAGGGTATATCGAGTTCACGGTGCAGAAGGCCGGCGTGGTCACTACGGCTCTGCATGAGATGGAGGAAGGCACGCTCATGGGTGTGCGCGGCCCCCTGGGCAATTCCTGGCCGCTTGAATACCTGGAAGGCAAGAACATCGTGGTCGTGGGCGGCGGATTCGCCTTTACAACCCTGCGCTCGCTGATCAACTACATGCTGCATGAAGACAACCGCAAACGCTTCGGGAACATCACCTGCATTTACGGGGCCCGTACCCCCGGACTCCTGATCTACAAGGACGAACTGGAAGCCTGGGGCAAGCGCGACGACATCAACCTGAACGTCACCGTGGACAAGGGGGACTCCACCTGGAAGGGCCGCGAAGGCTTTGTCCCCGCGGTATGCAAAGAGGTGGCCCCGAGTTCCGAGAATGCCGTGGCGGTCATCTGCGGACCTCCCATCATGATCCGATTCACCTTGCCGGTTTTCTTCGATCTGGGCTTCTCCAAGGAGAATATCATCACCTCGCTTGAAATGCGCATGAAGTGCGGCATCGGCAAGTGCGGGCGCTGTAACGTCGGCCACAAGTACGTCTGCAAGGACG
>JAKQBR010000410.1 GCA_029574005.1 Deltaproteobacteria bacterium | reverse complement strand
CTCACCCCCGGCACCCGACTGATCGTGATCGGCAAGTACGACGCCACCGACAAAACCTTCAAGACGGCCGGCACCCTGATTCTGCCGCTGCCGGAGGCATAGAAGCCGTCAGCACCGGCATACCCCCTCGATCGAGGGGGTATAACCCTTCTCTAGACATTCTCCCTGATGGTGCGGCGGTAGCGGATGGCGCTGGCGATCGTCACCTGGTCCATGTATTTGATCTCGCCGCCCATGGGAATGCCGGAGGCCAGGCGGCTCAAAGATACGTTCAGACCGGCCTCGCAGACCAGCTTGGAGATATACTGGGCCGTGACGTCGCCTTCGACCGAAGGGCTCAAGGCGATCAGAACCTCCTTGATCGGTGCCTGGAGACGTTCAACCAGCTCCTTGAGCTTGATGTCATCCGGCCCGATGCCGTTGATGGGAGAGACCAGGCCGTGCAGGACATGGTAGCGGCCTTTGTATTCGTGCGCGGATTCCAGGGCCAGTATGTCGCTGGGCTCCTCTACCACGCAGATGGTGGCGTCGTCGCGCCCGGTATCGGCGCAGATGGCGCAGGTGGCCTGATCGGTGAGGTTGAAGCACTGGGGGCACAGGGACACCTTGCGGACGTCTTCCAGGGCCGAGATCAGCCCATCCTTCAAACCGCGCTTGTCGGCCAGGATGTAGAGCGCCAGGCGCGTGGCCGACTTCTCGCCTATGCCCGGCAGACGGCGGAGCTCCTTGATGAGGGTGCGCAGCGGCTTTGGGTAGGGATCCATCTCAGAAGAGGTCGAAGGGCAGAGGCAGTCCGCCGGTCAGTCTACGCATCTCGTCGTTGGCCAGTTCGCGCGATTTCTTGAGCGCCTGATTCACGGCCGCCACGATGAGGTCTTCGAGCATGGGGATGTCGCGCGGGTCCACGCAGATGGGGTCGAGCTTGATCTGTTTGATCTCCTGGCGCCCGCTGACCACGGCCGTGACCATGCCGCCTCCGGATTCAGCCGTCACCGTCTGAGCGGCAAGCTCGTTCTGGACGGTCTTCATCTGGGCCTGAAGGTTCTGCACCTGTTTCAAGATTGCGTTCAAATCGAATTCCATGCCTCCTTAAACCTGAAATACCCTACCCTGTCAAGGCAATGCGAACTATGGTATTGACTTCCCGCGGCCTATCTTCATAGTAGTTGCATCAAGGAGGATGACCATGGTTACAGCCCTTATTCTCATGCAGGTCGAGCGAGCACGGATCAACGCCGCGGCCCAGGGCCTGGCTGACATACCCGGCATATCCGAGGTGTACTCGGTGAGCGGCCAGTTTGACCTGGCGGCCGTCGCCCGCGTCAAGGCCAATGAAGACCTGGCCGATCTGGTCACCGAGCACATGCACACGGTAGCGGGGATCTTGAGGACCGAAACCCTGATCGCCTTCCGTACCTATTCGCGGCATGACCTCGAAGGCATGTTCGCGGTGGGACTGGAATAACGGCCGCTCTAATCCAGCTGGAAATCGCTTAAGTCGAACTGCGCCTTCGGCCTCTTGATATCGAGGCCTTTGAGGGTGGCTACCATGATCGTGCTGATGACGAGATTGCGGTACCACTTGTGGTCGGCAGGGATGATATACCAGGGCGCCCACGGCGTGCTCGTCCGCTCCAAGACCGCCTCGTAGGCCTTGGCATAGGCCGGCCACAACTTGCGTTCCGCGGCGTCTTCGGGCCTGAGCTTCCACTGTTTGTCCGGGTTTTCCAGGCGCTCCAGCAGACGCTTCTTCTGTTCGGCATAGCCGATATGCAGAAAGAATTTGATGATGGTCGTGCCTTCTTCGGCCAGCATACGTTCGAAGGCGTTGATATGATCGTAACGCCTTGACCAGACATTCTTGGGGACCATCCTGTGCACGCGCTGGATGAGCACGTCCTCGTAGTGGCTGCGGTTGAAGATGACGATCTCTCCAGCGCCCGGGGTCTGCATGTGCACCCGCCATAGATAGTCGTGGTCGGCCTCCGGCTGGGTGGGCTTCTTGAAGCAGGCCACCCGCACTCCTTGCGGATTCATATGCCGGAAGACATGCCGGATGGTGCCGTCCTTGCCGGCCGTATCCATACCCTGGAGTATGATGAGCACCTTGTGACGGTGCTCGGCATAGAGCCGCTCCTGCAGGTCATAAAGGGCCATAGCGAGCTTTTCCATTTTTCTAGCGCCCTTGTCCGCCCTGTCCCCGGGACTGCATGCGGCGCTGTCATGATCGCTCAAGCGGATCTTTGTGCCTGGCTCAACACGGTAGGCATCCATACACTCGCCTCCTTTGCATGGCGCAATCCTTACTCTTATCGCCCGTTCGGCCGTGCGGGTTGAGCCCGAGCGCCCCCTGCCCCGGACCACGGTTTGTAACGGTCGCGGCCGCACGATGAAAATCAGTCATAAAAAAATATTGACGCATTGATATAGATTTGTTAATAAGTACTTACTTACTTTAAAAACTCTTGCTGCGCAAGGGACAAGGAGGCCACAATGAAGGCATTAATCATGGGAGGAGGGATGTCGGGTCTGGCCACGGCCGTCAACCTCCTGGAACAGGGTATCGAGGTCGAGATCATCGAAGCGGACGAGATCTTCGGCGGTCGCGCCAACTCCTGGCTGGACGAAGACGGCGACATGATCGACAACGCCCTGCACGTCTTCTTCCCCTACTATGTCAATCTCATCAACTTCTTCAAAAAGATGGGCATCGACAAGAACATCGTATGGAAAAACACCGAATTCTTCTTTGCCCAGGAAAACGGCAACCAGCCCGCGCTCAAGTTTGCCAATCTCCCGGCCCCCATCCATGTCGCGCTGGCTTATCTGAACCTGGTCAAGAATTACCAGGGCGTGCCCAAATGGAAGATGCTCGTCACCATGCTGGCCTGCTCCTATGCCCTGGGTTATTCCAAAGAGGAGATGGAAGACCTGGACAATATGTCCTGGGCCGAATGGTGCATGCGCTGGGCCCCGCAGGGCGCCTTCAAACCCCTGGACTCGGCCATCCACGGCCTGACCTTCACCCCGACCTATGCCATCTCGGCCAAGGTCATGGTCAACTGGTTCAAAAAGGTGGCCGCGTCGGCCGAGAACGCGCGGGTCGGATTCGCCAACGGCGGCTTGGGCGAGATCTGGGTCGGCGGCTGCCTGGACTACATCAAGAAAAAGGGCGGCACGTTCGAGACCAAGAAGGCCGTTACGGCCATCAATGTCAAGGACGGCAAGATCGAGAGCGTCACGGTCAACGGCAAGGAGAAGAAGACAGCCGACATCTATGTCTCGGCCATGAGCCCGTTCGCCCTGCGCAAGCTCATCCCGGCTGACTGCTATAAGTACGACTACTTCCAGAACCTGACCTTCTTCGAGGATTCGCCGTCGCTCTCCATCCAGGTCTGGTTCGACCGCAAGCTCACCGATGTCGACGTGACCTTCTTCTCCACCGACTGCATGTTCAATACC
>JAKQBR010000127.1 GCA_029574005.1 Deltaproteobacteria bacterium | reverse complement strand
CTTCGAGAGCCTGCGCGCCGGCGGGGCAGACATCGCCACCATGATATTCCGAGACCACCATGCCTACACCGCGGCCGACATCGCGCGCATCACGGCCAAGGCGCACGATAGG
Source organism: Deltaproteobacteria bacterium (assembly GCA_029574005.1). GTDB lineage: Bacteria > Desulfobacterota > Desulfomonilia > UBA1062 > UBA1062 > JAKQBR01. The sequence goes on along the minus strand of JAKQBR010000127.1, from coordinate 5,134 downwards.
GACCTGATCATCACCACCGAGAAGGACCTGGTGCGCATCGACCAGGCCCTGCTGGACGATCGCTGGCACGCCGTGCGGGTCAGGATGGACATTGAGGGGTTGCAGACCATGGTTCAGGAGATAGAGGCCCGTGCTCAAGAGCGCCGTGTTCTTCGATAGGGACGATACCATCATCCGCGACGTGCCCTACCTGAACGACCCGCGGGCTATTCAGCTCCTGCCCGGCGCGGCCGATGCCATCCGGAGCCTGAACGAGGCCCGCATCCCGGCCATCATGGTCACCAACCAGAGCGGCATCGCGCGCGGGCTGCTGACCGAGGAGATCCTGGGCTCCATCCATGACCGGCTCCTCCGCCTGCTGGGGGACCAGGGCGCGCTGATCGACGCCGTCTACTACTGCCCGCACCACCCCGAGGGCTCGGTGGACGCCTACCGTATGAAATGCGCCTGCCGCAAGCCCGCGCCCGGCATGCTCTTGAAGGCGGCCCTGGACTTCGGCTTAGACCTCAGGCACTCTTACCTGGTGGGTGACAAGGCCATCGACATCCAGACCATCGCGGCCGTGGGCGGCGCCGGCATCCTCGTCGCGCCGCAAGGGTCCACCATCAGCGGCGCGGCCTACATCGCCGCCGACCTGCCGGACGCGGTTCAGTGGATACTCAAGGACCTCAGGGACGAGGCCGGCCGTCAATGAATCGAGAGGCGCCATGCCACGAGTCAGCTCTTCTATCCTGCGCGGACTGATCCGCCTCGTATGCGCCCTGCCCAACCGGGCCGCACTGGGCTTAGGCCGCGGTCTAGGTCTGCTGGCCTGGGTCTTCGATCCCTTTCACCGCCGGGTCGTCGAGGTCCAGATGCGCGCGGCCTTAGGCGGCGCCTACCGTTCCGGCATGAGCCGCGAGGTCTTCAAGCACCACGGCGATATCCTGATCGACGCCGTGCGCTACGCCTACCTGGACGATGAGACCATCCGGCAAAAGGTCACGGTGAAGGGCCGCGAGCACCTTCAGGCCGCCCTGGCCGCCGGCCGGGGCATCATGCTCATCACCGGGCACCTCGGCAACTGGGAGGTCCTGGCGCATATCCCGCGCCTGTTGGGCGTGGAGTTCTGCGTCATGGCCGACACAAGGCGCGACCCCCAGCACGAGTCGATCGTGGACGAGCTGCGCTCCCGCTCGGGCGCCACGATCCTGCCGCCCAAGGGCAAGGCGCTGATGCTGATCCGCGAGCTGAAGAAAGGCCGCACCATCGGGTTCGTGGTGGACAGCCGCGGCGACCGCAGGGGCGGCATCTTCTGCCCGGTCTTCGGCCTGCCGGCCCTGACCAACCCGGCCCCGGCCGTGATCGCGCTCAAGGGCGACGCCCTGATCGTGCCGGTGGCGGCCATCAAGGAAGGAGATAGCTACACCTTGACCTTCGAGCCGGCCCTGGATGTCCGGACCTGCAAGGCCGATCCCGTGCAGGAAATCAGCGATTGGATGCAGTCCTGGGTGGAGTCCGTGGTGAGGAGCCGCCCGGTGCAGTGGTTCTGGCTCTACAGCCGCTGGATCCGCCGCTCCGAGATCCGCCGCGTCATCAAATCCGGTCTGGATTTCAGAGCATATGTCCTTGAACGCAACTCAGCCGGCGTGATAGCCCGCGTCGGCCCAAAATCCTCACAATAGATCCATACCTCCTCCACGATTTCTCCATAGTGGCATGCTAGGGTGACGAGAAAAACATCCCCATAGAGGAGAAATCATGAAAGTCCGGACATTTCTGAACATCCTTTTCGCGGTCATGATTCTGTCGAGTGTCGCGGGGTGCAACGGCTCCGGAGGCGGTTCCTCGGACGCTTCTGCAGACGACTCGAATTCCTCGGACACCAGCAATGACGACGACACCGGCGGGGACACGACAGACACCACGCCGGCATCCTCGTATACCATCGATATCGATTTCGATGCCAACACGGCCCGGGTCTCGGGCGGTTCGGCCCAGACGATAACTGCCGCCGGTGTCACCCTTGTCTCTACCACCGACAGCACATCGATAGCCGTCCAGTCAACCACGTACGGCATTAGCGTGACCGCAACGGTTGACGCGGTCGTGACCTACAACCTCTCGGGCAGCTTAAGCGGAACACTCAGTGTTGAGAGCGAGGGAGAATACCTGCTCAACCTGAACGGGACAAACATCACCGCCGGCAACGGTCCCGCGCTGGACCTCGAATCGGAAGAAAAGGCCTATATCGTCGCGGCCGCCGGCACCACCAATACGCTCACGGATTCCACCTCCCGAAGCGACGGGATGACCATGAAGGCCACCCTCTACGGCAAGGGCCCCATGGTCTTCAGCGGCAGCGGCAGTATTACCGTGAACGCAAGCTATAAGCACGGCATCTTCAGCAACGACTATATCCACGTGCAGGGCGGTACGCTCAATGTAAGCACCAGCGCCAGGGACGCCGTGCGCACGGTCAACGGCTTCATCTTCGAAGACGGCGACCTGACGATCCACGCCTCCGGCGACGCCATTGACGACGAGAGCAAGGGCATCAAGGTCGAAGGCGACGATGACACGACCTATGGGGCCGACAAGGGCTACATCGTGATCAACGGCGGCACGATCACCATCACCTCGGTGGGCAAGGCCATTACCGCGGGCTGGGATATCGACGAAGACCTGGGCGACAATACCACGGGCAACCCCGACCCGTATGTCGAGATCAACGGCGGCCGGATCACGATCACCACAACCGGGGATGCGTATGAAAACGCCGACGGCACGAGCTGCTCGCCCGAAGGCATCGAGGGCAAATCCACGGTCACGATCACCGGCGGCACCATCGTCATCAGCGCCACCGAGGATGCCATCAATGCCGGCGACGCCATCAACGTCAGCGGCGGGTATATCTATGCCGAGAGCACCGGCACGGATGTCGACGCCTTCGACTCCAACGGCGATATAACCATCTCGGGCGGGATCGTGGTGGCCGTCGCCCCCAACGGGGGCACGTGCAACTCGTTCGACAAGGGCGACGCCGCAAGTGACAAATTCTCCATTACCGGCGGCACCATCGTCGGCATCGGCGGCGTGGTATGCCAGCCGACCGTGACCCAGAACACCGTGGTGTACGGCAGCATGACGAGCGGACAGACCATTGCGCTCAAGTCCTCCAGCTCTACCGTGTTGGCCTTCACCATCCCGCAAGCGTATACGACCATGATACTCTCCTCGCCCGATATCATCACGGGCACCTCATACTCCGTTTACAGCGGCGGGAGCGCCACGGCGTATGATACCAGCTTCCACGGCCTGTATCTCGGCAACCTGACCTATACCGGCGGCTCGCTCGTAGGCAGTACCACCTTCACCGCGTCGGGCCTCAAGAAGCTGGGGGGCGCGAACTATTTCTAGGGGCACGTAAGAAGCGCAACGCTTCAGCAAACCAAAGGGGAGCTTCCGTAAGGAGGCTCACCCGGTTTTTTACCCGTATACCGGAAGTTTCCTATACCCCCGTCCTGAATACGACCGGATCATTGATTCTTTACCCATGCCTTAAAAATATTGTATTCGCCAAAGCTATATCCAGTGCAAAACAGATTGTATTGTATTGGCATGTCGCTCCGTTATAAAAATAATCATGGAACACATCGGAGACCGCTTTTTTACGAAGTGGACTTGTACAAGCACAGTCCAGCACCACATCATGGATGTATTCTTTCAGGTAATTCTTAATCCATAAAAAAGTATGCCGGTATTCATATAAACCGAATACCCCTGTATATGTCAGCATCTGCTGCGCAAAATGATTCGTAATATGCTTCATATGATAAAGCGCATCGATCATTGACAATAATCCCAAAACCGTACCCCTTGCAGATATTCCCCCTTGAGCCTTCCATCCGCAATTGATAGGGTACTCAGAAGCGAATCCGCCGCAACTTTTAATGAGCCTCCTTTGAAAGGACTTGTTTTCCGGTTCACCCAGAAATCGATGCTGCAAATCCTTTATCCTCATCCCAATGAGAGATGCGCGCTGATGAGATTCATCTCCTGGCATTTGCGCGGCAAGCTCGATGAGCTTTCTGTCCGCATAAGGAGTTTTCTGGACCGCATAATAGTTGCCGATACAATAATTGCCGCATGATGAATTGGGGACCTCATCCTGCAATAAGGCAATAGAACCAAGGCCCCCTTGCCTATTCCGCATCTGATCAAACCAGTGGCACGCATGGTCATAATCGGCAAGGGATGCGATCAGGTCAGGTTCGATGACGTCAGGGGATGCATTGCGCATGGAAATGCCCTCCGTACCCAAACGTCCTACCTGATTGCCCAGATTTCCGGAAATCCTGCCGATATATTCCCGATCGATCTGATCGTAGAAGAATACTTCGTGAGCCTGACTCAGGCTCGCTACACCTCCCGATAGTCTGCAAGCTTCTGTTGTATACTTTTCCAGCCCGGCATGAAAAAGCTCATTCAAGATTATGATGTGGTGCTTGATATCATAATGTCTGCACAATTCTCTGGCGCCAATGGCATCAAGTGAAAGGGGATATCCACTGATAGTATATGAATCTGGAAGATCTCTTTGCAGATGTACGAGAGCAGACAGGATTGCCCTGGTATCAAGCCCCGATGTGAGCGCGAGGAAACATCGATTTACATCCATTTCCTGGACAGCATGCAGAAAAGCGTCTATCTGCTCTTCGCTAAGATCCTCCCAGTCCAAGGAATCCCTTCCCGGTTGCGGCTCCCATGCCTTTTTCAATGATGCTGTCCCACCTCTGGACCAGGAGACCGACTGACCGCCTGGAATCATGACAACATCCTTAAATAATGTCTTATGGTTGGTCGTATGACCTACCTTACAGAGGTCCAGGACACTGTGTGGATCGAACTCAAGCGCCATGTCGTGTATCGTTGTGAGGAGAAAAAGATCCGAGCTCAGCACTATTCTCTGCTCATCTTTGTACATGAATAATGGCGGAAGCCCGACGATGCTGGTTAAAATCCTGCAACACCCGGATTTCTTGTCAATGAAAATTGACATCCCATGAGCCATGCATTCGCAACGATCACTCGAACGATAATCATGGTCATCGCCCAGCAATAAGGTAATTTCATCTCCAACATTGGAACCTCC
>JAKQBR010000126.1 GCA_029574005.1 Deltaproteobacteria bacterium | reverse complement strand
CGGCCATCTCCATCATGGACTTCTCCATGTCGAGCCTGGCGCGCACGAGGTCCGTGGTGTCGGTGAAGACCACCACCGTGTTGCGGCGGCCATGCTCCACCTGGATGGGCTGGAGCACCTTTTCGATGTAGCGGACATCTCCCTGCCGGTCCTGGTGCGTAATCCGGGTTATCGAGGGATCGAGCAGCTCTTGGACAATGCCCGGGAGCGTATCGAGGCGCTTGCCCCGCACGAGGGCGGTCTCCACCCCGGTTATGTCCTGGGCGCTGCGGTTCCAGATCACCACGTGCCCGTCATGGTCGACCACCACGAGCCCGGCGGGAAGGCTGTCCACCAAGGTGCGCAGCAGCTCGGCGCTGCGTCGGTTGCGGGGAACTCCGCGCGTCTTGAGCTCGCTGTCCATACGCGCCAGGGCGTGGTCTACGGCCTCGACGAGCTTCTTGACGGCCTGCGGCGCGTTCTTGTCGATCAGGTCGTCCGCTCCGACGCGGACCAGGTCGAGCAGGGTGCGCTTGTCGTTCACCCCGGTAAAGACGATGATCTCACAGGCGCTGTTGCAGGCATGCATCTGGCGGATCATATCGAGGCCGCCGCCTTTGGGCAGCTCGATCTCGGTCACCACCACGTCCGGCACATGCTCGATAAAGGCCTGTAGGGCCTCCTTGGGATCATGATAGATGTCAACCGAGCAGTTCACGACGCCCAGCCGTTTCGCGATGGTTTTGGAAAGGCGTTCGTCGGCCTCTATCAGGAATACGCGATTCACTCTATCAGCCCCGGTATTTTATCAGCGTCAGGACAGAGGGGTTGCGCCGGATGATGACCCGGTCCACGAGCTCGCGCATCATCGGGATCCCGCGGCCATAGGGCAGGATATCGTGCGGTTTCGCGATCCGTTTGGGGATGCCCGGTCCGGGGTCCGTGATCTTGAAGATTAATCTGCGCGGATCGAGGATGATGCGGATCTGAATGCTGCGGCTTCCCCAGGCGGGGTCCGCGAGGCGGGTCTTTCTCTTCTCGTGGTAGATGCTCGGGGATGACAGATCAGGCGCCTTCTCGCTCTGCTTCAACCCCAGGCAGCCGTAGTCCACGGCATTGATCAGGGCCTCGGCCAGGGCGATCTCCAGCTCGGCGCATGCCTTGGCATCCAGGATATCGAAATACGCCATGAACTCCCTGATCTGGTGCGCGAGTTCGTCGGGCTGGGCCTCGGCTGCCGTATAGGTGAGGGTGATGTCCACCGTTGACATGAACTTCAGGAGCTTGGACCAGTCGGATCCCGGTTGCATCGCGGCCTTGGTTACCGGCTTCATCGGCCGCCCTCCTTGAGCAATCCCATGACGGCCCCGGCGATCGCCTGCAGCGGCATGATCTTGCTGACCCCGCCCAGCTCGATGGCCACCTTGGGCATGCCGAAGATGACACAGCTCTCCTCGTCCTGGGCGATCGTATAGGCGCCGGCGTCCTTCATCTCCTTCATGCCGCGCGCGCCGTCGTCGCCCATCCCGGTCAGGATCACGCCGATGGCGTTGGAACCCAGGGTATTGGCCGCGGAGCGGAACAGCACATCGACCGAGGGGATATGACGGTTGACGGGCGGTCCTTCCTTGACGGTGACAAAGTAGCCGTTGGCGTCCTGGCCGACCAGCATGTGCCTGCCGCCCGGGGCGATCAGGGCCATGCCGCGGCGCAGGCGTTCGCTGCCCTGAGCCTCGACCACGTGCATGGCGGACAGCGTGTTCATGCGGTCGGCGAAGCTCTTGGTGAAGACCGGGGGCATATGCTGCACGATGACCGTCGGCGGCGCGTTTTCCGGCAGCTTGTTGAGGATCTGTTCGATGGCCACGGTGCCGCCGGTCGAGGCGCCGATGACCAGCACGCGTTCGCCGTCCTTGAAGTGACGGCGCTTGTCGGCCTGGATGATGGCGTCCATGGAAAGCTTGGGCGGCACGGACAGGCTCGGGGGGGCCACGGCCTTCTTGAGCTTGGCCTGGGCCGCGGCCTTGACCTTGAAGACCAGATCGGCGCTCAGGTCGTCGATGGCGGAAGAGAGCTTGGCCTTGGGCTTGGGCAGGAAATCGATGGCGCCCAAGGCCAGGGCCTTCATGGTGGCATCGGCCCCCTGCTCGGTCAGGGACGAGAACATGAGCACCGGCATGGGGTGGGCCTTCATGAGCTTGCCCAGGAAGGTCAGACCGTCCATGCGCGGCATCTCGATGTCCAGGGTCAGGACATCGGGCGAAAGCTGCTTGATCTTCTGGATGGCGATGAGCGGGTCCGGGGCCACGCCGACCACCTCGATGCCCGGGTCGCTCTCCATGATGTCGCGCAAAAGCTTCCTGACCAGCGCGGAATCGTCCACAATCAAGACCTTTATCTTAGCCATACGGTTTCCCCTTAGAACAGCGTCAAGTCGCCGCCCTGTTGTTTGAGTTTTTCCTGTTCGGCGAACAGCTTGGCCTTGTACTTCTTTTCCTCCTCGATGAACTGGGAGTCCACCGTCGTATTCAGCCGCTTGAGGAGCACCTTGGCCGTGTCGCTGAAGAAGAGGATCTTGCGGCCGGTATAGCCGCCGACGTCCCTGCCGATCACGGGTATCTGCTCCATCTGCAAGAAGGCGTTCACGAAGCCGATGTTCGATTCCGGCACGTTGCCGTCGGTCTTGCGGAAGTTGAGCACGTGCCCGCCGCCGAAGATCTTGGCCTCGAAGGTGTCCTTGTTGCCGCCGTGCTTGACCAGGTCGTTGATCAAGAGCTCCATGGCGAACATGCCGTACTTGGCGGACGGCGAGGTAAAGATGTCTTCGGACCGGACGTCGCCGGGCAGCATGAAGTGATTCATGCCCGCCAGGCCGGTCTTCTTGTCCTTGATGCACACCGATATGCAGGAGCCCAGGACGGTAGCGATGATCTCGGTTTTGGAAACATGGTACTCACCGGGGTAGATGATGACCATTTCCTTGCCGAACTTTTCGCTGTAGCGCCTGAACATATCACACCTTCTGATAGACCGTATGTTTGATGTATTTGAACTTTTCCTTCATGCTCATCAAGGATTCCGAATGGCCGATGAAGATGAGCCCCTGGGGTTTGAGGTGGGCGTGGAACTTGTTCATGAGCTCGATCTTGGTGGGCTGGTCGAAATAGATGATGACATTGCGGCAGAAGATGATGTCGAAGGGGTTCTTCATGGGGAAGCTGGGGTTCATGAAGTTGAGCTTCCGGAACGTCACCATGTATTTGAGGGTGTCGCTCACGGTGTAGCCGTCCATGCCGCGCACGAAATATTTGGCAAGGTATTCGCCCGGCACCGGGATGAGTGACTGCGTGGGGTAGTGTCCGTGGCTGGCGCGCTGGAGTACCTCGGTGTCCAGGTCGGTCGCCAGGATCTTGACGTCCCAGCCGCGGTGGTTTTTGAAGACCTCGGCGCAGATGATGGCGATGGAGTACGGTTCTTCGCCCGTCGAGCAACCGGCCGACCAGACGCGCACGCGGCGGTTGCCGGTGGCCTCGCCCTTGGAGATTATCGCTGGCAGCACCTCATCTTTCAGGAAATCGAAATGGTGGACCTCCCGGAAAAAATCGGTCTTGTTGGTCGTGACGCGGTTGATGAGGTTCTCGATCTCTGATGCCCCGGCCGGGTTCTCGGTCAGGTAGTGGTAGTACTGAGTGAAGGTGTCCAGATTCAATGCCCGCAGGCGGCGCGACAAGCGGGCCACGACGAGCTTTTTCTTCTGTTCCGAGAGGTAGATCCCCGATATGCGGTGGATCAGCTCCTTGAACATCTCGAACTCGCGGTCTGTGAGATCGAATGTCTGTGTTATCAAGCTTACACACCATCCACGGCGTCCATCTCCTCTTCCGAGAGGAGTTTGTCCACATCCAGGAGGATTATGAAGCGGTTGTCCTTGACCCCCATGCCCTGGATGAACTTGACGCTGATCTTGGTTGAGAAATGCGGCCGGGGGCGGATGTCCTCATGGTTGATGGTGATCACGTCGCTCACGCTGTCGACCACCAGTCCCAGGATACGCCCGGATACCTCCAGGATCATGATGACCGTGGTCTGGTCATAGACCTTGGCCTCCATGTGGAAGCGTTCCCGTAAGTCGATCACCGGCACCACCGTGCCGCGCAGGTTGAGCACCCCTTTGACGAAGGACGGCACATTGGGGATGATGGTCAGGGCCTGGTAGGCGATGATCTCGTTGAGCTTCAGGATCGGTATGCCGTAGGTCTCTCCTCCCAGCATGAAGGTGACGTACTGCGACGATATCCCGTTGGCGGCTTCTTTGCCCATGGTGAGGACCTCCCTTAAAATTCCTCGAAACCTTCGGAGTCCGAGATGATTTCGGCTACGGGCGCCGGCGGCGCCGCCGGTTTGCGCCCCGGCGCGGGCTTGAGGGCCGGTGTCAAGGCGCCTTGCGCGCGCGCCTTTGTGCCCGCTGGAGCGGACCCTGGAGCGGTCTTGGGACGGGCCGTCTCGGCGGTCACCTTGAAGCGTTCCACCGTCTGCGCCAGTTCGCGCGCCTCCGAACTCATGGCGTCGGCCGTGCTGGAGAGCTCTTCGACCGTGCCGGCGTTCTGCTGCGTCGTGGCGTCGATCTGGGTCACGGCCCGGTTCAATTCATCTATGCCGCGGGCCTGTTCATTGGACGAGACGGCGATCTCCTCCATGGTCTCGGAGAGCGCCTCGATATGCACGATGATCTCGGAGATGGCCTCGCCGGAGCGTTTGACCATTTCATCGCCGGCGTAGATCTTTTCAACCGTGTCATCGATCAGGACCTTGATCTGGCGGGCGGCCTCGGCCGAACGCTGCGCCAGGGCGCGCACCTCCTCGGCCACCACGGCGAAGCCCTTGCCGTGCTCGCCGGCGCGGGCGGCCTCGACCGCGGCGTTCAAGGCCAGCAGGTTGGTCTGGAAGGCCACCTCGTTGACCGTCACGGTGATATCGCCGATCTTTTTGGAGGCCGACGACATCTCGCTCATGGCCGTGATCAGCTCCTGGGAAACCGTATTGGTCTTGTTGGCCATATCGACCATGACCTTGGCCTTGCCGCGGCCTTCATCGGCATTGGCGGCCGTATGCTTGATGGTGGAGGTCATCTCTTCGATGGTGGCGGCCACCTCCTCGATGGCCGAGGCCTGCTCCTGGGAGTTCTGCGAGAAACCCTGTGAACCCGCGGCCACCTCCTGGGATGCCGTGTTGACCTGGGCGGCTGACTGCTTGACCTTGGTGATGACTCCCTCGAGGTTCTCCATGAAACGGTTGAACCAGTGCGCCAGGTCACCGACCTCATCCGTCGTCAGCACCGGCAGCCTGACACGCAGGTCGCCTTCGCCCTCGGCCAGGTCCTTCATGCTGTCCGAGATGGCCTTGACATGGTGCGCGATCTTGCCGGCGGTGAAGAAACCGACCGCGACGACGACGATCACCACGAACGCCAGGAAGCCGAACATGATCAGGCTCAGGGTGTTCACCTTGGACAGGACCTCTTTCTGCGGGGCGCTTGCCCACAGAATGATGTCGAGCCCCGGGTGGTAGGACAGGGCGCCGAGCTTCTTGTCTCCGCTAAAGGTATAGGTGTATGTCCGTTTTCCCGCCTTGGCCCGCGCGATCACCTCCTTGACAAAGGGGTAGGTCTCATAGGCCTTCGTGGTGCCGATGAACTCTGCCTTGGGGTGGTACAGGCAGATGCCGTCGGACTGGAAGATGATCAGGTACCCGCTCTGGTAGTACCTTTCCTTGGCGGCCTGCTTGACGATGTCGTCCTTGAGCTGTTTGGAAAGCTGATCCCTGATGATGTCGATCGAGCCCGCGATGGCGTCGTAGCGGGTCTGGACCATCATGGAGAAGCCGTCCACCTTGGCGATCAGGTAATCCTGCGACTGATCTTCGAGGAAGTTCCTGGCCTGGGTCCCGAGTATGACGATGGCGATCACCAGGGGGATGACGCTCAGGCTCAGAAAGGTTGTCGTAAGTTTGCCACGCAATTTCCATCCGGTTTTCATCGTTCGCGTCCTCACTCTAACGTTCCTGATTGCGCTGCATGCCTAGAACTCCTCGAAATCGGTATTGTCGAAACCGCCGCCCGCGGCGGGCGCCGGGGGGGCGCTGGCCGTTCGGGCCGGGCGCACGGTTGTCTTCAAGGGCGCAGGAATGGCCTTTTTCCGGGGGGCCTCGGATTTCTTCGTCGTGGATACCTTGAAACTCCTCAGGCTCTGATCCAGACTCTGCGCCTCGCTCTTCATCGCCTCGGCGGCGCTGGAGAGCTCCTCGACCGTGGTGGCGTTCTGCTGGGTAGTGGCGTCGATCTGCGCGATGGCGCGGTTCACCTCATCGACCCCGGCGGCCTGTTCGGCCGACGAGGCGGCAATCTCGTCCATGGTCTGGGAAAGCTCTTCGATATGGCTGATGATCTCGGCGATGCTTTCACCGGATTTCTTGACCATCTCGTCGCCGGCCATGATCTTGCTGACCGTGTCCTCGATCAGGGCCTTGATCTGGCGGGCGGCGTCGGCCGAGCGCTGGGCCAGGGCGCGCACCTCTTCGGCCACCACGGCGAAGCCCTTGCCGTGCTCGCCGGCGCGGGCGGCCTCGACCGCGGCGTTCAAGGCCAGCAAATTGGTCTGGAAGGCGACCTCATTGACGGTTACGATGATGTCGCCGATCTTCTTGGAAGCGGCCGACATCTCATCCATGCGGCGGATAAGGTCTTCAGAGACCGCGGCCGTGGCGTTGGCGACGCTGACGGTCGCCTTGACCTTGTCGCGCCCGGACTCGGCATTGGCGGCATTCTGCTTGATGGCCGAGGACATCTCCTCGATGGTGGCGGCCACCTCTTCAATGGCCGAGGCCTGCTCCTGGGAAGACTGCGCCAGGCCGTCCCCACCGGAGGCAACCTCGAGGATGGAATTATTCACGGCATCCGAGGTGCTCTTCACCTGGATGAACGATTTCTCCAGGCGCTCAAGGAAGGCGTTGAACCAATGCGCCAGCTTGCCGAGCTCATCGCTCATCGAATAGACCCTCAGCCGTTTGGTGAGATCGGCCTCGCCCTCGGCCATCTGCTGCAGGGCGGTGGTCAGCGCGCCCACCTTTTGCGCGAAGCGCACGACGAACAGGAGCCCCAGGACCCAAATGGCGATCATGAATATGCCCAGGGAGATGTACAGCGCAATGGGGTTGTGGACCAAGAACAGCGCCAGCAGAAGCGGCAGGATGCCGGCCAGGAGAAATAACAGGATGCCTTTCTGTCGAGAACTCATCGATTCATGCCTCCCTTCGTGATCATAGTTCCGTGGCCCCTTCGAAGGCCATGCGCTCGATGCCGTAGATGTCAAGGATCAGGGACACCCGACCGTCACCCAGGATGGTGGCCCCCGAGGTGCCGTCGATCTTGCGGAAGTTCTTGTCGATGCTCTTGATGACCGCCTGGGTCTGGCCCAGCACGTCGTCCACCAGGATGCCGTAGCGTGATTTGGAGCTCTGCACGATCAGGACCAGGGCCTGGGTCGGATCGAGCTTTTCGGTCGGGATCTCGAAGAGCTCGTAGAGCCTGACCAGGGGGATGTAGTCGCCCCGGATATCGATGAGCTCGCCCTTGCCCTCCACGGTCTTGACCTCCTCGGGCTTGGGACGCACGGACTTGTCGATGACCGATAAGGGCACGGTCAGGACCTCGCTGCCCACCTTGACCATCATGCCGTCGATGATCGCCAGGGTCAAGGGCAGCTTGACCGTAAAGGTCGAGCCTTTGCCGAGTTCTGAGCGTACGTCCACGGTGCCGCGCAGGCCCTCGATATTGCGCTTGACCACGTCCATGCCCACGCCCCGGCCGGAGAGCTCGGTCACCTTGTCGGCCGTGGAAAGGCCCGGGGCGAACATGAACTGGAAGATCTCCTCGTCGGTATAGTTTTTGTCGGGTGCGGCCAGGCCCTTCTCGCGGGCCTTGTTCAGGAGCTTGTCCTTGTTGATGCCGCGGCCGTCGTCGCTGATCTGGATGTAGATGTTGCCTTCACGCTGGAAGGCCTTGAGCCAGATGACGCCGACCTCGGGCTTGCCAGATGCCAGCCTTTCCTGCGGCGTCTCGATGCCGTGGTCGATGGAATTGCGGATCATGTGCTTCAGCGGGTCGCCGATCTGCTCGATCACGTTCTTGTCGAGCTCGGTCTCGGTGCCGCTCATCTTGAGGTCGATCTTCTTGCCCTGCTCGAAGGCCAGGTCGCGCACCACGCGCCGGAAACGGTTGAAGGTGCCTTCCACGGGCACCATGCGCACCCGCATGACCTGCTCCTGCAGGTCGCGCGATATGCGCTCCAGCGCGGCATTGGCGTTCTGGAGGGTGCGCGAGACCTTGTCGTCGCGCACCTCGCTGGCCAACTGGCTTAAGCGCGCCACGCTGATGACCATCTCGCCCACCAGGTTGACGAGCTTGTCGAGCTTGTCGGTGTCGACGCGGATGGTGGAGGTCTTGACCGCCTTGCGGCTCTCGGACTGCTCCTTGACGACCTTGTCGATGACGGCCTTGGGGACCTTGCCCTTTTCCACCAGGGCCTCGCCGGTGGTCTTGTGCTCCTTGAGGGTCTCGAGCACGTCCTCGTCCCGCACATGACCGCGTTCCACCAGGATCTCGCCGATGGGCTTCTCGGCCAGGCTCATGTCGACCCCGCCCTTGTACTGATCGGTGATGTCCGCGATGCGGATGTCGTTCTCGTCGGTCACGAAGATGAAGATGTTCTGGATCTCTGATAGGGGCTGATTGGTCTTGAGCCTGATGTCCCAGCTGATGTAGCAGGTGGTCGGGATGAGCGTGTAGAAATCCGGCAGGGTTTTCGTGTAGGGCCGGACCTCGAGCAGCTCGCCGATGTCGGAGAGCTCGCGGATGAGCATGAGCGGGTCCTGGCCGGTCAGGAAGAGGTCGGGCCTGAAGCCCATGAAGATGGAGTAGACGCGCGGCTCCAGCGTCTTTTTCTCCTTGACCGGGGCGGCTTCCGCGGGCGCCTCCAGGCCTGAGAAGCGTTTCAGGCGGTTGGTGATGTCCTCCACCGCCATGCTGTCGATCTCCTCGCCTTCGGCCGAGGCCGATATCATGCGTTTGAGGACGTCCACGGATTCGAGGAGGTGCGAGATGAGCTTCTTGGTGACCTTGAGCTGGTTGTTGCGGATGCGGTCCAGGATGTTCTCGATGGTATGGGTGAAGTTGCTGACCTTCTCGAACCCGATCAGGCCGGCCGAGCCCTTGATGGTGTGTGCGGCCCTGAAGACGCGGTTGATGGTGTCGGCGTCTTCGCCCTGCTCCTCGAGCTTCATCAGACCGGTCTCGAGCTCCCGGATTTCCTCTTCGGACTCGTCAAGAAAGATTTGGGTCAGTTCGTCGGCCATAGATTACCTCACAAACTTTTTGGTCACATAGATAAGCTGCTCGGGTTTGAACGGTTTGACCAGCCAGCCGGAGGCCCCGGCCTTCTTGCCCTCGAGCTTCTTTTCCTCCTGGGATTCGGTGGTGAGCACGAGGATGGGGGTGAACTTGAAGGGCGTCTTCTTGACCTCTTTTATAAAGGTGATGCCGTCCATGATCGGCATGTTGATGTCGCTGATGATCATGGCGATCTGCTTGCCCTCGGCCATGGCCTGCTGGAGCTTCTCGAGGCCGTCCTTGCCGTTGATGGCGTTCAGGGTGTCGAAGCCGGCCTCCTTGAGGGTGTAGTTTACGCTGGCCCGCAACGTGGCCGAATCATCCACGATGAGAATATACTTGTCACTCATCCGAGATCCTCCTTCAGGACCGCATCGAATCCGGACAGCGACAGGGCCTCCTTGACGCTCACGCTGGCGGATTTGATCTGCAAGGATCCCCGCTCCCTTTCCTCGATGCTCTTTTTCAGCGCAAGGAGCAACTGCATGCCGGATGTATCGATCTCATCCACCCCTGAGAGGTTGAGGACCAGATCGGGCGGGAGTTCGTCCAGCAAGGTCTCGATCTGGGTGTGGATGGTATCGATTTCTGAGACGACCAGCTTGCCTTTGAGCACCACCGTGCCCTTGTCCTTGGTTATTTCCATGGAAACGCCCTCTCTTATTTCATGGATATGGGGAAGAGCTTCTCGAGCTTGATGGATTTGAATATGTTGTACAGGTTCTCGTGAATGCCCTTGATTTCAAAGCTGGCCTTGTTCTTGTTGAGCTCCTTGTAGAATGCCAGGATTTTGCCGATCCCCGAAGATCCGATGGATGGCACGCCGGAGAGATCCATGACCACACTGGTCGGGCTGAGCTTGACGACCTTGGCGAGTTCCGCCCGCAGTCGTTCGGCGGCCTCGGTATCCACCGCGCCGCTCACCTTGAGGCTTACTTCCGTGCCCTTCTGTTTGGTCAGAACTTCCATAAGAGTCCTCCTTTGCATGTGGGACAGATAGACCAACGCCCCCCCCGTATTCATCGGAACTCCGCGCAGGGATCTTTACTCAAGTTTCACTTCACGAACAGAGGGTTTCGGACACGCGCTTTACTACCATCAAACGGCGGGAAAGTGGATTGCACGGACACGCTCGGCGACAGAGGTGTCATCAAAGGCCGGTTATCCCGCCGGGAGGTTCATCCGATAAGAGGGACATGCTTTTTTACAAGGACTATCCGGTGGAGTACCTGCGGATCGATCAGGAAACCCCCTGCACCGTCTATTTCCAGCAAGGCGAGAACCTCATCATGCTGGTGCCGAAGAAGGCGCTGTTCTCCAGGCAGCACATCGATTTCCTGAAAGAGCGGGGGATAGGCAAGATCTTCGTGCATGCCCGCGAACGCAAGGCCATGGAGCAGTATACGGCCAGGCATCTGGACAAGATCCTGAGCGACCAGAACATGCCGCCCAAGATAAAGGCCGAGATCTTCTACTCCACGTCGGGGTATGCCATGGAGCAGGTGCTGGAGGACCCGCGGACCGAGACCATCGGAGACATGAAAAAGATCATCAAGGGCATGCTGAACCATATCATCAGCAACAAGGTGGTGCTCTCGGACCTCTTCACCATAACGGCCCATGACTACTATACCTACCACCACTGCCTCAATGTCGGCATATTTGCCACGGCCCTGGCCTACCGGTACTATGGCGACAAGGACCCCGACAACGACATCGAACGTTTAAGCTACGGCTTTTTCCTGCACGACATCGGGAAATCCAAGGTGCCCAAGGAGATCCTGACCAAGCCGGACAAGCTCAGCGCCGAGGAATGGCAGATCATGAAGCAGCACCCGCAGTGGGGCTACAACATCCTGATGCAAACCGGGCATCTCACCGACGAGGCCGCCTATATCGCGCTGGAGCACCATGAACAGGTCAACGGCTCCGGCTATCCCAACGGGATCAGGGGCAACATGATCCACCCCTGCGCCCGCATCTGCGCCATCGTCGACATGTTCGACGCCCTGACCACCGAACGGCCCTATAAACCGGCCCTCACCCCGTTCGATGCCCTGCGCTACATGCAGCGGCACCTTATCTACGGGTTCGATCCGTCGTACCTGGAGACCTTCGTTCATCTCCTGGCTCCGAAGCCCCCCGCCTGAGGTCCGTATTGACACCGGGCCTCAACCATCGATATAACATCCCCCCATAACACCGGAAACGAAAGGAGGTGCGGCCATGATATCCGCGCTGCGCAACCGGAGGCTCGCTGTTGTTGTTACGGTATGGATGACGTTCTTCTTCACTTCCCCGGCCTTGGCCGCCATGATCCCTTCCCAGGGCTCATCAGCGCCGAGCCTGGCGCAGGACCTCGCTTCCATCCAGGCCGCGCTGGAAAACAAGCTCGTGCAGGAAAAGCTTTCGGCCTATGGACTGACGCCTGATGAGGTCAAGGCCAAACTGTCTTCCCTGTCGCCCGCGCAAACCCATACCCTGGCCCAGGCCTCGAACGATGTGCTGGCCGGCGGCGACGGGGTCGGCTTCGTCATCGGGGTGCTGATCATCATTATCCTGGTGATTGTCATCCTCAAGCTCCTCAACAAGGAGATCATCATCAGATAGGCAAGGCCGTCCATGGGTGTCCTGGTGTTCCTGATCGGTCTGCTGGCCCAACCGTTGCAGGCCGCCGAGCTCAACGGCGTACCCTTTGTCCGTCAGACCCCCGGCGCCTGCGGCCCGGCGGCATTGGCCAGCGTCATGGCCTATTACGGGACGCCCGTCGAGCTTGAGGTCATTGTCCGGGCCACCTATACCCCGGCGTTCAAGGGCGCGCTCGTCTCCGATCTGGAGAACTTCGCGCGCGCGTGGGGCTTTTGCACCGAATTAAAACAGGGCGACCAGGCCTCGATCAAAGGCGCCATCGATCGCGGACAACCGGTCATTGTCCTGGTCGACTTAGGTTTCTGGGTCGTTTCCCGGCCGCACTATCTGGTCGTCACGGCCTACGACGAAAACGGTTTCACGGCCCACAGCGGTTACCGGGCCGGCGAATACTTCTCATTCCAAAGATTCGAACGCCTATGGAAACGCAAAGGATCCGTCGCTTTGATCGTGTGGCCGTCCGAAGCCTTGTCGTCGCATTGATCCTGCTTCCGAGCGGCTGCGGCCTGCCTAGGGTGGTGGTCCTGAACGACCCGCTCACGGCCGCCGAGCACAACGACCTCGGGTATGCGTATGAGCGCCAGGGCCTCTTTGACCTGGCCGCCAGGGAATACACGAAAGCCGCCGAGGCGGATAAGAACTGGGCCATACCGCGCTTCAACCTCGGCAACCTGGCCTATCAACGGGGCGACCTCAAAGGAGCGGAAAGGCATTTCCGCGCGGCCCTTCGATGCGACGCGCACAATACGGATGTCATGAACAACCTGGCCACTGTCCTGGCCGACCAGGGGCGCGGGCCCGAGGCCGCGGACATGATCGCGCGCGCCCTGGCAATCGCGCGCAAACCGGCCTACCTCGACACCTATCGTCGGATCATGCAACCGTAGCTTCGAACCGAAACGATAGTGATACCCATCAGGGGAGGTGCATGTATATGAAGGATCGCAGAGTGAAGGCGGCCTGCTGGTGCCTGTTCCTGCTGCTGGTCGCGTTCCCGGCGGCGGCCGATCAGAATCAGAGCGTGGTGGAGCTCAAGGTGGTAATCCGCTTCTTCGCGCCCATCAACGAATATACGGTGGGGCAGCTGATGGACCTTATCGACAAGAAACGCTCGGAGGGCACCAGGGAGTTCGTGATCCTGCTCTCCACCCAGGGCGGCGATGTCGGTTCGGGCATCACGGCCTATAACTATCTCAAGGCCCTTCCCAAGCCCGTAACGCTCGTCACGCACAACATCGGCCGGGTTGATTCCATCGGCGTCATCGTCTACAGCGCCGGATCAAAACGGCTGTGCGTGCCGCAGGCCCGTTTTCTCATCCATGGGGTCAAATCCATGGGGGAGGGCATGGCGTCCATGGATGAAAAGCTCCTGGAAGAACGGCTGAAAACCTTGAAGATCGACAGCGAAAACATTGCCCGGGTCATTGCCGCCAATTCCAGGAAGGGCCAGGAAGAGGTGCGGGCCGCCATGTCCGACCGGACGACCTTGAACCCCGAACAGGCGATCGCCTGGGGGCTGGCGCAGGAGATCAGGACCGACCTCTATGACGCCGCCGACTTTGTGTACCGCATCGAACCCCGCCGCTGACCCGGGGGCAGGCAAGAAATCGGGGGCATGCGGCATGCAATGCGGCCATCGCCGCATGAGCACGCCGCGCTGACAGCCGCGGGTCGTGAAGCGCACCGCCTTTCCATCGACCCTTCATCACGCCCCCAGCCCATGATTCTCGTCCGCTCCATACCCCTTGCCTTGAGGCATTCCGATGCGCTATACCGGCATCCATGAGACGATACGCCGTCGGCATACTTCTGCCGGTGCTCCTGGCGGCCGGGTGCGCGGGGATACGCATCCCGACCGAAGGGGTATTCCCCTGCCGCATGCGCTTCGAAGGACTCCTCGAAACCAAGGGGCAGCGGATGCCGGTTTCGGGAGCCGCGTCCCTGAGCTCAGCGAGCTCCGGCCTTGCCCAGATCTACGGTCCGCTCGGACTGGCGGCCTTCACGGTACATGTGCAGGACGGACGGGTGCAGATTATGGACATGTGGGGAAGGACGCTGAAGACCTACAGCGTGCCGTTTAAGGAATGCATCGGCCTCCTGGCCGGCATCCCTCCGCGCGGCCCGTACCTGTACCGCAGGCGCGTGGAGGGCGGGTTCCAGGTCGCGTACCTCTGGGGCGAGGTCCTGCTCGATGAGGCCACGGTGCCGCTGGAGATGCACGTGAATTCCGGAGGAGGCCTGCATCTTACTTTCCTGCGGCTCGGAGAGGGTATTCGCTTGCTGATGGACCGGGGTTCTGATAAGCTCGACCTCCAAATCCAGTTTCTCGAAGGCGGGAGATGGCGGCATGCTCAGGATAACTTGTAAGCTGTGCGGTACGCAGACCACATGGGACGATTTCAAGCCCGCGGACATCAAGTGCCCGCGCTGCGGCGAGAAGCTCAATATCCACACCTCGCTCAAGGACAATATCGAGTACCGCGAAAGGATCGAGGCCGCACGATTCAAGCGCTGCCCGTTCTGTAAGGAGATCGTCAGCCGTCTGTGGTTCAAGCGCTGCCCCGGCTGCCGGCGCTGGATTTTCGGCCGGCGCGCCATCAGCGGCAAATGGTTTGCCGTCATCGCCCTGGTGATCGGCTACCTTGCCATCAGCGCTATGTACTTCATCTATCTTTACTGAGCTCGAAGGGTTTAAGGAGCGTGGTCCTTGGCCGTCAGCCCGGAAAAGATCAAGGCCCTTGAAGAGCGTTTCGCGGCCTTAGGCGTCAGGGAGCAGGACATCATCGAGAAGTTCGTGCGCAGCCAGGGCCATGGCGGGCAGAAGCTCAACAAGACCTCTTCCTGCGTCTACCTGCGGCATGTCCCCACCGGCATCGAGGTGAAGTGCCAGCAGGAACGATCGCAGGCCCTGAACCGTTTCCTGGCGCGCCGCCTCCTGGCGGACAAGATCGATCAGCAGCGCTCGGGCGGAAAGGTCCCGGAGCATGGACGCCTGCGCAAGCAGAAGCTCAAGCGCGCCAAGCGCGCACGCGTCAAGGGCATGTCCAAGCCCGCAGAAACGCTTCCGGAAGAGCCGTAGGAATTGGCCCATGGACTTTTCCGCGCGTTTTGTTCTCTTCCAGGCAATGATCATCGCGCCCTTTGCTCTGGGCTATTTCACCAAGCGGCGCTATGCGCGCCCGGAGGCCCTCACCAAGCGCCTCATCCGGGTGAACCTGACCGTGTTCGAACCGCTGCTCGTGTTCTGGAGCATCTGGGGGCTGGAGATGAACAGGGAACTCTGGTTCCTGCCTACCTCCGGCGTACTGCTGGTCCTGGCCGGCATGGCCATCGGGGCCGTTCTGGCATGGATCAGAGGCCTGAGGGAACGCCCCCGCGCCACCTTCATCATCAGCTCATCCCTGGCCAACCACGGGTTCACCATGGGCGGGTTTTTGTGTTACCTCCTGCTCGGCGAGAAGGGGCTGGCGCTCTCGTTTCTCTTCATAGCCTACTTCATGCCCTTCATCTTCCTGGTGATCTTCCCCTACGCCCGACTGGTGCAGACCGGCGCGCGTTCCCGTCCTGCATGGATCAAGGACTTCGTCTTGAATCTCCAGAACATGCCGCTGTATGCTATGGCGGCCGCCATGGCATTGAGGATGCCTGGATACGTACGTCCGGACGTGTTTTTTCCCACCGACGTGCTCCTGATGGTATCGATCGGCTTGTATTATTTTACCTTGGGGGTCAATTTCACGGTCCGCGACCTGTGGGCCTTCAACCATGACAACCTCCTGCTGTTTCTGGTGCGATTCCTGGCAGTCCCTGCACTGGCACTGCTGGCCCTGGCCGGGGTGAGGCTCGATCCGGGCATCGAGGCGGTGATCATGATCGAGTCCTTCATGCCGGCCGCGGTCTATTCCGTGGTGGCATCGGTCCTTTTCGACCTCGATGCCAAGCGCGCCTCCAGTCTGTTCGTCTTCAACACGGTCGTATTTCTGGTTGTCGTTCTGCCCGCCCTGCTGTTTTTCAAGACCATGCTCCTGGATATCATTCTCTAGAGGTGAAATATGCAGATGGCACATGTAGACGGGATTTTGTTCGATTTCGGCGGGGTATTGGCCAGCGAAGGCTACCGCCGGGGGCTGCGGGCAATCGCGCGCGCCAACGCCCTTGACCCGGACGCGTTTGAAAAGACCGCCGAGGCCCAGATCTTCCTGAGCGGCTACCTGACCGGCCATGCGCATGAGGCCGAATATTGGAGGAGGCTGCGCGAGCAGACCGGCATCTCGGGCGGCGATGCAGAGTTGCGCGGCATGATCCTGCGGCACTTCACCCTGAGGAACTGGATGATCGACCTGGTCAGGGGGCTGCGCGGACGGGTCAAGCTCGCCATCCTGAGCGATCAGACCGACTGGCTGGACGAGCTGGAGGCCCGCTTTGGATTTTTCCGGTATTTCGATCATGTGTTCAACAGCTACCACACCGGCAAGAGCAAGCTCGACCCGTCCGCCTTCGACGATGCGCTCCGGGTCATGGGCATACCCGCTCCAAGGGCCCTGTTCGTGGATGACCGCATCGGCAACATCGAGCGGGCCGCCTCCCGGGGACTGCAAACGCTCCACTACAGGGGAAAAAAGGATTTTATGGAGGCTTTTCTGCCGTTTCGCCAAGGACTTGAGCGGCCATGAGGCCCTTGCGGATGATGCCTAGGCGGCCAATCCATTTCGCGCCACCGATCCGTATCCCTTGACTTATTAAAAGCTCGTATAGTAGAAGGTTGATCCTGTGGAGGTGTTGTAATGAAGTTGACGTACAAGCAGGCGGGAGTGGACATCGATAAGCAGAACCGGTTCATCGATGGCATCAAGCCTATCATAAAATCCACCTTCGGTCCCGAGGTCCTGGGAGGGATCGGCGGATTTGCTGGCCTCTTCCGTTTCGATGCGGTCAATTTCAAGGACCCCATCCTGGTGTCATCCACCGATGGCGTCGGCACCAAGCTGAAGATCGCCGCCATGGCCGATAAGCATGACGGGGTCGGCATCGACCTGGTGGCGATGGTGGTCAACGACCTGATCGTCGAAGGGGCGCATCCGCTCTTTTTCCTGGATTATCTGGCCACCGGCAAGCTCGATCCGGACAAGGCCAAAACCATCATCGCCGGCATCGCCGGCGGCTGCAAGGAGGCCGGATGCGCGCTGATCGGCGGCGAGACGGCCGAGATGCCCGGCTTCTATCGGGACGACGAATACGACCTGGCCGGCTTCGGGGTCGGGGTGGTCGATGCGGACAATCATATCGACGGCTCCCGCATCGCGCGCAACGACGTGATCATCGGGATCAACTCTTCGGGCCTGCACAGCAACGGTTTTTCCCTGGTGCGCAAGGTGTTCTTCGACAAGGCCCGCATGGGTCTCGACGCCCATGTGGAAGAGCTCGGCAAGCCCCTGGGAGAGGAGCTGCTGACACCCACGCGCATCTATGCCAAGAGCATTTTGAACCTGCTGCGCGACTTCAAGATCAAGGGCATCGCCCACATCACCGGAGGCGGGTTCCTGGACAATATCCCGCGCATCCTGCCCGACAGGGTCTGCGCCAACATCGATCGCTCGACCTGGGAGGTCCCCCCGATATTCCGGATCATCCGGGAGATGGGGGACATCGAAGAGCTGGAGATGTTCAGGACCTTCAACATGGGCATCGGGATGGTCCTCGTCGTGGCGCCCGCCGATGCGGACGAGGTGCTCCTGAGGCTGAAGGGACTGAAGGAGACCGCCCGTATCATCGGCACGATCGACCAGCGCGCCGAGGGCGGCCAGCCCATCAACATCACGGAGTAGGCCATCGTGGTGCGCTTGGGCGTTCTGGTCTCGGGCAGCGGCACCAACCTGCAGTCGATCTTGGACGCCTGCGCCGCCGGGTCCATCGACGCGCGCGTGGCCGTGGTGATCAGCAACGTCTCATCGGCGTATGCCCTCACGCGGGCACAGAACGCCGGCGTGCCGACCCGCGTCGTATCGCACAAGGAGTATCCGGACCGGGATGCATTCGACGCCGAGCTCGTGAGCGTCCTTAAGGGATACGACGTGGAGCTCGTCTGTCTGGCGGGTTTCATGCGCATCCTCACCCCCGGGTTCATCCGCGCCTTTCCCGGTCGCATCATGAATATCCACCCCGCGCTGCTGCCGTCCTTTCCGGGACTCGATGTGCGGCAGGCAGCCATCGACCACGGCGTTCGTTTCTCGGGCTGCACGGTGCACTTTGTGGACGAGGGCGTGGATACGGGGCCCATCATCATCCAGGCGGTCGTGCCGGTCTATCCCGACGATACCGAAGAAAGCCTCAGGGACCGCATCCTGAAGCGCGAGCACCAGATCTACCCGGGAGCCATTCAACTATACGCCCAGGGCCGGCTGTCCATATCCGGCCGCAGGGTTCTCATACAGGACCATCACCACGACGAGGCCGCTTGCCTGATCAACCCATCACTGGATTTTTGATAAGACCATCCGGACAACATCAGAAGCGCCTGACACCACCGCTGAGGGCGTAGAGATCCCAGAATCCGGAGGTGCGTGCATGGACAGAGAAGGGGTGACGCTTACCGAGCTCATGGTGACGGTGGCGCTGATCGGGATCATCGCCGGGATCGCCGTGCCGGGCTTACAGGCTTATGCCGACCGATCCAGACTGCGGCAGCAGACCGACCTCATGGTGGGCGTCATCACCCGGGCGCGCATCATGGCCATGCGGGAGGCGACCTGGCGCGTGATCTTCAGCCCCGGCGATGGTACGTACCATGCCTATTGCGACCGCAACGCCAATGGGCGGCGGGATGACGGAGAGGAGGTGCAGGGCGTCTACAAGCTCCCCCCGGGCGTGAGCTTCGGCTCGGTGGCTACCCGCGGCCCCAACAATACCGCCATCCCGGATGACGGCGTCAGCTTCCAGGACAACCGCATCGTGTTCAATCGCATGGGCGGATGCAATGCGGGGTCGCTCTACCTCTCGTCCAAGGAAGGGTCGGCCGCCATACGGGTCATGCCGGCATCGGGCGCGGTCACCGTCTGGCGCTATACCGATCGGTGGGTGTCGCAATGAAACGGGGTTTCGGGCTGGTCGAGGTCATGGTGGCCCTGGCGATCATCGCCGTCGTCCTGAGCGCCGCCACCCGTCTCTCGGTCGTATCCATCAGGTCCGGCGCCTATGCCGACAGCCTCACCCAGGGGGCGTCATTGGCCCACAGCCGCCTGCAGCTGCTCAAGTCTTCGGATTTCAATGATCCCGCGCTCCACCCGGGTTGGCATACGGATTCCCTCAATCCCACCCTTGTGGATGGAAAGCCGTACTATGTTGCCTGGACCGTCAGCGAGCGCGACACGGTCAAGGACATCACCGTGTATGCCGCCTGGAATGACCGGGCCGCGGCAAAAAACTTCGCATCGGCCGAAGCCCTGAAAGAAAGCGGGTGCGGGTACGCATGGTCGCGCGGCTTGATCGAGCCGACGGAGTGATGGCGCACCTGACCGGCCCGTTATCAAGGGCTCGGCCGCGCGGGGCGGGCTGGGACTACATCACTTCCTGCTCGGTCTGGGCCACGGCCGCATCGATCTGGGCCTTGAGCTCGGATGGCAGGCCGGGTATGTCCACGCTCATGAACCCGCGCACGATGGTCGCGGTGGCCTCGTCCTCGGACAGGCCTCGGGACATGAGGTAGAGGATCTCCTCCTGGTTGATCTTGCCCACGGCGGCCTCGTGCGACATCTCCACGCCCTCGGCCTTGCCCCACAGCTCGGGGATGGCCAGGATATCCCCGCCCTTGAGGATCAGCCCGCGGCATTCGAGGTGGGCCTTGACACCCGGGACGTCGCCCGCCAGGTGGCCGCGGTTGATGATGGTCCCGCCGTTGCTGATGGCGCGCGCGATGATCTCGGCGCGGGTCTCCGGGGCCTGCAGCAGGATGCGGCCGCCCACGTCGAGCTCGCTGCCCGGGTGCCCGACCAGGAGACTGTAGAAGCGTGCCACGGCGCCCCGGCCAATGAGCTTGGTGGTCGGATACATCTGGAGGCTTTTGAGCGGCTTCATGCAGATGTAGTTGTTGAGGAACAGCCCACCCTCGTCG
>JAKQBR010000102.1 GCA_029574005.1 Deltaproteobacteria bacterium | reverse complement strand
CTGAGCCGCTACAACACCGACGGGGACATTGACCATGTGCTCGCCACGCTGCCGGGCATCGTCGAAAAGCTGCGCCGTGTGTCGCCGTTTGTCCGGGCGCCGGCCGGAGGACGATAATGATCTCTTTTTTCGCGGACCCCTCGAACCTGCTGCCCTTTCTGCCCCAGGCCGACATACTGGACTCATATCGCGTAAGCAACTTCGCCGGGAAGAGGATCGTGGAATTGCTCTTCGTCGGCTCGATCTTTGCCTGGTCCATCATGATCACCAAGTACATCGAAATCGCGCGCGCGATCGCCGAATCAGAACGGTTCATCAAGGTCTACAAGGCGGAAAAACAGCCTCTAGCCCTTATCATGCGAAGCCAGCGCCTGCCCGCCAGCCCCATGCATTCGCTCTACCTCTCTGTCTGCAAAGCCTTGAACGACGTGATGAAAGCCGCTGGCGCGGGAGGCGCCGGGGATCTGCTGGCCGGGCCCGGGAAAGCGGCGCTCAAGGACCGGCATGTCCACGCGCTGGGCAGGATCGCGGACCAGATCATCGTGGAGGAGGGCGTGCTGCTGGAGCGGAACATGGGCTTCCTGGCCAGCGCCGTGACCGTTGCGCCCTTCCTTGGGCTGCTGGGCACGGTCTGGGGCGTCATGGACGCGTTCGGCGGCCTGGCCATGACCGCCACGGCCAGCCTGCAGGCCGTGGCGCCGGGCGTGTCCGGAGCCCTGCTGACCACGGTGGTCGGCCTGGTCGTGGCGCTGCCTTCGTCAATAGGCTACAACTACCTCGTGGCCAGGATCCGAAAGCTCACGATCGCCATGGAGCGGTTTGAGCAGGAGCTGCTTTCGGACATCGAACTTCATTACTCCGAGTGAGACAATGCCGCGCAAGAGCCGTCTGTCGGATCTCAAGGTGCTCAGCGAAATCAGCAATACCCCGCTGATCGACCTTTCCATGCTGCTGCTGGTGACCTTCCTGATCACTTATCCGCTCATGCAGGAGCAGGCCATGCGCATCAACCTGCCCGTCGGCAAGACCCAGGCCATCGAGCCGCAGAAGAGCCACTCGGTGAGCATCGACAGGGAGGGCCAGGTTTTCTTTGACAATAAGCCCGTTTCCACCGGCCAGCTCGCCGAGCGGATGCTGGACCTGTTCAAGACCGACCCACAGTCCACGATCTACCTCAGGGCGGACAAGGATTTGCGCTATGGCCGGGTCGTGGATATAATGCGAATCCTGCATGACGCCAACATCACCAGGATGGCGCTGGTGACGCAGGCTGACTAGCCATGCGGGCTGTGCGGTTCAACGGTTCATGGACCGGCCGGATTGACCCGGAACAGTAACGGTCGAATGTTCGGCCGGCCGCCGGGCGGTGAGCCTTGGAATCCGCCCTGATTGGCCGGCGCGGCGCGCATGAACCCGGATTTTGCGCGATGAAGAACCCCATCTATCGAAACACAGTCATCAGCGCGGCCCTTCACATCGGCCTGGTCGTTGCGCTCCTGATTCTCTCCTCCGGCTCGTGCCGGCGCGCGAGAAAACCCAGGGAAATAACCATGATGGCCACGCTGGTGGATACCGTTCCGCCGCGGCCGGAGCCGCCCGCGCCCAAACCACCCGCTCCGGAGCCCGCGCCCAAGCCCGCGCCGC
>JAKQBR010000409.1 GCA_029574005.1 Deltaproteobacteria bacterium | reverse complement strand
GCAATGTGGACGTGATCTTCGTGCACGACCCTGCGCGCGAGGAAAAGTTCGTGGCCTCCGGCTTTGGGACCAAGCGCTACTACGTCATGTACAATGACTTTCTCATTATCGGCCCGGCCTCTGACCCGGCCAAGGCCAAAGGCAAGGATGGAGCCGCGGCAATGAAGAAGATCGCCGAGTCCGGCGCGGTGTTCGTGTCCCGCGGCGATGCCAGCGGCACCCATGCCAAGGAGCAGGAACTTTGGAAGGCCACCGGTCTGGCCCTGAAGGAAGAGGAGACGATCTTGAAGGATATGACCGTCAAGGCGGTCCACCCCGAGCAGATGAAGGGCTATATGTCCATTGGACAGGGCATGGGCAAGACCCTTGTTTTTGCCGAGGAAAAGCAGGGCTACACCCTCACGGACCGTGGCACATATATCCAGTACAAGTACGGCCGTCCCGAGGGCCTGCAGCTCGAGCCCGTCAGCGAAGGCGACAAGACGCTCTTCAACCCCTACGGCGTCATCCCGGTCAATCCGGCCAAGCACCCCCACGTCCGATTCGACCTGGCTGACAAGTTCGCCCAGTGGCTGGTGTCCGAACGGGGACAGAAGGTCATCGGCGACTACAAACTTCTTGACAAGCAGCTTTTCTTTCCTGACGCGAAGAAGTGATCGGCACGATTGAGATGCCGTTACACAGCGAATGATAATCGGCCCGCCACCAGAGCGGGCCGATTATTCCCTGGGAATTCGACCCGCTTTCTTCCCTGAGGCTTTTTGTCATGTATTTTTTGGACAGCCTGTATTCTGCTTTGATGCTGCTTGGGCAATTCGACGCCGAGCTGCTGTTCATCGTCGGAGTGTCCCTGAACATCAGCTTCTGGTCCACGGTGGCGGCCTGCCTGGTCGGGATACCAACGGGATTCGTCATCGGCATCAGCAGTTTCCGCGGCAAGCAAGCCGCGATCACTTTTTTCAATACCATGCTGGCCCTGCCCACCGTGGTCATCGGTCTGGTCGTCTATACCCTGCTGTCCCGGCGCGGAGTGTTCGGTTCTCTTGGCTGGCTCTATACCCAGAAAGCCATGATCATCGGCCAGATCATCCTCATCACCCCCATCATCGTGGCCTTCACCATTGCAGCCGTGGGCCGCATCGACGACCGCTACCGGCGCACCGCCCTGGCCCTGGGGGCATCATCCTGGCAGGTGGCCATGGTCATCCTGCGCGAGGCCCGCTTCAGCATCATGGCTGCGGTGGTGGCTGCCTTCGGGCGGGTCATTTCCGAGATCGGCATCTCCATGATGCTCGGCGGCAACGCCAGGGGATTCACCCGGACCATGACCACGGCCATGGCCCTGGAATACGACAAGGGCGAGTTCGTGCTTTCCCTGGCCCTGGGCATAGTCCTGCTGGCCATCAGCCTGACCGTGAACACGGCCCTGGGCTATGTGCAGGGGAAGACGTTGCGATGAATATCTATACCCTCTCGCAAGTGTCGGTAACCCATGGCGGCAGGCGGATCCTTGATGTCGATGCTCTTTCCCTGGAGCGGGGTCTGACCTATTCCCTGCAGGGCCCCAACGGGGCTGGAAAATCCACTCTGCTCGGGATCCTGTCTTTTTTGAGCCCGCCCCACGATGGCGAGGTCCGTTTCGAGGATACGCCCGTGGTCTGGACCGAAACGCACCTCAGGCCTTTGCGGCGGCAGGTGGGTCTGGTGGATCAGCATCCGGTCATGTTCAGCCGCAGCGTGCGCGAGAACGTGGGCTACGGGCTGGCCATTCGCGGGGTGGATAAGGAGCGGCGCAACCATCTGGTGGACGAGGCCCTTGACCTCGTCGGACTGTTCCATCTGGCTGAGGCCTACGCCCCGCAGC
>JAKQBR010000063.1 GCA_029574005.1 Deltaproteobacteria bacterium | reverse complement strand
TCGATCCGTTCTTCACCACCGCGGAACCGGGTCGGAAAGTGGGACTGGGGCTGGCCGTCGTCTATGCCGTGGTAGAGCATGCCCGGGGCTCGATCCTGGTGGCGAGCTCTCCCGGCAAAGGCGCGCGGTTCAAGATCTTCTTCCCCCTCTTTGGCGGGGACGTGCCTGAAGGGGCGGCTCCGGCAGGGCCGAGACTGAGGCCCTGAGCTGAGCGGGCTTTACAAGACCCTGAAAAGGGCTTATGATGCACCATCGATGGGCCGCCAACCCAAAGTCCTCATAATCGACGATGACAAGCTCGTGGGCAGTTCGATCGCCAATGTCGCCAAAACGATTGGGTGCCAGGCGTCCATCGCGCTCAGCTTGACGGAGAGCCTCAAGCTGCTGGCCGCGCAGAGCTACGATGTCGTATTCCTGGACGTGCATATGCCCGACGGCAACGGGCTGGCCCATCTGCCCCGCATCATGCAGAGCCGGGGAGAACCCGAGGTCATCGTCATCACGGCCTATGGTGATCCCGATTCCGTGGAAAACGCCCTGGCGAAAGGGGCCTGGGACTATATCGAAAAGCCGTTTTCCAAGGGCGAGTTCACCCAATTGCTGAAAGATGTCCTCGTCTACCATGCAAACCGGCGGCAGACCAAGCCCGCCTTCGATTTCGAGCAGGCCGGTATCATCGGGAGCTCTCCACGCATGCAGGCCTGCAGGGCCTTGTTGAGCAGCGCGGCCGGCAGCGACGCCAGCGTGCTCTTGACCGGGGAGACCGGAACGGGCAAGGAGCTCTTCGCCCGGGCTATCCATGACCACAGCGCACGCTCCTCGCACAGATTCGTCATCGTCGATTGCGCGGCCCTGCCGCCGTTGATTGTCGAGAGCATCCTGTTCGGGCACGAGAAGGGCTCCTATACCGGGGCCGATAAAGACCGGCAGGGCCTCATTATCCAGGCCCACAAGGGCACGTTGTTCCTGGACGAGGTGGGCGAGCTGCCGCTGTCCGTCCAGAAGAAGTTCCTGCGCATCCTGCAGGAAGGACGTTTCCGGCCGGTCGGAAAACCCACCGAGATCGAGAGCGATTTCCGGGTGATCTCGGCCACCAACCGCAGCCTGGAGGAGCTGGCGGCTTCAGGCAAGTTCCGCCGCGACCTGCTCTTCAGGCTGAAGGCCGTCACCATCGAGCTGCCGCCTTTGCGGGAGCGGTCCGAGGACATTCTCGATCTCGCCTCCCTCCACCTTGAGCGTCTCTACGCGAAATACCGGCTGAAGCCCAAGCGTTTGAGCGCCGCCTTCCGGGGCACCTTGACGCAGTATGCCTGGCCGGGCAATGTGCGCGAGCTGTTCCAGGCCCTGGAGAGTGCCCTTGTGGTGGCCCATGACAGCCCCATCCTGGTGCCCAAGCACCTCCCCAGCCATATCCATACCCAGGTCAAGCGGGAGAGCCTGTCCGACGCGCGCCGTCATCCGGCCGCCTCCCCCGACGAAGACGGAGGACCATCGGGGGGGGGACGCTTGAACCTCAAGCAGGCCAGGGACCTGGCAATCGCCAGGTTCGAGGCAGAGTACCTCGAAGAGCTGATGCGGCATGCCAAGACGGATGTGCGCCTGGCATGCCGCATTGCGGGCTTGTCCCGTTCGCGGCTGTATGCCCTGCTGAAGAAATACCGCATCGCCGTCAGACCTAACGGTTGAAGCAACCAGCGGCCGAGAGAGAATGTCCTGCCATACAGGAATAGTCCCGTGAGGCAGGACAAAAACCCGGGGGTTCATCCGCCGGGTTGCCGTGTGGGATCATAATCTCTTGATTTTAGAAGTCAGGTTGATCGGGCAGGCCATGGCACGGCAATTGAATAGCATCTTTTAAGACAGACACCGTAAACACGTCGACGCGCACCAGGGGTAAAGCCGCAGGGAAACAGCAAGACACCCACAACGATCCGTATAACCCTATACAGCCTCCTCTTTCCTGAGGGAGGGACCCCAACACCCTCCCTCTTTTTTTAAAGTCGGCCGGGAGAAAGGCCGAAGAGGGCTTCACGCACGCAACACGAGGGAGAAGATATCATGCGGAGATTCATGCTTCTGGTCCTGTTCGCCATGTTTCTGTGCTGTTCTCGGCATCCGGCAACGGCGCAAAGCCTCGATATCACGGACATCACGATACCGGGAGGTCCTGCCGTGGGCACGACTCCCCCGGGCGCCGCAGTCTGGATGGAGACGGTGGACAGGTTTGAAATCCCATGTGACGCTGACCAGGGCGGAATCTTTGCTCCGGCATGGCAGACGCATCACGCCCCGGACATGATGGATATGTCCTCCCTGCAGGATGTCGGATCGGACGGCGCTGCGGCGCCCGTGCCAGAGCCGGCCTCGATCCTTCTCGTGGGCAGCGGGTTTTTACTGGTGGGAGGCTTATGGAAGCGGCATCTGCAACAGATGCGCAAATAAGGGCTCTCAGGCGGCGTCTGAGCAGGCCGCCGCAGCGGACCCGCGCCGGATATCCTCTCCGACGGAGGCCGTCCGGTCCTCAGGCGCAGAGCTTGGCGGCAATCCTGGCCACATGACGGCCCTGATAACGGGCGCCGGCCAGTTCGTTTTCGCTGGGCAAGCGATCGCCTTTTGAGCCGGCAATCGTGGATGCCCCGTAGGGTGAACAACCGGTGATCTCGTCCGAACGCGATTGTCCCTCGAAGGTATACGGCAGCCCCACGACAACCATCCCCTGATGCAGCAGGGTGAGGTGGAAGCTCAGGATGGTGGACTCCTGTCCGCCGTGCTGGGTGCCCGAGCTGGTGAAGACGCTGCCCACCTTGCCGGCCAGTGCCCCCTTGGACCATAAGGAACCTGTCGCATCCAGGAACTGGCGCATCTGCCCACACATGTTCCCGAAGCGCGTGGGGGTCCCGAAGATGACGGCGTCGGCCTCGCCGAGATCCTCCACCCGGGCCAGGGGGATATGCGCGAAGGCCTTCTGGGCTTCGAGCGCCCCCATCTTTTTCAAGATCTCGTCGCTCAAGGTTTCAGGAACGCGCCGCAGCGCCACCTCGGTCCCGTTGACCTCACGCGCCCCATCGGCGACGGCCTCGGCCATGCGGTAGATATGTCCGTACATCGAATAGAAGACCACGAGAAGCTTCATATCGTGTCCCTCCTTGGCCGGTTCAGGTTCAGGCGGGCGCAGGGTATGCGCCCGCCGGTCTTTTCAGGATGCCGGCAACGGGCGCATCAGCCGACGCCGATCGCCTGGGCATTCTCCCACAAGCCATGGATATTGCAGTAGCTCAAGGCATAGATGGTGCCGGGTTTCGTGAGCTTGGCCTTCACGAGCACCGCGGGTTCGGTGAAGGCCGGTCCCTGGTTGGCGCCGGCCACGGCCTCGCCGTGGGCCGTGAATTCGGCATTGGCGAGCTGATAGCTGAACTTGTCGTCGTCGGGCTGGAAAAAGACCTGTATCCAGCGGATATGATGCTCGGTGGTGTTGGGGTGCGCGATCTCCT
>JAKQBR010000047.1 GCA_029574005.1 Deltaproteobacteria bacterium | reverse complement strand
ATCCTGTTCAGTCGTCAGGATTACCAGGCCAGCGCCAGGATGTGCGGCGATATCCTAGCGCTGCTGCCGGACAATCTCGAGGCCAAGAATATGCTGGCTCAGATCCAGGCCGCCCAGACGCCCGAGTGGCTCAGGTTCTTGAAGGACATGCGGACCTATCTGCCCACGCTCTTGAAGGCCACGGCCATGACCCTGCTCCTGGTGCTGATCACCATGCTGGTCTCGCCCGTGCTCGGACTCCTGATCGCGCTCGGGCGCATCAGCCGGGTCAAGATGGTCGCATCGTTCTTCTGGGGCTATATCTGGCTGTTTAGGGGCACGCCGCTTCTGTTGCAGCTCTTCTTCATCTATTACGGGCTGCCGCCCTTAGGCCTTACGCTCAAACCCTTCACGGCCGCGGTGATCGGGCTGGGCCTGAACTACTCGGCCTATCTGGCCGAGATCATGCGCGGCGCCATCGAGAGCATCGACAAGGGTCAGATGGAATCCGCCAAGGCCATCGGCATGACCTATTGGCAGGCCATGCGCCGCATCATCATCCCCCAGACCTACAAACGCCTCGTCCCGCCCGTGGGCAACGAGTTTATCGCCCTGATCAAGGACACGGCTCTGGTATCCACCATCGCCATGGTGGAGCTCATGCGCGCCGCGGACCAGATCTTCAACGCCACCTTCAATATCTTCATCCTGGTGCAGGCCGCCATCATCTACCTGATCCTGACCAGCATCTTTACGCTGAGCTTCAAGCGTCTGGAAGACCGGCTGGGGGTCTACGAAAACCGATGATCGAGCTCAAAGATGTAGTCAAGCGTTTCGGCGAGCTCACGGCCGTGGACCACGTGAGCCTCTCGATTGCAAAGGGCGAGAAGATCGTCATCATCGGGCCCTCGGGTTCGGGCAAGTCCACCTTGCTGCGCATGATCAACTTCCTGGAGAAGATGGACGAGGGGCAGATCCTGCTGGAGGGCAAACCGGTCGGGTACCGGATGGACAAGAAAGGTAAGCCGCAGCTGGACAAGCCCGCGGTCATCTGCAGGCTCCGCTCCGAGATCGGCATGGTGTTCCAGCACTTTCACCTCTTTCCGCACATGACCGTGCTCGGTAATGTCATGGAAGGCCCGCTGACCGTCAAAAAGCTCGGGCGCGCACAAGCCAAGGCTATCGCCCTGGACCAGCTGAGCAAAGTCGGGCTCCTGGACAAGCAGGACGCCTATCCGGCCTTCCTCTCCGGCGGCCAGAAGCAGCGCGTGGCCATTGCCCGGGCCCTGGCCATGCAGCCCATGATCATGCTCTTCGACGAGCCCACCTCGGCCCTGGACCCCGAGCTGGTGGGCGAGGTCCTGAACACCATCCATACCCTGGCCGAGGAGGGCATGACCATGCTCATCGTCACCCACCAGATGGGGTTCGCGCGCGAGCTGGCCGACCGCGTGATCTTCATGGATAACGGCCGCTTCATCTTCGAGGGCCACCCCGCCGACCTCTTCTCCCCCGACATGGAGCACCCGCGCATCAAGGCCTTCCTGGCCAAGGTCATCTGACCAAGACTTCGTCTTCGGCCGTGCCGCCCACAAAGAGATAATTTGTACACTCCCCACGCCCGTTCTGTGTGGCGAGTATATGAACATATGTCTCGGTGCGGGTTTGTCTTCATCATGATCGTTCATGCCACCGGAGCATTCCCTCTGGTGGCGTGTAAAATATTCTGGTGCGGCAGGAAATGATGCGGAGGTCAGGCCAGTAAGGGTGGTGTGGGACGTAAATCATCTTTGGCGCTCCGGCCAATACGCACGGCTTTTGGCATCATGGCCAGGATGCTGAAGGCCCCGGCGATGGCGAGGTCATGCCCCATTCGTTGCCGTGCTTGACAAACGCAGCTCTTGCAGCGCTTCATAGCAGGTATCTATTGCGGCAACGCATGGCATGGAAAGGAGGGCATACGATGGAGCACTTTTTCGGAGACGGCACGTTCTGGGCGCTGGCGTTCTTTTGCGCCGGGCATATCCGCTTGACCAATGACGGTTTCGAACCCGCAGGCCGGGGACAGGTGTTTTTCCATACGATCTACGCCCATATCGAGCCCACGATCCTCAGAATAACTGATTTCTTGCTGACCAAGCGTCTCATGACCGAAACGCGCCTCGGGAGGAAGGTGTTATACCTTATCGCCTGGGCCAGCTACCTGTTCCCGTACGGCCTGGTCGTCAGCACCGAGGCGGCCATGCGCCTGGTGGATTTCATCGCTGCCACCGAAGGGCCCAAGGGGGCGCGCTTCGCCGTGGGGCCCTGCGTCTGCCAGCGCTCGCTGAAGCGCCATCAGGAGCCTTACTGCAAGGACATCGTGCTCCTGTATGGGGCGGACATCTACCAGTACATGCTCATCGGCTACAAGGCCATCGCGGCCGA
The DNA here is from genome assembly GCA_029574005.1 of Deltaproteobacteria bacterium. Taxonomy (GTDB): domain Bacteria; phylum Desulfobacterota; class Desulfomonilia; order UBA1062; family UBA1062; genus JAKQBR01. The sequence goes on along the minus strand of JAKQBR010000047.1, from coordinate 8,671 downwards.
AGAGGTCAAGGAGATCCTTGCGGCCTGCCGGGACAAGGGCCTGGTGCACAGCATCGACTTCTGCATGCAGTCCGGAAGATGGACCTTCGTGATCTGCAACTGCGACAAGGATATCTGTGTGCTGGTCCGCACGTATCTATTCACCGGTAAATTCATCTATGCCGGGCCCGAGATCGTGGCGCGCGATCGGGTAAGGTGCCTGGGGAGGGAGGTGTGCGGGGCCTGCGTAGAGGCGTGTATCTTCGGGGCCAATAGCTTGGCTGGGGATGAGGTCAAAGTGGATTACCGGCGCTGCATGGGTTGCGGCCAGTGCGTGCGCGTCTGCCGCGGGAGTGCGCGCGTCCTTAAGCCCAGGCCCGATTATGCCCATGACGATATTATCGCGGCCAGGATCCTGCTGGGTTCACACCGCCGGAGCTGAGACCGTGCCCCGGTACCTCTCTATCGATAGGCCTTGAGCCGCTCGCCCAGTTCGCTGTAGTGGAAGAGGCGGCTGAAGTCGATCAGGCCGGCCAAGGCGCGCGAGTGCGCCCGCACGCCGTTCTCCTCGAGGATGGCCACGGGGTTGAGCCCGCCGATCACGATGGCGCCGACGCGGCTGGCGCCCACCGGGATATCGAGCAATGTCTGGCCGGGACGGCCGATGCGCATGAAGCCGCCCAGGCCGATCTTGTGGAGCCTCTGCGCGAGTTCGTCCACCATATGCTGGCTGTCGGCCGGGAATTCGCGGAACGATGCGCCGATGCGGCCGCTGCCTGTCGTCACCGCGCCTGTGTAGTCGGTCATGCCGCTGCGGATGAAGATCTCCAGCGGGTCGAGACTGGTGCCGTCGTACATGATGATCTCCACGAAGCGCGTGGCAGTCTGCTCCTCGATCTCCAGGAGGCCGCCGAAGCGCGATACCGTGGGGATGCCGTATTTCAAGAGCACGCCGTTGAGCGTGATGGAGCAGACCGTGCCCAGCCCCACCATGCCGTCGGGGATAGTGATATGGCCCAGGGTTTCCCCCGGCGGCAGCAAGGTCATGAGCTCGCCCATGGAATACCCGCACTCGAAGACCTTGCTCATGAGGCGCAGGTTTTTCTGGACCTGCCGGGGGGCGACCACGGTGACGTTGATCACCACCGTGCCGGTACGGGTGGTGAGATCGAAGTTCATGCGGAAGGTCATCTGATCGATCCGGGCCGAGAGAAAGCCCACGCGCTCGATGATCTTGGTGGCCTCGAGTTCCTTAAGGCCGGTCTGTGAGATGCGGCGTTTGCGCTGGTTGTGCTTCTCGGTCAAGCCGCTGTCGTCGAGCTCCTGCAGGTAGAGCCTGATGGAGCGCTCGCTGATATCGTGGCCGGCCAGGAGGAGCTCCTCACGTATCTGCGCGCTGCCCAAGGGCCGGTCGGCCTCCTTGAGTATGTTCAAGATCAGATAGTGCTTCTTCTTCATCTTATCGCTCATGGCCCCGTCCTTACATCAGATGTCATCGGCTGACAAATGACGGCGCAATTGGTCGCCATGCAGGCGGCCGTTTTGCGGCATAAATGCCATCCAATCGGCAATATTGCCATAACCTAAAAGGAGGACGGCATGCAAGTTCAATATCTGGTGGCGGTGTTTTTCATGGAAAGTGCTATTAAAATATTGACAGTAGCCAGGGGAGGTGTTAAGCGCTTAACAAGTTCTGCGACAGAGTGAACGGCAAGAAATTGCCGATATAACGGCCATCCATTGCCGATGCAGACGGGAATCATGGTGCGGCGGTCTCAACCAAAACTGTTGGAGGATATATGATTAAAGAGCTGTTCGAGAAGGTCAAGGCAAAGAACCCGGGCGAGTTGGAGTTCCATCAGGCGGTCTGGGAGGTCTTCGAATCATTGGAAGGGTTCATCGCCAAGAACCCCAAGTATTCCCAGTACAAGATCCTGGAGCGCATCGTGGAGCCCGAGCGCGTCATCATGTTCCGGGTGCCCTGGGTCGACGACAAGGGTGAACTCCAGATCAACCGCGGCTTCCGCATCCAGATGAACAGCGCCATCGGGCCTTATAAGGGCGGCCTGCGCTTTCATCCCAGCGTCAACCTCGGCATCTTGAAGTTTCTGGCCTTCGAACAGGTCTTCAAGAACTCGCTCACCACGCTGCCCATGGGCGGCGGCAAGGGCGGGAGCGACTTCGATCCCAAGGGCAAGAGCGACAGAGAGGTCATCAACTTCTGCCAGTCCTTCATGACCGAGCTCTACCGCCACATCGGCCAGTTCACCGACGTCCCGGCCGGCGACATCGGTGTGGGCGGCCGCGAGATCGGTGCGCTCTACGGCCAGTACAAGCGCATCACCGGCGAGGTCACGGGCGTGCTGACCGGCAAGGGCCTTTCCTGGGGCGGGAGCCTCATCCGGCCCGAGGCCACCGGTTACGGCTGTGTGTACTTCGCCAAGGAGATGCTGGCCCTAAGGAAACAGTCCATGGAGGGCAAGGTCGTGGCGGTGTCCGGCTCCGGCAACGTGGCTCAGTACACGGTCGAGAAGTGCAATCAGCTGGGCGCCAAGGTCATCATCCTGTCCGACTCAAACGGCACCATCGTGGACGAGGCCGGCATCACGGACGAGAAGCTGGCCTTCGTGCTCGACCTCAAGAACATCCAGCGCGGCCGCATCAAGGAATATTGCGACAAGTACCCCACCGCCAAGTACTACGAGGGGAAGCGGCCCTGGTTCGTCAAGTGCGACATCGCCCTGCCGTCGGCCACCCAGAACGAGATCAACAAGGAGGAGGCCGAGATGCTGGTCAAGAACGGCTGCATCTGCGTGGCCGAAGGCGCCAACATGCCCTCCGAGCCGGGCGCTGTGGATGTGTTCCTCAAGGCCAAGATCTGCTTCGGTCCCGGCAAGGCCGCCAATGCCGGCGGCGTGGCCACCTCCGGGCTTGAAATGACCCAGAACAGCATGCGGTTGAACTGGACGCGCGAAGAGGTCGACAACCGCCTCAAGATGATCATGCAGAGCATCCATGAGACCTGCGTGAAGTACGGCAAGGAAGGCGATTTCGTCAACTACGTCAACGGCGCCAACATCGGCGGTTTCGTCAAGGTCGCCGACGCCATGATCGCCCAGGGCGTCTGATTCTTCCCCATTCCTTGCGGCAATAAAGGCAAGGGGGCGGCGACCGCCGTCGCGGCGGTCGCCCCCTTCGCGTTCGTCCGGTCTAGGCCTGCTCTTCGGCCAGATAGCACATGGCCTTCTGCTGCAAGGCATCCACGTTGAGGAAGATCTTGAGCCCGTTGCGGGTGCTCCCGGAGTCGATCACGCGGATGGCCTTCTCCCAGTCCGCGGCCTCGGGCAGCACTTCCCGCAGCCGATTGGGGGCTGTTTCCAGGAAACTCGAATTGTAGGCATGATGCTCCTGGTTGGGATGGATGGCCAGGTAGATCATGTCCATCTCCACCAGATCGTTGAAGAAGTGCGTCCCCAGCGAAACGTCTGGAACCAGGCCCTCGTGCATGACGCCCAGCTCGCACAGGATGGAGACGGTATTGATGTCCGCGAAGTTGACCGGCACCCCCAGAGACGGGGTGGACGTGCCCCAGCGGCCCGGTCCCACGATCATGATCGCCATGGTCTTCTGCCCTCCGGAGGCGTGCGCCACGCGGCCTATCATGCGCGCCAGGGCGTAGCGCTCCTGCTGGCTCAAACGGCTGTAGGCCTCGGGCACCACGTAGATGATACGGTCAACCGGTATGGCGCAGCTGTTGCCGATGATGGTCGTCTCCGTGTAGAGCAGGACGTTTTCCGGGGCGATGTCCTTGGGCACCTCGACCTTGCCGGTCTGGCTCTTGGCCTGGAAGGGCCGGCACTGCAACAGGTTGATGCGGTATTCGTAGGGGTTGATGAAATTGGCGGTGAACTCGATGTCGACCGGATAGTCATAGGCCCTCTGCAGGGTGTCGAGCATGTCCTGCATGTCGGCCACGAAGCCGGTTTCGGTCAGGAGCTTGTCGAACGAAAGGTAGTAGGAGAAGACATCGTTCCGGCCCTGATCCTGGGCCTGCTGTTCCATCTGCTCGTCGCGCGAGGCGAACAGGCCGATCGGCAGCCCGGGCGAGTTCTTGACGACATCCTCGAAGGGCCTGGAGATGTGCTGGTTCTGTTTCAGGTCCAGGACATCGATGCGGCGCTGGGTGTGCTTGCGCACCTGGGAGTACGATGATTCCGGCCGTTTCTGCGGGGCGTTCAGCGCGATGATGCGGGTATAGTCGTCGTCGGCCCGGTCCACGGCGCGGGTGCCCAGCCCGAAGACCATGCGCAGGAAACCGCTCTTGGGGTCGATGTCCGGGTTCCACACAAAGGGGTTGAAAGAGAACCCGGCCCCGGCCACGTGCGGGTAATAGTAGGTGCCGAAGTCCTCGCCCGAGACGCGCTGCACAAGGAGCGCCATCTCCTCCTCGCGCTCGAGCAGGTTCCAGTGCTCACGGTACATGAGCGCCTCCTTGTTCATGGTGCTGGTATAGACCTTGCGCACGGCTTCCATGAAGATTTCGAGGCGCTCTTCAGGCGTGCCCTGGTTGGCGAGGAAGTAGCTTTCGTACTTGCCGGAAAACGCGTTGCCGTAGGCGTCCTCCAACAGGCTCGACGACCGCACGATGATGGGAGACTGGCCGAAGTAGTTGAGCATGTCGCGGAACTGCTCCTGGATATCGGCCGGGAAGCTGCCGGTCAGCATGCGCTGGCGGGCCTCGCGGATGCTCTCGATGGCCTGGCCCGGCTTCTTGAGCCAGCGGTATGCCCCCCAGCAGCCGTTGCGGATCAGATAGGTGTAGAAGACGTGCGAGCCGATATAGTACGAATCATGCGACTCCAGGATATCTGACCAGCGGGGCGAGCTCTTGGCCAGGATCGCCCGCGAGATCAGCATGCCGGCCGACTTGCCGCCGATCATCCCCGTACCGATCATGCGCTTGCCGAGCGCGATCAGGTCCGGAAGCTCGAGATACCTCTCGGCCAGAGCCAGCAGGCGGTCATCGCGCGTGACGCTCATGCGCAGCAGCCGGCGCAGGATGTACTTTTCGGCGCGTTGCATGCGCTTGCCGCGCTTGGTGCGGGTCACCAGTTCCTGCGCCAGGGTGAACATGCGCGCCCAGGCGTCGCGCTGGAAGCTGAAGTCGAGCCAGCACTGGGGCGCGCTGCCCAGGATCTCGGAGGTGATCACACTCTTGGTTACCGGCCGGAACGTGTCTTCCTCCCAGGCGTGCAGCATGTACATGGTCTCGGAGTTGCGCTTGTAGACCTTCTGCGGCTGGACGTAGATCTTGTCGTGATTGCGGTAGACGTCCATCACCACCTGGGCCGTGGTGCGGATGGCGTCCACGGCCAGGGTGGTGTTGCGGCCGCGCAGCAGGGCGAAATAGGCGATCGTCTCGTAGATGTACAGATAGGGGCAGGTGAGCATGAAGAAGTTGCCCAGCATGCGGTCGCTGTACCAGTCGGCCGAGAGCTCGGACAGGCAGTCAAAGACATAGTAGGCGCCCAGGCCCACGCGTTCGATGACATCGAAGATGGTGGAGACGAAGGGCGAGAAGCCCTGCTCCGGATGCAGTTCATACACCTGGGCCGCCACGCCGTCGGGCAGCAGGGGGGCATGTTTGGCAAAACGGAAGTAGATGATGTCGCGCTCCTGCTTCTGGGCCTGTTCGCAAAACGGATGTACGAAGGCGATGTAATCCTCAATGCTGCCCACCTGGAAGACGACGTTGTCACCCGGACGGAGCCCGCTGAGGGTCTCGTCAAGGCCCATGATGCCGGTGCTGTAAGGACTCAATGATCTGCGCATGGCGGGCATCATAGAAAATAGATCGGGATCCTGCAAGCCTAAAAAAAGGCCTTGGATCAAGATGGTTCAAGCCCGGCGGACGCGCCCCTACGCTTTTTGCGCCAGATAGAGATGGGCGATGCCGAAGAAGAGCGCATGCGATGCAACCATACGCAGTCCGTGCTCTTCCAGCATGCCTTCCAATACCGCCGGGGGGGGGAACCCCAGGACCGAGTCGCGCAGATAGCGGTAGGCCGGGAAGTCGCCGGAGACGATCCCGCCCACGAAAGGCAGTATCCGCTGCATGTAGAGCCTGTAGAACCACGTAAAGGGGATGTGCTCGGGGACTGAAAATTCCAGCACCGCGAAGCGCCCGGCTGGCTTCAAGATCCTCTGTACCTCGGCAAAGAGCCCGGGGATGTTGTCCATGTTCCTGATGCCGAACCCGACCATGGCCTTGGAGAATGTTGCGCCGGCAAAGGGCATATGCAAGGCATTGCCCTGGAGCACGGTGTAGTGGTCGCCGTGATTGCCCCGGGCGGCCTTGGCGGCGGCGCGGACCAGCATCTGGTGCGAGAGGTCGATGCCGGTGACCCGGCAGGGCATGTGGCTCAGGGCCAGCAGGGCCATGTCGCCGGTACCGGTGGCGATGTCGAGGACACGATCGCTCCCGCTCAGGCTCAGCGCCCGTATCACCGCCTTGCGCCACCCTTTGTCCATGCCGAACGACAGTATGGTATTGAGCAGGTCATAGCTGGGCGCGATGCGGTCGAACATGCGCGCGATGATTGTAGGCCGTTTGTCCATGCCGGTTCCCCCGCCTTCAAAGATGTGCGCCACGATACTGGGCTTGCACGTTGCTGTCAAGTACCGACGGGCCTGGGCGGGGTCCTTGCGTGACCGTTCATGACGGCCGCAATGGGATCAGGGCCTGGCGTTGAGCGTCGGCGGGTTGAACAGATCGTCCTTGAGCCCCACATCGAAGCGGTACCCGCTCAGCCGGATGTCGCTGCGGTTGCCCATGGCGTCGGTGAGCGCCACGCGCCTGACCAGGTTGTCGCCGTCGATCCAGATATTGATGGCGCCCGTGCCGTTCTTGGGCGTCAGGACCAGGTGGTCGGAGGACTCCTGGACGGAATAGTCCCGCTCGATACTGCCCAGGCCCGCGATGAAGGCCAGGATGTTTTGCGAGGCGATCTCTCTGGGCACCTCCTGAATGGCCTGGGTGCCCTCATCGGGCAGGGTCACGGTCACGCTGGAGCCCTTGAGCGTGATGATCTGCCGCTGAGGGCTCGTCACGTCCATGCGCGCCCGGTCCGGCCGCTTGTAATACAGGCTGCCGTTGAAGGTGATCTCTTTGTTCACCAGGACCTGAAAGCTCTGCTGGGTGAAGGACGCCTGGAAGTCCTTGTGGCGCGCATAGCGCTGCTGCACGGAATGGACGTCCACGGCCGCGAGCTCGCTCGCCGGCAGCCAGACCGCCAGCAAGAGGATGATGCTACTCTTCCATTTCCTTGGCATAGGACTTCACCAATACCTTTCTGGGTTTGCCGGCCGTGTCGGCCGGGCCGAGGATGCCGTCGCGCTCCATCTGTTCGATGATGCGCGCGGCGCGGTTGTACCCGATGCGGAAGCGCCGCTGGATGAGCGAGATCGAGGCCGTGCCCTTGCTCGTGACAAACTCCAGGGCCTCGTCGTACACGGCGTCGTAGCCCTCGGAGTTGGAACCGTTGCCGCCGTTTTCACCTCCCATGGCGGTCTCGATATGCTCCTCGATGTCCTTGACGTATTCCGGCCCTTTCTGATCCTTGATGAAGGTGACCACCTTGTCGACCTCGTCCTCGGAGACGTATGCGCCGTGGACGCGCACCAGGCCGGAGCTCCCGGGGGTCAGGAGCAGCATGTCGCCCATGCCCAGGAGCTGTTCGGCGCCCGAGCTGTCCAGGATGGTGCGCGAGTCGATCTTGGAAGAGACGCGGAACGAGATGCGGGTCGGGAAGTTGGCCTTGATCAGTCCCGTGACCACGTCCACCGAAGGCCGCTGCGTGGCCACGATCATGTACATGCCGGCGGCGCGGGCCATCTGGGCCAGGCGGGCGATGTACTCCTCGACCTCGCGGTTGACCATCATGAGGTCGGCCATCTCGTCGATCACGATCACCAGGCGCGGCAGGACCCCCAGCACGCCGTCGTCCTCGTAGCGCATGGCCAGCGTGGTGGTGGCCTCCTTGCTGTCGGCCTTGACCTTGCGGTTGAAGGACTCCACGCTCTTGACGCCCAGGTCCTTGAAGAGCCCGTAGCGCGCATTCATCTCGGCCACGGCCCACTTGAGGATCGGCAGGGCCTGCTTGGGGTCGGTCACCACCGGGTGCAGCAGGTGCGGGATGCCCTCGTAGTGCGAGAGCTCGATGCGCTTGGGGTCGATCATGATGAACTTGAGTTCGGACGGGTCGCAGCGGTAGATCAGGGACAGGATCATGGTGTTCAGGCCCACGCTCTTGCCCGTACCCGTGGCGCCGGCGATCAGGAGGTGCGGCATCTTGGCCAGGTCCTGCACGACCGCGGCCCCCTCGATGTCCGAGCCCAGGGCCAGGGACAGGGGCGCCTGCGAGGACAGGAAGGCCTTGCTGGACAGGATGCTGCGCAGGTACACCGTCTCGCGCGTGCGGTTGGGGATCTCGATGCCCACGGCGTTCTTGCCCGGGATGGGGGCCACCACCCGCACGGGCGATGCCTTCAAGGCCATGGCCAGGTCGTCGGCCAGGTTGACGATCTTGTTGATCTTGATGCCGGGCGCGGGCGTGAACTCGTACATGGTAATCAAGGGGCCGGGCTTGATCTCGAGGATCTCGCCGTCCACGCCGAAGTCCTTGAGCTTGGT
>JAKQBR010000036.1 GCA_029574005.1 Deltaproteobacteria bacterium | reverse complement strand
ACCGAGATGCCCGTGACCTCGGGTTTCAGACCATATGACGACAGCAGACCCGGCGGCGCGCCCGGATCACCGCCGATCCGTGTCTCGATCTTCTGTTCCCCGATCTCGAGCGTCACCCTACCCTGACCGCGGGCCAGAATGTTCCGCGGTGTATCCTCCACGATCAGGCGACCCTGGCGCAGAATGCCGAGGGCGTCGCACATGAGCGGCTCGTCCATCAGGTGGGTGGCGATGAGGATGGTCGTGCCTCCCTGAGCCAGGGCATGGAAGTGGCGCCAGAATCCCTGCTTCAGGACCGGGTCCACCCCGGCGGTGGGTTCGTCGAGGATCAGCAGCTCGGGATCGTGCACCAGGGCGCATGCCAGCGAGCAGCGCTGTCGCTCGCCGCCGGAGAGGGTATCGACCTTCCGCAGGGCCGTGTCGTCCAGGCCGACGAAGGCGATGGTCTGGTCTATCCGTTCATCGAGCCGTTCGATATGGTGCGCGCGTGCAAAAAACGCGATATTGGCCCGCACGCTCAAGTCGCCGTACAGCGCCGGGACCTGCGGCATGTAGCCGATGCGCCGCCGGGCGGCCCTGGCCGCGCGGGGCATGACATGGCCCAGGACCGTCGCCTGGCCGGCATCGGGTTTCAGCGTGCCTACCAAAGTCTTGATCAGGGTCGATTTGCCCGCCCCATTGGGACCGAGGAGGGCGTAGATGCTGCCGCGCCTGACCACGAGGTCCACTCCGGCGAGGGCCTGCACCTTGCCGTAGCGCTTTGCAAGTCCCCGGACCTCAACCGCCGGCTTCATGACATCGTCCCGCCACAAAGGCCGCCTATTCCCCTTTCACGTCCGGAATCTTATCCCAGTCCGCCAGCCAGGGGGTCTCCTCGCCGTCGCTCGGCGCGCGGTAATCTCCCCGCGGCGAGAGCGAGCCGCCCGAGCCCACCTTGGGACCGTTGGGGATGCATGACCGCTTGTATTGGCTGAGCTTGAAGAAACGTCGGATAAAGACGCCCAGCCACTCCTTGATGGCGGCCAGCTCGTACGAGTTGCGCTTTTCCTGGGGCACGTCGGGCCAGCGTCCCAGCGTCTTGTCACGCCAGGCATGCCAGGACAAGAACGCGATCTTGGAGGGGCGGAAGCCGTAGCGCGAAATATAGTAGGTGTTGAAGTCCTGCAGCTCGTAGGGGCCGATGACCCCCTCGGTCCGCTGTCCGGGCTGTTCGCCCACCGTCCCCGGTATGAGCTCCGGACTGATCTCCGTGGCCAGGATGTCCTCCAGACACCGCGAGGCCTCGCCGCCCATGATATCCTCCGCGGCGATCCAGCGCAGGATGTACTGGATCAAGGTCTTGGGCACGCTGGCATTCACGGCGTAATGCGACATGTGGTCGCCCACGCCGTAGGTGCACCACCCCAGGGCCAGCTCGCTCAGATCCCCGGTGCCCACCACCAGGCCGCCCGCCCGGTTGGCGATCCGGAACAGCAGCGATGTGCGCTGGCCGGCCTGCACGTTTTCGAAGGTCACATCATAGACGGGCTGTCCGTCCGCGAACGGGTGAGAGATCTCCTTGAGCATCATCTCACAGGCCGGCCTGATGTCGATCTCGCCCGCCTCGACGCCAAGGACGCGCATGAGCCTGACGGCATTGGCATAGGTCTTTTCCGAGGTGGCGAAACCCGGCAGGGTGTAGGCCTTGATATTGCTCCTGGGCAGTCCCAGCGTGTCCATGGTCCGGGCGCAGACGATGAGGGCATGCGTGGAGTCCAGCCCGCCCGAGACCCCGATCACCAGGTTCTTGACGCCTGAAGCCTGCATACGTTTGGCCAGTCCCTGCACCTGGATATGGTACACCTCGTAGCAGCGCTTTTCCCTTACCCGAGGATCGGAAGGGACATAGGGGAAGCGTGGGATTTCGCGCTCCAGGAGGATGCGACCCTGGGGAACCCCTACGGGTACGGCGATCTCGCGCAGCGCCGTCTTTTCCCGATGGGCCCGCCGGTTGGCGGCAAAGCTCGTCATGCGCGCCCTGTCCTGCAGCAGCCGGTCCAGATCGATGTCCGCCGTGATGACCTGCGGCTGCCAGGTGAAGCGTTCGGATTCAGCGAGCAGCTGCCCATTCTCATAGACAAGGGCATGACCGTCCCAGGCCAGGTCCGTGGTCGATTCGCCGGGCCCGGCCGCCGTGTAGATGTATCCGCAGATGCAGCGCGCCGACTGGTTGGCCACCAGCTCATGCCGATACTCGTCCTTGCCCACGGTGATATTCGAGGCCGAGAGGTTGCCGATCACCGTTGCCCCGGCCATGGCGGCGTAACACGAGGGGGGGACCGGCACCCAGACATCCTCGCACAGCTCTAAGAACAGGGAAAATCCCGGCATGTTCTCCATCCGGAAGATCAGGTCCGCCCCGATCGGCACCCGCTGCCCCAGCAGCTCGATCGAATCGACCGTGAGGTCCGAAGCGGCCCTGAACTGCCTGAGCTCGTAGAATTCACGATAATTGGGCAGGTAGCTCTTGACCGCCGCGCCCAGGATCCGTCCCTTGTGAAAAACGATCGCGCAATTGAAAAGCTCGCCCAGGATCTTGAGCGGCGCGCCCGCCACGACGGCGATATCCAACGTACAGGTGGCGTCCAAGAGTCTTTTCAATCCGCTCAACACGCCATCGAGCAAGGCATCCTGGAAAAAGAGGTCCTCGTTCGAATACCCGGACAACCCCAGCTCGGGAAACAGTGCCAGCACGGCCTTGCGGTCAAATGCCTCGCGCACCTGTTCAATCGTCCTCTCGGCATTGAAGGACGGGTCGCTGACCTTGACCCCGGGAATGCACGCCGCCACCCTGACGAACCCGTGCGTGTACATATTGAAATAGTATCCCACGATTCCTCCCCGGTTAGGCATTGAAGTGCCGGTAGTATACAATAGAATGCTTCGGATATACAGACCGAATCCAAAGGCGCCATCCTGACGCGCCATTCCCGGCTGCCGTCTTACGCCCCACGATGCGGCCTCCCTGCGGCGGAGTGTCATCCGGCATGTTCCAATTTTTTCCATACCCTTATAGCCACTACCTTTGAAAATTGAGCAACTGACTAAAATAATTTGATACGCTATATTATCTGTATCGTAAATGTACCGAAGGTTACAATATTGGTAAAATAAAAAACGAAGGGGAGCATCTATGAAACGCATCTTTGCGGGCACCATCACGGTTATGGTCACCCTCTTCACGGCCGGGGCCTTGTTTGCCGCGAGCAGCGACACGATCACCTTGAACTATGAGGTCCAGGCGATCAACGAGATCAACATTGACGACGCATCCGTGACCCTCACGGTGAACACGGCCGTTGCCGGCTCCCAGCCTACCCAGGTATCACAGGCAACCACCTATGATATCACGACCAACTGCAGCACCAACGGCAAGAAGCTGACCGCGGCCATCAACACCGCCATGCCGGCCGGCCTCACCCTGAGCCTGAACGTCGCGGCACCGACCGGCGGCAGCAGTACGGGCACCACGACCATCACCAATGTGGCCGCCGATGTCGTGACCGGCATCGATGCCGTGGCAGAGTCCGATATCGCCATGACCTTCTACCTGAATGCGACCGCCGGCGCTGGCGTAATCGGTGCCGCATCCAAAACGCTTACCTTGACGCTTGTCGATGCAAGCTGATGAAAGACCCGCATGGGGGGGGCGGCTCGATCATATCGCAGGCCCCCGCAGGCCTTAACGTCATCGGCACACCTGGGTGATTGAATTCGGTGCGCCGAAAAGGATATGCCTGAGGAGACGCGCCTTGGTGATGGCGCACTACAGAACAGGGTCGGTTGCAACGACACATCGTTATCAGACAGTGCGCATGCTGAAACGCTCGATAGTATTCTGTACACTTGCTATCCTCTCCATGGGCCAGGCCCGGGAGGCCATGGCCTCCAATGTCGCGTCCGTGGTCGTCTATGTGATCTTCGAAAGCAACCTTCCCAATGGACCGGAAAGGGATACGGAGATGTCCTATTGCAGCGTCGATCTGCTCGATCCTCAAGGCGATCACTCCAACCTGTTTGTCGCCATCCACTACCTGCCCTCGGGAAGAAAGGAACGCACCCGATGTATAACCGCCATGCTTGACAAGGACACGCCGGATGATGACAAGCTGACCCTTAAGTTTGCTTCCTCCCTCGCAAAACTCGAGGATGAGATCTCCCTCTCCACCACGGCGCATGACGTGATCAGAAAGCTGCCCGAATCGAAAACAACCTTTCACGCCAATATCAGCTACAAATCCAGTTCAACTTCCCGACCGCAGCAGATGGATGAGAAGTACCAACTCACCTACACGCTTACCGACTCGTTCTGAAACCCCGCATCGATGCTGATTTTTTAATGATATCGTACTGGTCTTCCGATCAGTACGTCATGGAAGGACTCACACACGGGTGGCGAAGCGCGCTTTCAGTAGGCATGTGCCTGTTGATGGTCTTTACCATCATGCAGACAAGCGCCTATGCGGCCATGAGCGATACGATCTCCGTGAGTTTCACCATCGATCCCATCAACGAGATCAACATCGCCGGAACCTCTTTGACCCTTAGGGTGAGTTCGGCTGTCGCGGGATCACAGCCCACGCAGGTATCGCAGTCGACCACCTACTCCATATCAACCAACTGCGTCGCCAACACCAAGAAGCTGACCGCGGCCATCAACTCGGCCATGCCTTCTGGGCTTACCTTGAGCATCAATGTGACCGCTCCGAGCGGGGCAACCAGTACGGGCACCACGACCGTCACCAGTGTCGCCGTCAACGTCGTGACGGGCATCGATGCCGTGGCGCAATCCGACCTTGCCGTGACCTTTTACCTGAACGCCACCGCCGCCGCCGGTGTGGTGAGCGCCGCCTCCAAGACCCTGACACTCACGTTGGTGGACGCCTGAAAATGAAGATCAAGGCCGCAACTATTACATTGATTCTCCTCTCACTGATTATCAACCCGGACGAATCTTTCGGGATGAGTATCAATTGCGATGGAAGCTGGTCAAAGACCATCACAGCGAGCAATTTGACCGCAGGT
>JAKQBR010000014.1 GCA_029574005.1 Deltaproteobacteria bacterium | reverse complement strand
TGAGTCCCGTGCCAGGGGTTATCGAAAAAGACGCCGTCGGTACCGGCCTCGACAATACCCTGGACCATCTGGCGCAGGTGGTCGAGCCATCCGAGATGCCGCCAGCAGGTCATGTAGCGTCCGGTGTGGTAGTAATAGCGGCGCCCCTTGGGATCCATGGCGTACCAGTCCATGTCGCGATAACTGCCGGCGTAGACGCAGTTGGAGAGTTGAACGTAGCCGAAAACCCGTATACCTGCTTTCTGATAGACTGCGACGGCACGTCGAAAATCGGCCCAATCCTCCTTCTCTACCTCCGGCGGAAAACCCCAGTCATACATCATGTAGGCCCAGGTAAAGCCGGCCTCCTGAGCCATGCGCCGGGCGCCGGCGGGGGTGTGGGCCTCGGCGTGGACCGCCTCGTCCACCGGGGCGTCCATAAACTTGAGGCGGTTCATGCGCACCGTGCCCGGCCCTGCCCAGAGGTAGACAGGGCGATGGTATCCGATAGCAAAAAGGTGTTCGTTTATCACTGACCTCAATAGAGCAGTTCTTCAACGGCTTGAGCTTCCCGACGCATCTCATCGGTCTCCGGGTCGCCATTACGACGGGCTTGCAGGATGCGGTTCAGGCGTTGATGCACCTCCGGCAGAAGTGGGAATTTCAAAGCAAAGAACACCGCTCCGGCCAGTAAAACAGTAGGCAACAGGGCAAAAACCAAGCGCAAGACCAGGATAAAGGTGGCCGATTGGGGCTGCTCTACGAGCTGGGTGACGCCCTCCACCGCCTGCTCTACCGGCGGCACATAACCGGCCAGGGACAGGGCATTGGATACCAAGAAGATGGCCAGGGCCGAGCTCAGTTTGCGCATGAAGGTGATAAGCGCCGAATAGATGCCTTCCCGCCGCTGCCCCGTTTTGAGTTCATCCACATCGGGGATGTCGGGAAAGATGGAATAAATCATCACCACGATGCCGCCCGTGCCCAGGCCGACAGCAATGGCAAAAAGGTAGGCGATAAAGGACGGCTGACCAGGCAGGATGAACAGGCTGACCAGCATCATCCCCATCCAGATCAGCGCGCCGACAATAAATCCGGTCCGCTTGCTGGTGCGCTTGCTGAGCCAGACATAAAAGGGCAGCGAAACGACCTGTGCCACCAACAGTGTGCCGCTGACGAAATTGGCTTCGTCGCCCCGCAGCAGGTAATACTTCATAAAGTAGATGACAATGCTGCTGACGGCGTCGATTGCCACAAAGGCCAGGAGGTACATCAATAGCGTGTAGACAAAGGTGCGCATCTGGAACGGTTCGATAAAGGCCTGCCGCCAGTTGAACGGCTCCGGGGGGCGTTGAAACTCAGGGCGTTCCCGCGCGGCGAAAAAAGTGGCGATGAAGGGCAGGGCAAAGAAGGCGCCGAAAATCAACCCCATGGCGATGTATCCGGTATGCACATCGGGGAATAGTTTCACGATCTCCAGCGGCAGCACCGCACACAGGATGGAAGAGAGGGTGGAGAATAGGATGCGAACTGAGCTGAGGGCAGTCCGCTCGTTGTAATCCAGCGTCATCTCGGATTGTAAGGCGCTGTAGTTGAGCATAACGATGCTGACCACCGTCGAAAAGAACAGGTAGGACACGATGACAAAGAGGAAGCGTTGCATCTCCTGGGCCAGGTCAATGGGGTAGAAAAGGGCGAAAAAGGAAAGAAAGACCAGGGGGATGCCGGCCAGCAGGTAGGGGCGGCGGCGACCGAGCCGGGTGCGGGTGCGGTCGGAGATGACGCCTTCGAAGGGGTCGGTGATCGCATCGTAGACTTTGCTGATCAGGATGACGGTTCCTGCCAATGAGGGATTGATGCGCACCACGTCGGTCAAGAAATAGAGATAGTAGAAGCCGATGATGATACCCGATCCGCCGCCAAAGATATCCCCCACGCATTGCCTCAATATTAATGTAACTTTACGAAAGAACGATGGCTCATAAAGAATGTTAC
>JAKQBR010000373.1 GCA_029574005.1 Deltaproteobacteria bacterium | reverse complement strand
GTCCGGCCCGAGAATGACCTGGCCAAAGCCGCGGGGCTCGACCTGTGCCCGCGCGGGCACATCCGGGTGGACGCCTCCCTGCGCACCTCGGATCCGGATATCTTTGCCGTGGGCGACGCCGTGTGCACGCATGATTGTGTGCTGGGCTTTCCGACCGCCGCCGCCCTGGCCGGACCCGCCAACAAGCAGGCCCGCATCGCCGCCGACAACGCCCTGGGCCGGGCGGAAACCTTCCGAGGCACCCTCGGTACGGCCGTGGTCAGGGTCTTTGACCTGACCGCAGCCTGCACCGGCATGAATGAGAAGCTCCTGGCCGAGCACCAGGTCCCCTACCTGACAAGCTATACCCATCCGGGTTCGCATGCCTCGTACTTTCCGGGCGCGGAGCAGATGTCCATCAAGCTGATCTTCGCGCCCTCAAGCGGCCGCATCTTAGGCGCCCAGATCGTCGGCGGCTCAGGCGTGGACAAGCGCATCGATGTATTGGCCACGGCCATACGCGGTCATATGCGGGCGGCCGACCTTGAGGAACTCGAGCTGGCCTATGCCCCGCCGTATTCCTCGGCCAAGGACCCGGTCAACGTGGCCGGCTACGTGGCCAACAACATCCTCAAGGGCGACGTGCAGATCGTCACCTGGCGCGACATCGACAGCCTGCCCGCCGACCATGTGCTGATCGACCTGCGCGAGCAGATCGAGCTGGATATGTCGGGCTCCATCAAAGGCGCGCTGCACATCCCCTTGAACACGCTGCGCGGCAGGCTGGCTGGGCTGGACCGCACCAAGACCTATGTGGTCTACTGCGCCGCGGGCCTGCGGGGGTATATCGCCTGCCGCATCCTGATGCAGCACGGCCTCAAGGCCAAGAACGTAAGCGGCGGATACATGACCTGGCAGCCGGCGCGCGGCGCCTAGGGCATGGAGCGGACTCTGTGCGACAAGCAGCCCCCTGATGGCGGATAACGGGTTGAATCCATCCTTGCGCGCCCCTACTCGATAGGCATCAAACTTCGCGAGGAGGAACTCGATACCATGGAGAACATCACTCCCAGGGTTCAAAAGCTCATTCTTTCCGCACTGGCCGTTGCCTTCGCTGTGGGGCTCATCGCCGCCGCCGACTGGAACCGCTATCAGGGCGTCGATCAGGCGCCGGGCAGGATCAGTGTCGAGGGCACCTCGACCCTGCATGATTGGACCCTGGAGACCAGCGCCATCGAGGGCTTCGCGCATATCGACCCGTCCGTCCCGGCCGATGCCGCCCTGGCAAAGGCGCAGGTCAAGCCCGGCAAGGTCGCCGCGCAGGCCGGGGTCACCATCCCCACCGCGAGTCTGCGCAGCGTCCGCAACGGCAAGCCGTTCAGCTCGCAGATGGACAGGCAGGCCCATGCCAAGCTCAAGGCGCAAGCATATCCGACGATCACGTTCAAGCTCAGCGAGGCCACGCTGGATGCCATCCCTGAAAGCAACGACAAGCCCTTCAAGTTCACGGCCCGGGGGCGGCTGACCATCGCCGGCGTGACCAGGTCGGTAACGTTGCCTCTCGATATCCTGCTCCTCGAGAACGGCCGGGTGAAGGTCTCGGGCGCCGTGGCCTTGAAGATGACCGATTTCCAGATCGCGCCTCCGGACCTGATGCTGGTCAAGGCCGGCGATGCGGTGACGATCAGGTTCAGCTGGCAAGTGAAGCGCGCTTAGCTGCACGCTTGAGGACAGCGGATCGTTCCGTGCCGCGCCGGGTATGCCGCCGGCGCGGGTGCATCGTCCTTGACATCAAGCCCCCCATGGTATGTAGTGGCTGGAGATATTACAAGGAGGGTGGGAATGCATCAATATCAACTGGACAAACCGGACAACCTGGTGGACTTTCTGGAAGAGAGCGTAAAAAGGTACCCTGATTCCGACATGATCGGGATGAAGAACGCCGCGGGCGAGTATGTGTGGATCACCTACGGCGAGTTCGGCCGGCGCGTGGACAACCTGAGGGCCGGCCTGGCGGGTCTGGGGGTGAAGCGGGGCGATTGCGTAGGGATCATCGCCAATAACCGCACCGAGTGGGCGATCTGCGCCTATGCCGCGTTCGGGCTGGGCGCCCGCTGGGTGCCCATGTACGAGGCCGAGTTGACCTCGGTGTGGAAATACATAGTGGTCGACAGCGGGATCAAGGTACTCTTTTGCTCCAAGCCCGCGATCATGGAGAAGGTCAAGGATTTTCCCAAGGACATCAAGACGCTTGAGAAATTGATCCTGGTGGAAGGCACGGGCCCCGGCAGCATGGAGGACCTCGAACGCTCGGGCTCTTCCAAGCCGGTGGTATCCATCAGGCCCCAGCCCGATGAGGTGGCGTGCCTGATCTATACCTCGGGCACCACGGGCGATCCCAAGGGCGTGCTGCTCACGCACGGCAATCTCTCCAGCAATACGCTGGCCGGGTTGAAGATCTATCCCGAGATCACCCGCGAGGACACCCTGCTCAATATCCTGCCCTGGGCGCATTCCTATGCCCTGACCGCCGAGCTCAATGCCGTCATCAAGCTGGGCGGCAAGCTTGCCATCATGGAGAGCATCGCGACCCTGGCCCAGGACATGCTTGCGGTGAAGCCCGATTTTCTCGTGGCCGTGCCGCGGGTGTTCAACAAGATCTACGACGGCATCTTCGCCAAGATGAACGCCGAGAAGGGCATGAAGAAGACCCTCTTCTTCGCCGCCGTGGAAAGCTTCAAACAGAAGCGCGCCCTAGCTGAAGAAGGCAAGTCCGACGTGCTGCTCAACCTGAAATGCGCCCTGCTGGACAGGCTGGTGTTCTCCAAGATCCGCGCGCGCTTCGGCGGCCGCCTCAGGGGCGCCATGACCGCCAGCGCCGCCATGAACCCCGATATCGCCAGGTTCTTCTTCGACATCGGCATCCCCATCTATGACTGCTACGGCATGACCGAGACCTCGCCCGCCATCGCCATGAACTGCCCGGCGGCCTACAAGCTGGGCAGCGTGGGACGGGCCATCGACAAGGTCAAGATCGTGATCGACAAGTCCGTGGTGGAAGAGGGCGCCACCGACGGTGAGATCGTGAATTATGGCCCCAATGTCATGAAGGGCTATCACAACAAGCCCGAGGCCACCGCCCAGGTCATGACCGCCGACGGCGGCATCCGCACCGGCGACCGCGGCCGCATCGACGAGGACGGCTATCTCTTCATCACCGGCCGCATCAAGGAGCAGTACAAGTTGGAGAACGGCAAGTTCGTGTTCCCGTCGGCCATGGAAGAGGACATCCGGCTCATCCCCTACATCGAGAACGCCATGGTCTACGGCGAAAACCGGCCCTACAATATCTGCCTGGTGATCCCGGACTTTCATGTCCTGGGCACCTGGGCCAAACAGCAGGGCTTGCCCCAGGATCCGCAGGCCCTGGTGGAGTCCAAGGAGGTCCAGGACCTGATCATGGGCGAGATCGAGAAGGCCCTGAAAGGCAAGTACGGCGGGTATGAGATCCCCAAGAAGATCGTGCTGCTGACTGAGAACTTCTCCGTGGACGACGGCACGCTCACGCAGACGCTCAAGGTCAAGCGCCGCGTGGTGTTGAAGAAGCATCAGGACCTCATCGACGCCCAGTATCCGGCGCGGTAGAGGTCTCTCAGAGCAAGCGGCAGGGGCGTTTTACCAGCCCCTGCCTGGTTTTTCAATCGTGATGAAAGTTGAGATCGCGTTCCAAGATCGTTTTCATGTGCATTTGATTTACGAGTATAGGTAATAAGCAAGAGAGGGTACCAAGCAGATCGCCCCCCATAATTCATCTTGATTGGCGGTGTATTCCAATGTATTCATCATGAATGCTCAATGGAGGGTGACGGCATGAAATCAACATCTGTACGCCTTGAAAATAGCATGATTGCGTATACTGCCGAATGTTGCCACGTGTTTTGATCTAAGACGGCCACCAATATGATGAAAGTGGCCACCCTGATCGGAGCCGTCAGGCGACGCTGGTTTTGATTTTCATTACTCTGATTTTTCCTCCGGTGTAAACGAGGTTTTGCGTTTCCGCATGGAATCCTTGCCGGTCAGGCGGATGCTGTGGGCATTGTGCACCACCCTGTCGAGAATGGCATCGGCGATGGTCGGGTCCCCGATGGTCTCATGCCAGTGCTCAACCGGGAGCTGGCTGGTAATGATGGTGGAGGCCGTTTCGTGGCGGTCATCGATTACTTCCAGGAGATCCCTTCGTTCGGAGTCTGTTATAGAGGCAAGGCCGAAGTCGTCCAGGATGAGAACCGGCACCTTGGCCAGCTTCGAGGACGTCCTGCCATAACTCCCATCCGCCTTGGCGATTGCCAGGGTATAATAGAGTTTCGGGCAGCGGAGGTAAAAGGCTCCGTAGCCTTCCCTGCAGGCTTTCTGAGCCAGGGCGCAAGCAAGGTAAGTCTTGCCTGATCCGGTCGGTCCGGTGATGATCACGTTGCGATGCCTGCGTATCCATTCGCAAGACCCCAGGCTCAAGATAACCGATTTGTCCAGGCCGCGTGGCGTTCGATAATCGATATCTTCCAAAGAGGCCGAGAGCTTCAGCTTGGCATTTTCCAGAAGGCGCTTCAGTCGCTTGTTCTCCTGGTAGAGCTGCTGAGCTTCGACCAGGAGCCCAAAACGCTCTTCGAAGGCCAGTCCTCCCGTGTCGATTTGCATCTGTGCCTTGAGAGCTTCGGCCATGCCGGTCAGCTTCAAGGCATAGAGCTTGTCCAAGGTTTGTTCAGTGAGCATGTTCTTCTCCTTTCGCATAGTATTGGGTGCCACGGATGTTCTCGTGATGGATAATCGATGCGGTCCTCTCGGAAGGCGGTTCTGTACTGTCCAGGTTATTATCCAGAATCGATTTGACGCTCCGGTATGAGTACGCGTTCATGTACAACGCTCGTGCGCAAGCAGCTTCGAGCCGGTCCTGTCCGTAGATCTTATGAAGCCTGATAATGCCCAGGCAGGAGCGAAAGCCCTGTTCCGGATGAGGCTTCTTCTCCATGATCTCCTTTACCAGTTCCGCCGTAGATGGCCCGGTCTTTTCCGCCCAACTGATGATACGCGATGGCGTCCATTCAAGATACCGGCGGTGGGATTCCGGCATGTGTTCGGTCAGGGTGCTGTGCTTGAAGGGCGCATAACCCCGCACGTGGGCGGCTACTCTTTTTCCCTTGAAGAATAGTTCTACGGTTCTTGCGGTGATGCGTGCATCGACG
>JAKQBR010000372.1 GCA_029574005.1 Deltaproteobacteria bacterium | reverse complement strand
AAAAAAGGCGCCATGCTCAAGGAGATTGGCACCCAGGCCAGGCTCGACATCCAGCGGCTCATCGGGGCCACGGTGTACCTGGAGCTGTTCGTGCGCGTGACCAAGGACTGGACCAAGAATCCGCATGAATTGAAGCGCTTGGGGTACAGCTGATGCTGATCGCCATCGTGGGTAGGCCCAATGTCGGCAAATCCACCCTGTTCAACCTCCTGGTGCGTGAAAACCGCGCCATCGTGGGCCCCCAGCGCGGCATCACCCGCGACCGCATCTACGGCCGCTGGGTAATCGATGAAGATACCAGCGTGGATATCGTGGATACCGGCGGTTACGATTCCCTGGCCGGTGGACAGATCGAACTCTCCATGCGCGACCAGACGCTCCTGGCCATCCGAGAGGCCGATATCATCATCTGCCTCCTGGATGCGCGTGGCGGCATAACGGCCGACGACCTCGCCCTGGTGCGGATACTGCGCTCCTCGGACGCGGATGTGCTCTACGTGGCCAACAAGGTCGACGACCCGGCCGCCGCCGAGGGCGCCGCCCAACTCTATGAGCTGGGCATTGAGGGTTTCATCGACATCTCGGCCGTCAACAATCGCATCGGAAAGCTCGCCGATGCCGTGCGCGAACGCCTTGCAAACCATCCAACCCAGGCGGTCCAGGATGCATCGGCCATCCGCGTGAGTATCCTGGGAAGGCCCAATGTCGGCAAATCCATGCTCATAAACCGCATCACCGGCAGCGAACGCTCCATCGTCTCGCCCATCCCCGGCACTACGCGCGACTATGTCGATATCCGCATCACCCACCAGGACAAAGACTATGTCTTCATCGATACGGCCGGCGTCCGCCGCCGCTCGCACATCGACGACCGGCTGGAAAAGGTCAGTGTCATGCGTTCGATCCACAACGTCGAGCACGCCCAGGTAAGCCTGTGCGTCATGGACGCCACCGAGCCCCTGACCGATCAGGACCGCACCCTCCTGAATATCGTCATGGACTACGGCCGCGCCTGTGCCATCATCATGAACAAGAGCGACCTGATCGACGCCGAACAGAAAACCGCTATCCGCGAAAAAATGAAACTGGTGCTTCGATACGCCCCGGATGTCCCCCTGCTCTTCACCTCGGCCCTGACCGGCAAACAGGTGATCAAGGTCTTCCCGCTCATCGATACCCTGTACACCAAGACCACTACCGAGGTGCAGACCGCGGTGCTCAACAAGGTCCTGCAAGAGGCCGCCAACAAAATGCATCCGCCGGCGGTCAAGGGCCGGCGCGTCAAGCTCTTCTATATCACCCAGACCGGCACCGCCCCGCCTTACTTCCGGATCGTGAGCAACCATCCGGATTTGATACCGGAATCCTATACCCGCTACCTGAGCGCGGCCATCAAGAAGGGCTGCGGCTTAGAAGGCATACCCATCAAGATCCATTTCGTCGGGAAATAATTCCATCCGACACCGCTTTGGCAAGATGGCGACAATCTCAGCTCTCTGGTGCCCTGCAATAATCCGTAGTTGACAAAAGCCCCCTGAACAATCAGAATCTCTCCTGTCCCAAAATGCACGGGGCTTATCTATTGTTGTGGAGGAGGATTCCATGTTTCGGTGGCGCCGCACCACCAGTCCGGTACGCACGAAGAGCTTCTGGCCCTGGGCGGCTACTACGCCAAGCTCTACAGCTATCAGAGCGCTACACCCACCATTATCCCGCACGGCAAATCCTTCGCCCGCGTGGTAAAGGTGAATACGGAGGCGGGGTCATGAGAGGCATACGCCATCATCAAAAAATTCAGTCCCCCGAATCGTTCGTTATATTATATGAACCCCTAGCTCTTATCCGTCATTCCGGCGAATACCGGAATCCAGATATTGTGGATATCGTGTCCAGCGCCGAAGGCAAGACCATCCCCAGCGGCTATGTCAAGCAGATCCAGCCCCTGGAAAAGGGTGTGGTCAAGTCCATCCTGGTCAAGGAAGGCCAGCTCGTGCAGCAGGGCCAACCCTTGATCGAGCTGGACCGAACCCTTACCGCCGCCGACCAGGCCAAGCTCACCAAGGACCTGGCCTACCTCGACCAGACCATCCGGCGCCAGGAGCTCTTTGTCAAGCTCCTCGCCAACCCCGACCAGGCCGTCGATATTCCCAAGCTCCGCGCCGCCTTTCACAAATCCATATCCCCCTCTCCCTATCCCTCCCCCGCCTCGGGGGGAGGGGACCCGAATTCGGTCTATTCTGCCTCGTACAAAATCACCTCTGGTTCCCCCGATTCGCATTCCTCAAGCAAATCTGCCTCGGGGGCTTCTGCTCCAAGTTCAGCTAATCCCCTCTCCCCACCGGGGGGAGAGGGCTAGGGAGAGGGGGGCGTCCGCTCAAGATACCGGCGGTGGGATTCCGGCATGTGTTCGGTCAGGGTGCTGTGCTTGAAGGGCGCATAACCCCGCACGTGGGCGGCTACTCTTTTTCCCTTGAAGAATAGTTCTACGGTTCTTGCGGTGATGCGTGCATCGACG
>JAKQBR010000353.1 GCA_029574005.1 Deltaproteobacteria bacterium | reverse complement strand
GGTGTCGATCTCGGCGGGACCAACATCCATGCCGGCGTGGTCGCCGGCAACGGAAGCCTGCGCGAGTTCGTCGTGCGCCCGTATGAGCAGGGTTCGGCCGCCAAGGTCCTGGAGGCGCTCAGCGAATCGATCCTTGCCCTCAAGGAGCGCTATCCCCAGGTCCGCAAGGTCGGCGTGGTAGCGGCCGGCCAGGTCGACCGGCGCACCGGTTCCCTCCTCAAGCCCGTCAACATCGCGGGCGTGGATAGGCTTCCCCTGGTTGAGGCCCTGGTGGAAAGTACGGGACTGTCCGTCGTCTGCGACAACGACGCCGTGGGCGCCGCCCTGGCCGAGGGCTGGGTCGGAAAGGCCAAGGACGCCCAGACCTTCATCACCGTCACCATGGGCACGGGCATCGGGACCGGGGTCATTATCGACCGGCGTGTCTTTCGTGGAGGCCTGGATCTGGGCTGCGAGTGGGGGCACGTGGCCATGGGCCGTGACAGCCTGTACCGCTGCGGCTGCGGCAATCCCGGCTGCATCGAGACCTGGTGCTCCGCATCGGCCCTGGTCTACGAGGCACGCGCCAAGGGCATGGTCGTGGACAGCGCCATGGAGGTGTGCCGGCGGGCCGAGAATGACGATCCGCTGGCCGGCGAGGTCATGGAGGAGTTCGCCCAGCACGTTGCCCTGGCACTATACAGCTATACGATCATCCTCAATCCCGAGATCATCGTCATCGGCGGCGGCCTCTCGGCCTCCGCCTACCTGTTCCTCCCCAAGGCCCGCGAGCTGTTGATCGAGAAACTGCGGTCCCGGCCTTACATGATGCCTCCCGGGGGGGTTGTGTGTTCGTCCTTCCCCGGAGACGCCGGCGTCCTGGGGGCGGCATACCTCTGCTCCGAGGGCGGCCGTATCAGGTTCTAAAACGCGTGCAGGTCCGGCCGCACAGGCGAGGAGCCTCAGTTTTATGATGATTGGCGGGCGAATATCTTCAGCTTCTCCCCGGGCTTGATCTGCCCCATGGTACGGTTCCAGCGCATGAGATCCTGAGGGTCGACGTCGAATCGGCGCGAGATGCCCCAGATGGTGTCGCCTTTCCGGACACGGTAGATGCTGGGCTTGGAGCCGGTCTTGGCCCGGTGCGTCTTTTCCGTCTGGCCCTTGGAAACGGCCGCGATCTGGTCCAGGCTGTCCTGATCCGAGGCCGGGACCGTCGCCGAGGAAGGATTCTTTTTCCGATCCGTCTTTGCCACGGCATAGGAGGGCTTCTCGACGGCCTTGAGGTAGACGGTCTCCGGGATCATCAGCTTGGCGCCGATGGAGAGCTTGCTCAATGGGCTGATGTTGTTGAAGGCCGCGATCCTGGCGGGCGTGGTGTCATGCTTGCGGGCGATGCCGTAGAGCGTGTCGCCCTTCTGGACCACATAGGCGCTGATGCGCGTGTCATCCGCCGCGCCGCCCTCGGGCAGGACGCGGGCCACCGCATCGCCCGCACCACGGGGAACCTTGAGTTCGTAGCCGCCGGCGTGCGGCGGCGTACATCTGCGGACCAGCTCGGGATTCAATCCGGCCAGCGTGCCCACGGAGCATCCCGAGGCGCCGGCGATCTGTTCGAAGGTCGTGAAGGCGTCCACCTTGATCACGTCATAGGGCGGAGTATCCTGGTCATAATACTTGACGCCGTACTTTTCGCGGTCCTTGGCGATCTTTATGGTGGCGAGGATCTTGGGCACGAAGGCCAGGGTCTCATCCTTATAGAGCATGGGGCGGGAAATGTCCCAGAAGGATTCGACATGATCGTGGCGGTCAAGCAGTCTTCTGATGGCCCCCTCGCCGGCATTGTAGGCCGCGCAGGCCAGCAGCCAGTCGCCGAACAGGCCATGGAGATAGGTGAGATACGCGGCGGCGGCATGCGTCGATTTCACGAGGTCACGGCGTTCGTCCACCCAGCGGTCGACCCTGAGGCCGTAGAGCCGGGCCGTTCCGGGCAGGAATTGCCAGTAGCCCACCGCGCCTGAGGGCGAGACCGCGTTGGGGTTGCCGCCGCTCTCGACCATGGCCAGATAGACCAGGTCCTTGGGCAATCCGTGCTCCATGAAGATCCGTTCCATGGTGGGGCGCACCTTGTCGAAGCGCTCCAGGCAATACTCGAAATAGGCCCGGTCCTGGGTCAGGTGGCGTTTCAGGTACTCGTCGATCCGGGGATCGTATTGGTACCTCAGTTCGCGGCCCTTGGCCGCGGGGCGGGGAACGGCTTTCCCGGGCGAGTCCTGCCGTTCTTCCGGCTTGGCTTTCTCGTCCGCGACCTCGTCAGGCATGGGGGTCGGCGGCGTCTCGAGGGCACCGGTCGGTTGATCGCATACCTCGCCCGCCTCAATTGAAGATGTTTGGGTTTGTTCGGTCGGCTCTTGATTTTCTGTGACAGGTGTTTCTCTTACTGTCGTATCCCTGTTCGGTTCTCCTGGTACGCCGTTCGATGGGGGTGGAGCGCCCTGGAGATGCAGGCCCTGCTCGGGTGACGGAGCGGCCGTATAGACGGCGCCGGGCGGCTCAGGGGCTTGAGGGGCATGCGCGCATGAGAGCATTGCCAGGATGATAGGCAGCAGCCATATGGATATACCTTGTATCTTACGCATGCAATTATTTGTCTCCCGATGTCGGTAATCCTTTATTTGGTCCACTATTACTATCTGATTTGTTTGAACCTTTCAAGCGATTTTTTCATCTATATAATCGGGCAAGAAATACAGGGCCTTGACGCAGAAGCTAGGAAGAGGTTAAAGGAGGGGGTATAAAGGTGCAGAACATGAATCTACCGATTGTTCGTCCATCAGGCTCAACGGATCTCATCCGGCATTTTGAGAATCTTCCCGTCCTGAGCAAGGAAGAAGAATACGCCCTGGCCATGCGCTTGAAGGAACACGGCGACGCGAACGCGGCGCATGCGCTGATTACGGCAAACCTGCGCAATGTGGTGCGCATCGCCATGGACTACGAGGGCTATGGACTGCCCATGGAGGATATCATCCAGGAAGGCACCATCGGGCTCATGATCGCGGTAAAGAAATATGATCCGCGCAAGGGCTACCGGCTCATGACCTATGCGGTGTGGTGGATCAAGGCCATGATACACGATTATATCCTCAAGTTCTTTTCCCAGGTCAAGATCGGGACAACCAAGCTGCAGAAAAAGCTCTTTTATGGGATGAACCGCCTGGCGAACGAGGCCTCGGTCTCGGACGCTGCGCTCGAAAAACGCTCGCAAGCCATCTCGGCCCGGCTGGACGCCGATCCCAAGCAGGTGGAGGACATCATCGCGCGTCTGAGCTCGCGCGATCAGTCCTTGAACAGCCCGGTGGCCACCGACAGCGACGCGAGCTTCATCGATTTCCTGACCGATTCCCGTTCCAACCCGGAAGACCGCATGCTGGAGCGGGAACGCGGCGATTACGTGAAGGACCAGATCGAGCGCGCCCTGACCAAGCTCACCGAACGCGAGCGGGATATCGCCCGGCAGCGTCTCATGGCCGAGTCTCCCGCAACCCTCGACGACCTGGGCAAGAAGCATAAGATCTCCAAGGAACGCGTGCGGCAGATCGAGAATGCGGTGCGTCTGAAGCTCAAGGTGCTCCTCGAGGGACATCTCGAGCAGATGTTGGCGTAAAGGGCGAGGTGGAGCATGTCGGTGGTAAAAAGGCAGTCACTGCGTGACCTGCTGTTCCTGCAGGACCGCATGAACCGGTTGTTCGAGAACAGCATGCGCGACATGAGCACGATCTCGGAGCCCGGGGAATGGATACCGCATGTCGATATCTATGAAGACGACAGCGCCATCACCCTCAAGGCCGAGCTGCCCGGCATGCGGCGGGAGGATATCATGCTGGACGTCGGACATGGCACCTTGACCATCTCCGGCCGCAAGCAGGTTGATCATGCCGAGCATGTCGAGTGCTACCACATCATCGAACGCCAGTATGGTTCGTTCAAGCGTTCGGTCACGTTTTCGGACAACGTCAGGATCGATGGGATAGAGGCCCGCTACGAGAACGGCGTGCTTGAGGTGGTGCTGCCCAAGATCGCCCAGGAATCCGTGCGCCAGATCCCGATCACTTCGGGCTGAAGACGTATTCGAAGAGCCTTACCTCCGGTGCCTCAGGGGAGGGCAAGACCCCGTTCGATGTGAAGCCGTCGTCCAGCAGGGGCGGTTGCGTACCGAGCGCATAGAACCGTCCGCCGGGTACCAGGAGTCGGCGCAGGGCGCGGTCAAGGTCGCGTTTGGGCGAGAAGGCGCGGGCCATCAGGGCGGCATACACACCAGCTTCTTTCCTGAGCGGATCGGTTTCCAGCACCGTAACCTGATGCAGACCCAGCAGATCGACCACGTGCCGCAGAAACACGCACTTGTCGCGGGCGCGTTCGATCAGATAGATCCGCGCATCCGGATGCATCAGGGCATAGGGGATGCCGGGCAGGCCCGACCCGCTCCCCAAATCGGCGATCTCCGGCGCCTGGATATGCGCCAGGAGCGGCAGGCAGGCCTGGACATGAGCCGGCAGGTCAGAGAGCAGGCCGGGGCCGATGAGATGCAGGCGCTGGTTGTAGCGCCTGACCTCATTGATCCAGAGACCGAGGGCGTCTTTCATCACTTTCCCACGCAGAAGTCGGCGAAGATCCTGTCCAGGATATCTTCGTCGGTTTCATCACCCAGCAGGGTCCTGATGTTCGTGATGGCCTCAACCAGGTCCAAGGTGAGGACATCCAGGGCCTGGCCGTTTTCCAGTACGGCAAGCGCGCGTCTCAGGGCCCTGGCCGTCTGGTCGACGAGCCGGCGGTGCCGCGCGAGGAAGACCTGCGGCAGCTCCCGGGGGAAGGAGTCCTGCATGGCCTGGATCAGGGTGTCGATCCCCTGTCTGAACTTGGCGGATACGCGCACGGTGACAAATCCCGGGATATCGGGGGCATCCTGCGGACACAGGTCGATCTTGTTGAGCACGACGATGGTTTTTCCGGGCCTGAGCCAGTCGTACTCCTGGGGCTTGAGGCCCAGCCGTGCATCCACGACGTACAGGATGAGGCCGGCGTCCTTCAGGGCCGCCACGGTGCGGTCGATCCCGGCCTGCTCCGCCCCCGAGGACGGGATGCGGATGCCGGCCGTGTCGTGGAAGATGAAATCGACCCCGGAGATGACGAGATGCTCGGTGATGATATCGCGCGTCGTGCCTTCTTCAGCATGCACGATGGCGCGTTCATAGCCTAGGAGCGTATTGAAGAGCGATGATTTGCCGGCGTTGGGGGCGCCGGCAATGACGGTGGTGATGCCCTTGTACAGGTTCGGTGCCGCCTCGGCGCCCTTGAGCAGCCCCCGGAGAAACGCCATGCCGTTCTCAAGGCGGGAGGCAATGGCCGGCCGGTCTATCTCGATGTCGTCTTCGAGGAAGGATGCCTCGATCTCGGCATGCACCGCCCGGCACTCATCCAGTACCCGCCGCAGGTCCGTTGACAGGCGGCCTGCCATGAGGTCCCTGGCCATGGACAGGCCGCTCACGCTGCGAGCCTCGATCAAGGCGCCTACCGCCTCGGCCTGAGGAAGCGTGAGCTTGCCGTTCAGAAAGGCCCGGCGCGTGAATTCGCCCCTCCCGGCCGACACGGCCAGGCCGGTGGACTCCAAGGCCTCCAGCACGCAGCGTACGATGAGCGGGTTGCCGTGGCAGCCGATCTCGGCCAGGTCTTCGCCGGTGAAGGAATGCGGGGCGGGGTGGAAGGCGATCATGACCTGGTCGATGGGCTCACCCGAGCCGTCGCGGAGCGTCACCGGCCGCTGCACATGCGGCGGCCAGTCGTGTCTGCCGGTCAGCCCTTCAATGAGCCTGAGGGTGTGCGCGCCGCTGAGCCGGATCAGGCTGATGCCGCCGAACCCCTGGGGGGTGGATTCGGCGAAGATCGTGCGCTTAAGTTCAGCGTGACGACTTGCGCGGGACAATGACGACCTTCTTGAACACGCCCTCGCCGATGCTCTTGGTGTTGATCCCGGCCTCGTTTTTCAGCGCCAGGTGGATGATGCGCCGGTCGTAGGGGTTCATCTTCTCCAGCGATACGGAGCGACCGGTGCGTTTGGCCTTTTCCCCCATCCTCTGGGCGATGGACTGCAGGTGCTCGATATGGCGCTCGCGGTATTTCTCCGTATCGATGGAGACATGGACGTTCTCTTCGCGGTTCTTGTTGGCGATACGGTTGAGGATGAACTGCAGGGCGTCCAGGGTCTGTCCGTGCTTGCCGATCAGGAGCCCCGAGCCGTCGCCGATGATCTCGAGCACGCCGTCGTCCCTGAGCTTGACCTCGCTGTCCATATTCATGCGCTTGAGGATCTCGGACAGGATCACTTGCATCTCCTCCAGGACCTGGCGGGGGGCCTCGACGACGGCCGAGGCCGCCGGCGCTGATTCCGCGGGCGTCTCGATTGCGAGGTCGTCGCTATTCTCCAATGTCTCTTCATCTTCGCCCGTGGCCAGGCGCGCCTTGATCTTGGCCATCTTGCTGCCGAGCCCGAAAAGGCCCTTGGCGCCTTCCGCCAGCACCTGTATGTCGAGTTCTTCGAAGCTTACCCTAAATGACCGCATTGCGGCGACAATGGCCTCATCCACACTCTTGCCCTCGAATTCCTTGTACTCCATAGCGGTTGTTCGTCCTCCTTTATGCATGTGCACGGTTGATATATGCCTGCTGCAGTATCGACAGGATATTGCTCACCAGCCAATAGATCACGAGCCCGGAGGGGAAGTTCAGGAACATGATGGTGAATACGATCGGCATGAACATCATGATCTTCTGCTGCATGGGGTCGCCGGGCGCCGGGGTCATCTTCTGCTGGACGAACCAGCTCAGGCCCATCAGAATCGGCGTGATGTAGTAGGGGTCCTTGGCCGACAGGTCGGGCAGCCAGGTGCCCCAGATATGGAACGGCGTATGCCTGAGCTCGATCGAGGCCAGGAACACCTTGTAGAGCGCGAACAGGATCGGGATCTGCAGCAGCATCGGCAGGCAGCCGCCCATGGGGTTGATCTTGTGCTCCTGATAGAGCTTCATGAGCGCCTGGTTGAGCTTCTGCTTATCGTCTTTGTACTTCTGCTGGATCTCCTTCATGAGCGGCTGCACCTTCTGGAGTTCCTTCATGGATTTGAAGCTCTTCAGGGTCAAGGGGTAGAGCAGGATCTTGATGATGAAGGTCAGGATGATGATGGCCCAGCCATAGCTGCCGACATATTTTTCGATCCAGTTGAGCGAAATCAGGAGCGGCTTGGCGATGATGTCGAAGAAGCCGAAATCCAGGGCCTTGTTGAGCTCGTTGCCGCTGGCCTTGAGCACCCCCAGCACCTTGGGCCCCACGAAAAGCGCCAGTTCCTGGGTCTGTGAGTAGCCGGGCATGATGTTCACGCCCGGGAGGGTGCATGTCTGGCTCACGGACTTCTCATCGGTGCGCCGGATGGTCACCGTGGTTTGGGGCACATCCTTGATGATCACGGCCTTGAGGAAGTACTTGTCTTCAAAGCCGAACCACTTGATATCGCCCGAGAACTCGCGGTAGGCGCCCGGCTTCTTGATCTTGGAGAGCTTGAACTCCTCCAGGTGCTTGCCGTTGAGCAGGGCCGGCCCTTCGAAGGTGTATTGCGAACCTTCGCCGTCGACCGGGAAGGAGTCGGCCAGCGTCAGGTTCGTGCCCAGCGCGAGCGGGGTTGAGGAGCGGTTTTCCACGGTGTTGCGGTAGCCGATGAGATAGCCGCCCGGGTCGATGGTAAAGACCTTCCTGACAATGATCCCCTGGGCCATCTGGGCGGTAAAGGTCAACTGGTAGGGTGAGCGGTCCACGGCGACGGTGCCCTGGGCGCTGGCGGTGTAGACGAGATTCTCGTCCGACATCCCGCCCGTGATCGCCAGATTCGGCATGGGAGACGTGATCATCTCCACCGGGCCGGACTTTTCGGACAGGGACTCTTTGTAGCGCTTGAGCTTGAGCGAGACCAGACGCCCCCCCCTGGTGCTCCAGGCGGCCCGGTAGAGCGGGGTCTCGGTGACGATGAACTCCTCCTTTACGGAGGCTGCGGGCACGGCCGCCGGCGTCTCAGGCTGTGCCCGCGTCACGGTCGTGGCGGCCGTCTTCGGCTTCTCGGCAGGGGCCTGCTTCTGCATCTCTGCCCGGCGCGGTTCCATGACCAGGAACCAGACCGAGATGATCACCATCGAGATTGCGAATGCCAACAGTGTGCGTTTTTCCATGTCCATAGCGTCAATGCTTCCTTTCGGGGGTCAGACCGGATCGTAGCCGCCGGGATGCAGGGGATGACATTTCATGATCCTTAACCCAGCCTTACCTAAACCCTTGATGGCCCCATAGCGCTGGATGGCCTGGACGGCATACTCCGAGCAGGTGGGGTAAAAACGGCAGCTTTGGGGAAAGAAGGGGGAGATCGCCATCTGGTAGAGGCGCACCATCCCGATCAGGATATGGCGTGTCATGCCGAACCCAGGGCCTTGACGATCTCCTGCGCTATGGCGGAAGCGCCAATGATGCGCGGAGATCTGGCGATCAGCACATAATCGTTGCCGGGTTTGAACACGCCCTTGTTCTTCCGATAGGCCTCGCGCAAGAGCCTTTTTACCCTGTTCCGATCCACGGATTTTCCTATTTTCTTGCTCACGGTTATTCCGATGCGGACATGATCAAGGGTATTAGGGGCTCTCAGTATAATCAGATTGGGGGTTACAACGCGCGCTGTCTTGTGGGTGTCCGCGCTCTTGAACTCGCGCCTTTTCCTTAACCGCTCCGCCTTGGGAAAGCGTTCATCCGACATCAGACAGCCAGACGCTTGCGTCCCTTCGCCCTCCTTCGGTTGATAACATTCCGGCCGCCACTGGTGCGCATACGAACGAGAAATCCATGCGTGCGTTTCCGCCGCGTGTTATGTGGCTGATATGTCCGTTTCATCATTTCACCTCGAATCTTACAAATTTAGGGGGATACTATTTGCATACCCTGCCGTTTCTTGTCAAGCCTATTCCCGGCGCCTGTCGAACCGCATCCCGAGCCCATCTTCGGGGGGGCGGCCATGGGCTCGCGATACGGCGGCGGCCGCCCCCGGCATGGATATGCCGCTTGAAGGCACCGGATGCTTTCAGGTATAGAGGAGCACATGCGCGGGGTATTCTGCACACGGGCATTCACTGCAAGCGTCATGGGCGAGCCGCGGCCCGTCAGGGAGCTAGTGCGACGCGCGACCGCAAGGGATAACGTTTTTCTCCTCACCCAGGTGCATGGGGACCGGATCGTCATGTCAAGGGATGCCGACGGCCTCCCCGAAGCCGACGGCATCATATCGGACGACCCGGATGATATGCTGGGCATCCTGACGGCCGACTGCCTGCCGGTCCTGGCATGGTCGGATGATCCGCCCCTGATCGGCGCCTTGCATGCCGGCTGGCGCGGCTTGGCCCAGGGCATTGTCTTGAAGGGTGTGCGGCGCATGCAATCGCTGGGCGCGCATGACATCCAGGTGAGCCTCGGACCGGCCATCGGTCCCTGCTGTTTCGAGGTGGGGCCCGACGTGGCGGCTGAATTCCCGGGCCTTGCGGTGCCGCACGACAGCGGGAGGCCCCATCTGGATCTGTGGAAGATCGCTTTCTCCCAGGCCGTGGCGGCCGGCGTCGATGGCTGCCGCATCAAAGCCGTGCGGCTGTGCACCATGTGTCAGGCGGCCCTGTTTTTTTCCTACCGCCGCGAGGGGTATGCGGCGGGCAGGAATATTTCTCTCATAGGAGGTTTATCGTGTTCATTGCCGGGCTTACAGGCGGGATAGCCACCGGGAAGTCGACGGTGGCCGGCTTCTTGGCGCAGGCCGGGGCCGTCATTATCGATGCGGACAAGATCGCGCACAGCGTGGTCAGAAAGGGACAGGTCGCCTGGGAAAAGATCGTGGCGCATTTCGGTGAGGCGGTGCTCAATCCGGATGGAGAGATCAACCGGGTCCTCTTGGGCGACATCATCTTCAAGGACAAAGAGCAGAAGGCCGTGCTGAACGGCATCGTGCATCCCGAGGTCTTCAAGGAGATGTCGCGGCAGATCGATGCGGCGTCCACCGCCCGTCCGGGCGAGGTCATTATCCTGGACGTACCCCTGCTGATCGAATCCGGGATGCATAGCTCCATGGCGGAGGTGATCCTGGTCTATGCCCCTCAAGCCGTACAGCTGCGCCGACTCATGGAACGCGACGGCCTCAACGAAACCGATGCGCGCGCGCGGATAGACTCCCAGATGCCGATCGAAGACAAGCGCGCCCATGCCTCGATCCTCATCGACAACAGCGCCGATCTTAATGCCACGCGGGCGCGGAGCATCGAGGTGTACGCCCAGCTCAAGGATAAACTACGGTAGGACGTGCTCGGAGGGCGTCCGGGGGTTCGGGCGAGGCGTCCGGGTTCAGGTCTTCTTCGCGGCCGCGGCCAGGATGTCCTTGAACTGCCTGGCTTCACGGAAGTCGGGGTTGATGTTCAGGGCCTTTTCAAGCCATTCCTGGGCCTTTTCGAGTTCCCCCAGGTCATAGTAGAGGCGGGCGATATTGAAGTACAGGTTCTCGTCCTGTGGGGATATCTCCAGGGCCTTCATGTAGTTGGCCAGGGCCTCGTCATACATCTTGGTCTTGCGCAGCGTGATGCCGAACTCGTTGAAGATGTGTTTGTTCTCTTCCTCGAAGATGGCCTCGACCTGGGCCAGCTTCTTGAAGACATCTTTGGCCTTGTCGGTTTCACCCATCTCCATGTAGAGCGTGCCGACGCCGAAGTTGGCGCGGATATTCTCGGGCTCGATCTTTAAGGCCTTGTTGTACTCCCATTCGGCGGAAAAGTACTCCTTGCGTTCGCGATGCTTCTCGGCCATGGCGGAATGCTTGTCGGCCAGCTTCTGATCTTTGCTCTTGGCCTTGGGCGGCATGAAACTGGGTTCGAAGGTGAAGCGCTTCAAGAACTCGTCCACGGCCATGGTGATCTCGATGCCGGTGGGCTCTCCGTCGTCGCCCAGGAACGTAAGCTTGACCTGGGCCTCATCGACCTGGTCGGCCATGCAGTAGTTTTTCAGCTTCTGGTTCTTCTGCGTGTGCCCGGTGCCCAGGGTCAGATTTGACTCTTCAAAAAAGACGCCATGGATACGTTTCATCCCTGCCTGCATGCACGAGATTATCGGCCTGGCGGAAAAAATAGTTTAACGGTGCGGAGAGAATGTACACGCCGGTGATTGACTTTCAGAGGATATCTGTGGCAACCCATACACATCGTCTTGACAAGGAGGTTGTCCATGCCGCCATTAGGCTTTATCGGCGCCGGGAATATGGCCGAGGCCATCATAACAGGGGTTTTGCGCAAGCGTATGTTCGCCCCGGGCGATATCATCGCCTTCGACATCAACCCCCAGCGCATGGATGACATGGCCGGACGCTTCGGTATACGCAGAGCCTCTCGTCCGGAGGATGTGGTCCAGGCCGCCGGCGCCGTCATCCTGGCCGTCAAGCCCGGCACCGTCCAGGCCGTTGTCCGTCCGCTCAAGGGGCTTGTGCGGGACAAGCTGCTGATCAGCATCGCCGCCGGCGTCGGCATCGAGTCCATCCTGTCACTGACCAGCCCCGAGGCGCGGGTGATCCGCGTCATGCCCAACACCCCGGCCCTGGTCATGGAAGGGGTGTCGTGTCTGGCCTGCTCAACCACGTGCCGGGACGAGGACAGAAAGCTGGCGCTCGAGATCTTCGGCGGCATCGGTATCTGTCTGGAGCTGGAGGAGCGGCTCATCGACGCCGTGACCGGTCTATCCGGCTCCGGGCCGGCCTATGTGTTCCTGTTCATCGAGGCCCTGGCGGACGGAGGGGTGCGCGCGGGCCTGCCGCGCGATGTCGCGCTCAAGCTCGCGGCCGCCACGGTCAAGGGCGCCGCGGCCCTGGTGCTCACCACCGGCAAACACCCCGGCGACCTCAAGGACATGGTGGCCTCTCCCGGCGGCACCACCAT
>JAKQBR010000295.1 GCA_029574005.1 Deltaproteobacteria bacterium | reverse complement strand
TCTTCAAGACCATTATCCTGGACGGGGCCCTGCCACGCAAGACCTTCTCCATGGGACACGCCG
Source organism: Deltaproteobacteria bacterium (assembly GCA_029574005.1). Classification (GTDB taxonomy): domain Bacteria; phylum Desulfobacterota; class Desulfomonilia; order UBA1062; family UBA1062; genus JAKQBR01. The sequence goes on along the minus strand of JAKQBR010000295.1, from coordinate 2,379 downwards.
ACGAAAAGCGCTTCTATATGGAGTGCCGGAAGATACAATAGCAGGGGCGCTGCCTCATCGCCCCTGCCGTACTGCCTTTTTAGGGCCTCTGCCCCTTACCCCAGCAGGGCGTCCCTCCCGTTGGCGATGAAACGGGCCTTCATCTCCTGGTACTTCTCGGGCGTCAGCAGGTGATAGGTGGTGTCGCCCTTGGCGCGGTAGTAGATCCGCATGCCGGGGTTGTTCTCGAGGTTGTAGTGCTCGCGCTTATACGGCCGCACCACGATCTTGTGGGTATCGGTGACCGGGAACTGATCCACGACACGGATGAAATCCGGCATCCACTTGGGGTCCATGCCGCCCTCCTTCTGCTGTTTCATGAGCCAGGCATAGACGGCGTCGGGGTCGAACGTTGCCCCCTGCATGAGCTGCACCGTGACCATGACCTTTTCATCCGAGACGTCGCAGGGCGCGCCGTAGGCTATGGCCGTATCCACGCCCGGCATCTGCTGGGCATAGGCCAACACATTTTCGGCCGAAAAGTTCTCGCCGTCCTTGCGGATCCAGTCATCGGTGCGGCCGTTGAAATACAGGTAGCGTTTGCCGTTCACGACACGGATATGGCCGATATCGCCGGAATGGTAGATGCCGCCGCGGAACTTCTGCGCCGTGGCCGAAGCCTGGCCGAAATAACCCTCGAACCGAAGATTGTTGTCTCCTACCTTGCGGCAGATCTCGCCCACGGCCTGATCATAGTTTGTAAGCCTGCCGTCGGCGTCCGTGACGCCGGGCGCGCACTCCTGGTCAAGCTCGTTCAGAATGACGATGGACTTGTCGACCGCGCCCACGGACTCAACGGGATCGCCGGGCATGTTGGCCGTGGTGATGACCGCCTCGGTCGAGCCGTAAATCTCGAAGATGTGGTCCATGTTCAGGTAGCGCATGAGCTTCTTGCGGTCCACCACCGTTGCCCCGTTGCCGTAGGCCAGGCGGAACCTGTTGCGCGGATGGTGCGCCAGGGCCTTCTCCACGGCCTCGCCGCTGCCGTACTTCTTCTCCAGCGCGTCCAGGATGTAGTGCAGGGGCTGGCCAACGTAGTTCAGGAAGGCCACGCCGTACTGGAGCATGTCCTCCTCGAAGGCACGCGCAGAGAACTTGCGCTTGAGCACGAAGCTGCCGCCCACGATCATCTGCGGCAGGATGCCGATGTACCAGTCGTTGGAGTGGAAGAGCGGCATGGAGAGGTAGCCGCGGTCATGCCTGGTCAGTTTGACGGCCCGCTGTACCACCACGCCGGCGCCCACCATCTTGATGTGCGTGCAGGGCACGCCCTTGGGCATGCCGGTAGTGCCCGAGGTATAGATCACGATCACAGGGCTGAAGTTGTCGATTCTTACCCGGTAGCGACGCGGGACATGGGGCTCGGCTCCGTCAACGGCCTGTTCAAGGAGCCGGTAGGCCTTGCCTTCAACCTCGCTTTTCTCCCCGGCATAGAGGATATCGCCTTCGCCCAGGACCGTTACCTCATTCAGGACACGCGCCACCTCGGGGGCCGTGCTGGCGTTCATGATCAGGCGTCTGATTCCGGCCTGATTGATGACCTTGGCCAGGGTCTCGCCTCGAAAGCCCGTGTTGATGGCAAAAAGCACCGAGTTGGAGAGCCCGGCCCCTAGCGCGGCATAGATGAACTCCGGGGTGTTGTCCATGTAGATCCCCAGCGCAAGCCGTTCATTTATCCCCAGCTTGCCGCTTTGAACCAGCTGCTTGCGCTCGGACAGGAAGAAATTGGCATAGCGTTCGGCATTCTGATAGACCTCGCGATAGGTGTAGTCCTTGCCTTCGAAGATGAAAAAGGTGCGGTCCCGCCGCGGCCAGATCCACCACATGGTGGCTTTGATCATGGTTCGGAAATTCACGAACCACAGCCAGTTGCGAATGATGTCTTTCGTGCTTGGTTTCTTCATGTCGCGTTCCTATCCCTTTTTCTCTTTGATCATCTCCATGTAGGCGTCGATCCTGGTCTCGATCTGGCTCTCGCTGAATGACCGCTCGTCCACCATATCGGCCTCGATCATGAGGATCGGCAGCCCAAACTCGTCCTGAATGCGCTTGCGGATATCGTACTGGCCCAGGGAATAGGGCTTGCAGCTGCGGTTGGAATGCATGACGATGCCGTCCACGTCGTATTTCGCGACCATGTTCTTGATGATGTCGGCCATCTGGTCCACGCCGATGTTGAGGTAGATGCGGGTGTAGCCCGCCACCATGGACTTGAGGAAGTCGTTCTCGTCCAGGTATTTCATGGAGCTGCACCAGGCCGAGGTGTAGGTGTCGGCCACCAGGCAGGCGTCATGGGAGGCGAGCTTTTCGGAGAGCCATTTCATCTTGTGCCAGATGGCA
>JAKQBR010000279.1 GCA_029574005.1 Deltaproteobacteria bacterium | reverse complement strand
CAGGCTGCTGACGACGCACCCGGATTCGGCCATGTGCATGGTATCGAAATAATTGTCCTGGATAACCACCCCGCTGACCTTGCCGTCCGTGACCACGATCTTCTTGGCCTCGGTCAAGAGTTTGATCTCGCCGCCTTTTTCCCGGATGACCTCGGCAAATCCGTCCACGATGGCCTGGTCGGTCGGAACGCCGTTGAAGATCTCTATGTCGCCGCCCGCCAGGCACGGCAATATCTTGGTGAAGAAGCCTCCCGCGGCGAATCTTTCCCAATCGAAGATCCCATGGCTGGAATAGGTGGTAAGATCAAACAAGGCCTTCTGAAGTTTGGGATCGGGCACCTGCTTGGTGACATACTCCTTGAAGGAGACCTGATCTTTGTTGAAGCGCTCGATCGTCTGAGCGTCCACGGTCAGCATGCCGTGCAATGCGCCCAGAAAAGTCTTGACCTCCTGAGGGTCGGTCAGACCGAGGTTGTTGACCCACTCGATCCCCTGGGTCGCCATATCGTCAGGCATTTCAAAATATTTTTTAGCAGCCACGTTGTAGAAACACAGCACCGGCACGGGAACTTGCTTGAGCTCAAACCTGGCGCCGGAGAGCTCCTTGGCCTTGTTCACATACTCGACGGTCTGGGACCGGTAGCCGTTGGCGATGGTGTATCCCCCGTATGCCATGCATCTGCCCCTGCCGCCGACCGAATCGCACTTCTCGACCACCAGGACCTTCTTGCCGTTATTGGCCAGAATAGCGCCGGTGCACAACCCGGAGATGCCGGCGCCGATAATGACGGCGTCGAATCTCTTCCGAACCCAGCTACCCTGTGTTACCATGCAAGGCTCCTTTCGTTATTTTCCCTTCCACTGCGGCTTGCGCTTCTCGGTGAAGGCCCGGATGCCCTCCAGCATGTCCTCGGACTTGAGGATCTCTTCCGCTACGGGGTAGTTGCGCGTGACGGCCTGCTCCAGCGTACCGTCCAGCCCTTCCAGGATCATCCGCTTGGTGCCGCGCACCGACAGCGGCGAATTATCGATGATCTCACCCGCCCAGCGCTCAGCGGTCGGCATGAGGTCGGCCGGCGGCACGACCTCGTTGACCATACCGATCTGTTTGGCCTCGTGCGCGCCGATCAAACGCCCGGTGAGCGCCAGGCCCATGGCGATATGGTAGGGGATCTGGCGGGCCAGCCGATGGATGCCGCCCGCCCCGGAGAACAGCCCGACCTTGGGCTCGGGCAGCCCGAAGATGGCGGTTTCGGCGCTGATGATGATGTCGCATGCCAGGGCGATCTCGGTCCCGCCTCCGGCCGCGACCCCGTTGACGGCCGCGATGATGGGCTTGTAACAGTCAAACCGCGCGGTGATACCGGCGAATCCGCCCTTGAGGCCTCTCATTTCTCTTTCAAGTACCTCGCGGCCATGCTGCATCTGATACTTCAGATCGTTGCCGGAACAGAAGGCCCGGTCGCCGGCCGAGGTAATGATGGCGACCCAGGCCGACGGATCGGCCGTGTATTCATCGAAGGCCCGGGACAATTCGTGATGCGCGGGCGGATGCAGGGCGTTCATGACCTCGGGACGGTTGATGGTAATAGTGGTCAGATGGCCTTTTTTCTCGACCTTTATGTATTGATAGTCCATGGGCTGTCTCTTTTACGCCCTCGGGATCGGGAGGCTCAGCATCTGGCGCGCTTCATCCGCCGTGGCGATCTGTCTGCCGACCCCTTCGGCCAGCATGACCGCCTTTTCCACCATCTGGGCATTCGTTCCCAGCACGCCTTCCTTGAGATACAGGTTATCTTCCAGGCCGACCCGGATATTCTCCAACCCCAGGATAGCCCCCTGGGTGATGACCGCCCATTGCCCGAGACCCACGGCGCAGACGCTGCAGGTGCCGGTTGGGAACATCTCCCTGGCCGTCTCGTAGACCCGGGCCAGGTTCTTGGGCGTAGCCGGAGTGCACTGGCCGGAAAGCCCCATGACGATATTGAAGTGGATGGGGGCCTTGAAGGCCGTCTCGATGATCTTGATATTGTTGAGCATGGAGGCGCAGTATGCCTCGATCTCTGGCTTGGTATCATGCTCCGCGAAGGTGTCGGCGAAGTGCTTCATATCCTTGAACGTGAGCGGCTGCGTCACGTCATAGATGAACTGCTGGTGCGTCCGGCTGTACATCCCGAAGGTCAAGGCGCCTGGGGTATAGGAGGCCATCTCGGGCTTGAGTTCCGGCACCGGCATGAGCCGGTCTTCCAGGGTCTGGCCCGGGCTGCCGCCGGTGCTGATATTGATGATGGCCTTCGGACAGGCCGCGCGCACCTTGGTCACGATCTGGCGGTACGCCTCCAGATTTTCCTTGCCCTGTCCGGCGACATAGAACATGCCGTTGTCCGGATTGCGGGAATGCAGATGGATGACGGTCGCGCCCGCGTCATAGCAGCGTCTGGCGTCGGCCGCCATCTCGTCCGCGGTGATGGGGATATGCGGGGTCTGCCCCGGGCCGTTGCCCTTCATATTGATGCCGCCGGTAAGCGCGGCGGTGATGATGATCTTGTCACCCATGGTCAGCCTCCCTCAGCCCGTGCTGACCGGCTTGAAGTATTTGATATCCAAGATGCCGCCGTTCTTGATGAACTTGAATACGGGCTCCACGCGCATGCCGATCTTCAGGTCTTTCGGGTCCACCTCGCCCAGCATATGCGTGATCCCGGTATCGGCCCCGTCCAGCTTGATGATGGCATAGACATTCGGGCACGGGTATGGCTGGGACGGCTCGGCATAGAACACCTCGGTAAAGCTCGCGACCGTGCCCTGGCCGGAGAGATTCACCCATTCGTCAAGCCTCCTTCCGCAGTTGGAACAGATCGTGGCGGGCGGCGCAAAGACCACATTGCAGTCCGGACACTTGGTGGCCCGGATGGTCTCATCGTCGCGCAGGCCGATGAAAAATGTGGTCAGGGTCCTGCCGGCGGATTTCGTGAACCTGGCCGAGAGCAGGCTTGGCGTAGAGATCAGCTCCTTGAGAGGCGGGGCCGGTTCGACCGTGGGTGTGACCTTGGTGACCTTCTCGTCGGGCGCCATCTTCCGGAAATACCGGATATCGTGCACGCTCCCGGTGCGTTCCTCGCTCCAGACCGCCTTGTAGCGCGCGCCGACCTCGATGTCCTTCACGTCGGTGGTGTCCAGGTGATGCGTGATCATGGCGCCGCCATCGAGCTCGATGACGCCTTCGGCCCAGGGCACGCCCTTGATCCTGCCCGTGCGGGGATGCACATACGGATAGAAATGCACGTCAAAGAAGCGCAAGACGCCTTCGTCTCCCTGGTAGATCCACTCCGTGGTCTCGGTGCCGTCGCAGCGTCCGCAATAGGGGTCCGGCGGCGTCATCACGCGCCCGCACTTGGGGCAGCGGCAACCCCAGATGCGCTTCTCCTTCAGCTCGCTGAAGAATCTGCTCCCATACTGTCCGGTATCCAACCTGAACGGTATATGTACCCTGTCATCGAAGACGATCAGCTCTTCATTCTTGTTTGCCATCTCCAGCTCCCTTCTTTACTTATCTTTGCTGAGCAGGTGCATGACATACCACCCGCTGCCGCCGAAACCCGAGGCTATGGCGTTCTTGACCGGTTTGGAAACCTGATAGTCGCCGCATTCCCCCCGGATCTGCAAGGCCGCCTCCGCGACCCGCAGCATGGCGCTCGCCCCGATCGGGTTGCTCGTGAGCACCCCCCCGGACGGGCTGATGGGGAACTTGCCGTCGCGCGCGGTCTCGCCGCTGGCGATCATGTCTCTGAACTTGCCTTCGGGTATACGCAGCGTGTCCTCCATCAACCCGAAGGTGAACCATACCGAGGCGTTGTACATCTCGTAGATGTCAAGCTCCTCGATGGGATTCTTGATGTTGTTGCGATGGTAAAGACGCTCCGCACACGCGGCAAAGCAGGAGTGGGGCCCGAACATCTCACCGAACCTCGCGTCTGGGCCGCACTGCTCGCGATGCACGGTCACGAAGTCCTTGACCCAGACCGGCTTGTCCGTGATCTTCTTGGCCCTGTCCTCGCTGGCGAAGATAATGCAACTGGCCGCGCTGCTCTGCGGGCACAGGTGCAGCAACCGGGAGGGAAAGGAGAGCATGGGCGAGTTCATGACCTCCTCGATGGTCACCCTGTTGCGCAGATGGGCGTACGGGTTGGCCGCGGCGTTGTCGCCCGCCTGTACGCGCAGCTGCGCGGCGGTCAGCTCGATGTCCTTGCCGTATTTCTCGAAAAAGCGCACCGCAAATCCGCCGCCCACGCCGGCGCCGAACCAGCCGGCCCACATGGGTTCCTCCACGCTGGAGAGGCCCGTGGTGGCATTGCCTTCATCGTGTTTCTGGAAGCCGATGGCCATCACGATATCGTGCTGGCCCGAGGCCACGAGGTAGGTCGCGGAGCAGCACAGCATGGCGCCGGTGCAGCCGCCCGTGGTCATCCGGTATCCGGGCTTCAGCCGTCCGCCGAAGCCGTCCACCTGCCACAGGTCGGAACTATAATCGCCCTGGAAGAGCTCCATGTCTCCGATCAGGTTAAAATCAATGTCCTTGATGGAGAGCCCGGCGTGCTGCAAGGCTTCGGTGACGGCCTCATTGACCATCTCGTATTGGTTGACGTCATTGCGTTTGCTGGTCGCGCGCGTCCTGCCGACCCCGACGATAGCAACATTGCGGTTCCACTTCATATTGGGTTCCTCCTAATCCGCGGACAGCGTGATCACGCACTGCAGCTGCCCGCAGGGGCCGAACATGCCGTGGGCCACGGCGGTCTTGGCATGCTTGACTTGGCGCTGGCCCGCCTCACCCCGCAATTGCAGTGCGGCTTCGATGACCCGGGAGGCCCCGGCCACCAGGACCGGGACACCGGCCAGGACGCCGCCCGAGGGATTGATGGGCAGCGTACCGTTCTTCTCGGTCTTGCCCGACTTGAGGAGCTTGTGACCTTCCCCCCGGGGGCACAGGCCTAAGCCCTCGGAATAGAGCAGTTCCTGGTAGGAATAGTGGCCGGAGAGCTCCACCACGTCCAACGCCTCCGCCGGCTTCTTGATACCGGCCATGGCATACGCCGCCTGGGCGGCCGCTTCAAGGGCCGCGCAGCCGGACAGATCGCGCGTACCCAGGTTATACGTATCCCGGCACACCCCTACGCCCGTTACCCAGACGGGTTTGTCGGTCAGCCTTCTGGTCCATTCCTCGTTGGCCATGATCAGGGCACAGGCGCCGTCGCTGACCGGGTACATGTCGAGGGCGCTGATGGGGGAGGCCAGCATGGCCGAACCGAGCACCTCTTTCTCGCTCACGGGTTGCCTGAGCTGGGCATAGGGGTTGGCGGCGGCATTGGCGCGGTTCTTGACCACGACCTTGGCGCAATCCTCGCGGGTGATGCCGTATTTATCCATATAGATCCGTGCCTGCAGGGCTGCGGAGATGGTGTCGTCCATGCCCAGCGGCTTGCAGATAAAGGGGTCATACCCATAGTTGGTGATGATGTTGCGCGATCGGATGCGCGACTCCTTGCAGATGGCCATGATCAGTATCACCTCGAGGTGCCCGGAAAGGATGGCGTTGGTTGCGTAGTGAACCGCGGTCGCGCCGTCCTGGGTGCACCGGGTGCCGTCGCGCATGTGCGCGCCCGTGACATCGCCGTATTTGACCTCCGAGAGGGTCTGCGCCTCCCAGAATTCGTCGCAGACGATGACGGACTGATCGATCGGGGGGGTCTTCGAATCCAGGGTCAGGCCGCCGGCCTCCAAGACCTCGGATACCGTCTCATGGGCAAGCTCCTTCTGGGATACGTCCGTGCGCGCCCCTGAATATTTGCTCTGGGCCACGGCCACGATTCCTACCTTTTGCGCCATATCATTCTCCTCTTTTAGGCATGCGGATTGCCGACAATCCTTTTTTCCTTCAGGCTGCGGATCTTGTCCTCGGTATAGCCGAGGACCGTGCCGAGGACGGCCTCGGTGTCCTGACCCAGGTGCGGCGCTCCGCGCCAGACTTTTCCCGGATTCTTTTCCAGCTTGGGGAAGACGTTCCAGGCCTTCACCTGGTCGCCGGAGATGGGGTCCTCATAGGTGATGACATCGCCCCGCGCCCGGAAATGGGGATGGTCCAGGGCCTCCCCCACCGTCAGGACCGGAGAGCATGCTATGCCGCGCGGGACAAAGAGTTCCTCGATCTCTTCCGGGGTGCGCGCCGCGATGAAGGCGTCGAGCTTGGCCGCGATCTCCCGGCCTTTTTCGGAATTGGTATTGTTCATGTTGCATTCGAAGTAGGAATAATAATTGGGATCTTCTCCGATGATCTGGAGCATTTCATTGTATGGGAGGGGACCGCCGATTCCGATGGACACCAGCCTGCCGTCTTTACATTTATAAAAACCGAAGCCGATCAATACCGGCGAGACCATCCCGGTCTTTGCCGGCAGCACCCCGCCGTTCAGATAATCCGGCACGATATTGCCCAGGGTGGTGAGCTGCGTCTCGGTCAGAGAGACATCGATGACCTCGCCCTTGCCCGTGTGCTGGGCATTGATATAGGCGGACAAGGCCCCGACCGCGGCCCAGAGTGAAGCGCCATAGTCCGCGGGATATCCCTTGACCACGGGAGAATCTTCGCCGGCAAAGCCCTGGAGGCTGGCATAGCCTGAGGCCGCCTGGGCGACATAATCCGTCATGGCGCGGCGGTTGTGGTATGCCTCCAGACCGCCGAATTTGGCCCTGCCGTAGCCGCTGATATGAACGATCACCAGGGCGGGATTGGCCTCCAGAACCATTTCATCCGTGGTGCCGTTGAGGTCGAAGATCTCAAGTCCGTTGATCCAGATGTCGCACTGCTTGGCCAGGTCGAGGAACACCTCCCGGGCCTCGGGGTTCTTTGCAAAATTGAGATCCAGCTCCACACTCAAACGGTTCCTGCCGATTTGCGCAAAGGTCGGCCGGAGTCCCTTGCCGCCCACTTGCGGACCGAACCGGAATCCCATGTCGCTGAGACCGGGACGCTCGATCCAGATCATCTCCGCGCCAAGCTCGGCCATGATCTGGGCGGCATAAGGCGCCGAGATGATCATGCCCGTGCACAGGACGCGCACACCTTGGAGTGGTCCAAACAGCGGGGTAAGGAACCCTCTGTCGCGGCTCTCATTCATGTGATCTTCCCCCTGGCAAGATGCATCGCAATAAGCAAACCACCATTATTATCATAATGTTACCGAACAAACCGACCGTCTTTGTTGCAAGATAAGAGAGCAATATGCGTGCCATGCGGGAACCGTGAAAGGCATGTTCCGCCTCGATGGGCCGTGGCACTGCAGGTCATGGCGCCCATCGGGCTGTTTGCCGTATTCCCGGCAGGGCGCGGGAATCGTTTTAATCAACGGCGCAGGCCGTTAAATACGATGAACCGTCGGATATAACGACCGCCCGCTGGAGGCGACGCCCGGCAGACGGGTAGACCGAACAAGACAGTACCGGTTCTCTGCCAGGGATTCCAGACAGGCCCCATGTTGCCCTGAGAGGGAGGGGAGGAAGAACTCCCTCTTCAGGTGGCGCATGGTTTTACGTGATGAACTTTAGACGGTTCGATAACGATGCGGCCTATTCCTCCGCCGCGGCCGTTTTCGGGACCGTGGGTTCGGCATAGAAGAAAGGGTCCGAGGCCATGTTCGGGTCAAGGGCCAGTTTGATCTGATCCAGGTAGTGGTGGTAGTTGTGGCACGCCGGACCGAACAGGGCATTCATCTCCTTGCCGAAACCCGCGATCGGGATCCCCAAGGCCTTTTCCCTGGCGGCGTTGACCCCGCTGGCCACGAGTTCGCCCGCGGCGATGACGCTTTCCGGCCGCTTGGTGTCGTATAACCCGATGCCTTCCAGATACCCCATGTGACCGCTTTCGAAGGTGCCGCCGCACCCCAGGTCGCCATCATCGTCGAGGATCAGACCCTTCTGGATATAGGGACGCTTGGCCTCGGCGATCCATTCCGACTGGGTATTGCCCATATCCCAGGTATCGAAGGCGCCCAGGGTGGTGAACATGCCGTTGGACGGCCGCGTCGTGCCCTGGGTGTTGGTGGCATGGCGGATGAGCAGCCAGAACAACCGTGAGAATGACTCCTGCCCCTGCCTGGGAAAGAGCGGGAGGGCATGGACGATATCCTGCAGGATGGGCAGATAGCGCAGCATGACCAGGGGGTCCTTGATCAGACTCAAGAACGGAGCCATGATCCTCAACAGCCCGGGGGTGGGTTTGATGTTCATGGGCAGGCGCACCCCGCGTGTTTCCTTGAGGATCTCCTTGAGGGCCTTCATCTTCCAGCGGTATTCACCCTCGGAAGAGCCCATCACGACATTGACCAGGACATAGGGTGCGATCTTCTGGAAGAGGCCGCTGTCCAGAAAGGCCTTCAGCTCGTTATTGTCCAGGGTGAGCCCCAGGGCCGTAAAGAACATGGGGGTCCTAAACTGGGAGTAGTCGATCTCGGCCTCGCCCAGCAGGTATCCGGCGTCCTTCATGGCCTGCGCCGAGGGGAAGGACAGGACGTTCATGGACATCTTCTTGGGGATGTCCTTCAGCACATACACGGGCGATCCGCCGGTGACCTCATAGGTCTCGGGGCCGTCCCATCTGTAGAGCTTGACGGCGCATTTGGTGAAGACCCCCAGACAGCCCATGGTGCCCTGGAACCCGCGCACGATGCCGCGCATGGACGGACCGGGGCCGTCGGCCGTGAACCAGCCCGAGCCTTCCCCGGCGCTCCCCAGCGTGTACACCTCGCCCGTGGGCAGGACCCACTCCACGCCCAGGAGGTTGCGGCCGGCGTAGCCCATGGACGAGCCGGTCAGTCCGTATCCCCAGGCCGCCGTGACCGAGGCCAGGATCGAGTGGTTGCCCCCGCACGAGACTACATGCACGTTGAGCCCGTGCTTGAACAGTTCGGTCTGCAGGTCGACCCCGCGCACATACGGCTCGATGACCGCGATCTGATTCTTGACGTCGATCTCGATGATCCTGTTCATGCGCTTGAGATCCAGGATGATCACGCGGTCGCGCGAGGCCGCGGCCACGGTGTGGAACCCGGTCGAGATGGCCTTGACCATGAGGTCGCTCTGATTGCAGAAGCGCATGATCTCCTGGACCTCGGGCGTGCTCCGGGGCATGACCACGGCCACCGGCCGCGGCACCCACCGGCCGCCGTCGCGATTGAGCACCTCCGGGTTCATATAGAGGGAATACGTATCCATCATACAAGGGTCCGTACAGACCCACCTGGCGCCGACGATATCCTGCAGGGCCTGCTTTTCCTTTTCGCTCAGCATAGCTAAAGCTCTCCTTTGCATAGTCAGACTACAATCCCCATTTGCCCCGATTGAGCACCCGTCCGGGATCGAAGATGGTCTTAATCTTTTTCAACACGGTGTAGTGCATGGGATTGCGTTTGAATATGTCCTGGGATGCGGCGCCGTACGGGCGGCTGAAGAAGGCCCCGGCGGCCATCAATTGGGCCACGGCCTCTCTTTCCAGGGTCTGCATGTCCTTGACCGCCAGGCCATCGCCGGGATCGTACGGGAAGAGCAGCTCCATATGGCAGAAATGGTTCTGCACCAGGGGCTGGATGTACAGGCCCACCGGCGCCTCAGCGACCCCGCAGTCCTTGAAGATCTGCGGCAGCAGTCGGATGAAGCGCGGTGTGCGATCCAGCGTGGTCTGGAAGAAGATGGACAGGCACTGACCGCGCCAGCGGTGCCGCCAGTCGCCGTCGGCCGTGGGCGAGGTGGCCGCCGCGAGCACATCCGCCGCACCGACCGCCCCCAGGGACTCATGGAGGGACAGCTGGGAGTCGGCGGCAATGCGTCCGATATCACGGGTCTGGTAGGCGACGCGTTCCTGGGGAAGGCGATCGAAGCCGGCGATATTCTGGAGACAGCTGTATGCGGGCAGACCCCGGCAGATCTCGTCGAAGGACGTCCCCGACTGTCCCAGCATGAGCATGGCCAGCGCCGTGCGGTTCATGATAAAGGAGTGCTCTCCCAGCCAGGGACGCTGCACCTCGTAGACATACGGGATGAGCTTTTCCAGGCGCTTGGCGCCGAGGAGGAAGGTCTTCTGCACCGTCGGAAGCACCTCGGTTCGCAGCGTTATCCAGCTCACCACGCCCATGGTCCCCTGCGATCCCTGCACCACGCGGTGGAAATCAGCCTGGGAAGGACCCGTGGGACACTTCTGGGCCCCGCCCGCCGCGCGCTGCTGCTCAAGGGTGCCGGGTCCGCCCGCGGCGCCGGTCCGGAAGAGCTCTCCATGGCCGAAGACGAATTCCGTGCTGCACACCGGGTCACCGATGTCCCATTGCTTGTTCGGCCAGGTGGAAGGCTCCCAGTCCATGACGGCCGCGAGCACGCTCTTGTCGCGGCGGGGGGCCAGCGGGATCGAGGCGGTCAGACCGTGCGGTTTCAGGGCTGCGAGCAGCTCGCCATAGGTGACCCCCGGACTGATCAGGCACACCCGGTTGCGGCGGTTGATCCAGGGGATGGCCTTCCAATCGGAGAGATCGATCATGACATGCTCCTGGGAGGCTGCCAGACCGCCCTTCCCATGCGCGCCCTTGGAGGAGCAGACCGTCAGGTTGTGCCGTTCCTGATTGGCGAGGCGGATCACCTGCTGGAGGTCGGCGACCCCTTTCGGCCGCACGACCATGGTGGGGGCAGGCCCCTCAGCGACCAGGGGGTTCTGAACCCGATAGGCGGCCCTGTCCTCAGGGCTTGTGCTGAGGGCCTCGCGCGGCAGCAGTTCTTGCAAGTGTTTCTCGATCCCCATGGCTCACCTCATTCCATGATATCTGCCGAGAAGTGGACCAGGTCGATCAGGTCGGTTATCGGCACTCTGGCGTTGACCGATGCGTCTTGCGCCCGGATGAATTGCGCGCGGCACTGATGACAGGCGGTTACCAGCATCTCGGCCCCCACATCGCGGGCCTCTTCGAGGCGATGCAGGGCCGTGGCCTTGGCAAAACCAGGATAGGCCTTGGGCACGCCGCCGCCTCCGCCGCAGCAGTAGGCATATTCACGGATGCGCCACATCTCCCTGAAGTCCAGGCCGGGGATGCGCGCCAGGACCCGGCGTGGGGCATCGTAGACGCCTTTCGTCCCATAGTTTATGGGCTTATGCGGTTTGGTCACGGTCATGCAGTTATAGGCGCACCCCACCGTGCCCCTCCAGACGACCGGCGGTTCGCTCTGCCGCCCGAGATAACAGGGGTCGTGGTAGGTAACCTTCTTGCGGATCGGCCGCTTGAGCTTCAAGGCGCCATCCTCGATCAGCTCCCATATGAATTCGGCGGCGTGCATGACACGCGCCTTGGTCGTCCCGGCATACTCGGGATATTTGGATTGCAATGCCCCGTGGCAGGAACCCGAGGCCGTGACGATGGTCTTGACCCCCAACGTGTTCAAGAGGGCCAGATTGCTCTTGGCCGTTTTGGTAAAGGCATCGCGATGACCGGTCCAATAGGCCGGCAGACCGCACGAGGTCTCCTGGTCACCCAGGATGCCGAAATTGACACCGGCCTGGAGTAATATCTGGGCCAGTTTGCGCACGGTCGCGGCACTCTGGTCATCATCGCGCGTCAGGCACCCCGCGTACAACAGGACCTCGGCCCGATCCTTGGGAAGGATGGCAAGTCCGAGGTCTTTAGCCCAGTGCCCGGCCGAATACCGCGGCCTGCCATCGGGGTGGCCGTGCCTTTGGATGTTGTCCACGGTCTGGGCATGAACGGCCAGTCCGAAGCCCTCGTCCACGATGTGCTCCCTCAAGGCCATATTCACCGTATGGCGTTCGGCCTCCATGATAAACTTGCAGGACACATCGCAGAGACCGCAGGCCGTGCAAGCGTACACGATCTGGGCCAGGTTCTCGTCAACCCGGATGCGGTTGTCGACCAGAGACAACCCCATGATCTGTTTGCCCGAGCCGGAGTATCCATGAAAATTGAATTCGCGGCTGGCGGGGCAGCCATCGGAAAAGCGTGGATGGCGAACGGTAGCCAAGGGTACCATCTTGCACATGTTGCACCGGAAGCACTTCTTCATTTCAACCTCGAGTTCTCGCAGCCTCTGAATGGCCATCCCTACCCCCTCATCATACTCATATCAGTTCATGCGACGATACCCATCGATGTCACGGCCCGATTATCCGTGGTCGCTGCCCTAGACGATTCGATCCTCCCTGAGCTTGAGGGCCAGTGATCTTGCCGCCTCCGCTGGAGAGCCCCCTGTGAAATAGGTGCACTGGGCGGTCTTGACCTCGGGCGCGAAAAGACGCGCGGGCACGACACGCCGTTTGGGCAGGCTGAGACCCAGATCTGCCAGCGTCAATGCCTGTTTGGGTTTATTCTTGGCCTCACGGCGCTGGATCATGGACGGATACCTCAATTCTCCGGCCTCGCCACTGCACATGACCACGGCGGGCAACGGGACAGTGACGACCTCGTACCCCTTTTCGATAACGCGCTCGATATGCAGCAGACCGTCCTCTTTCTTGAGCGTGCGGGCCAGTGTGACCACCGGGAGCCCGAGGAGATGGGCCAGGATGATACCCGTCTGGCTGTCGTTGTAATCAGCGGCCTGACGGCCGGTCACCACGAGGTCGAAACCGAGTTTCCTGACGGCCTCGGCCAAAACGGCTGCCGTGGCGAAGCTGTCCAGGGCACTCGGATCCAAGGCCTCGTCCTCGACCTTGACAAGCTCGTCCGCACCGGCCGCCAGAGCCTTGAGCATGACCGCTTCCGGGACACGCCTGCCCATGGAGAGCACGATGACCGTGGCCCCGGGATTGGCGTCTTTGAGCCTCAAGGCCGCCTCCAGGGCATTCTCGTCATAGGCGCTGATGAGCGGCGGTATGCCCCTGGGCTCGACCTTCAGGGTATCCTGGTTGATGACAAAGGCATCCCGAGGTCCCTCGGGGTCCGGTACGTTTTTCATGCAGACGATAATACGCATCCCCGTTATCTCCTACTTCATCATGCCCTGCAGCGTCTCGGTCAAGCCGGGCACGATCTCTTCATAATTTCCGACGATCCCGTAATTCGCCACCTTGAAGATGGAGGCCTGAGGGTCCTTATTGATGGCCACGATGGTCTTCGATCCCAACATTCCGGCCAGGTGCTGTGTCGAACCGGATATGCCGATGGCGATATACAGGGACGGGGCGACGATCTGTCCGGTCTGGCCGACCTGTGACTTGGGGGAAGCCCAACCGAGGTCGCACGGCGGGCGACTGGCGCCCACGGCCGCCCCCAGGGTTTCGGCCAGGGAGCGCACCTGTTCGAATCCTTCGGCCTTGCCGATGCCCCTGCCGCCGGCGACAATACGGTCGGCCGCATCGATTTTGATTCCGGCCTCCTCCTCGATGCGCTGCCCGACATGGTTGACCACGCAGGCCACCGCGTCCAGGTCGACCGCCACGGGCATGATCTCTCCTGCAGGGCTCCCTTTCGGCAGGGCCTCGAAGGAGCGGCGGCGGATACTGATGATGAAATAATCCGTAGCGGCCGTGTAGACCGCCATGACATTGCCGCTGTAGATCGGTTTGATAAAAGACAATACGCCGTTCTCCGAAGCGACATCCACGCAGTCCGTGACCAAGCCGGCCTCCAGGAGGCAGGCCAGCCGCGGCGCGAGGTCGACACCGTCCACCGTGTTCGCCATCACGACGATCACCGGACCGGTCAGCGCGCAAACCTGTTTCAGCGCCGCCGAGAAATACTCGCCGCGGTACATGTCCAACCGGGGATCATCCACCGTGAAGACGCGCTCGGCGCCGTATGACCGTGCCTCCTCAGCCGCAGCGGCGATTGAGCTGCCAATGACGGCAAGAAAAAGTGCGCCGCCCGATTCCCGGGCCGTGCGTCTGCCCGCGGCTATCACCTCGGGCGCCAGAGGGTGCAGAGACCCGCCTTCAACCTTTAAAAACGCCAGTACAGGTTTTGCATTGCGCATGTGTTTCACCTTCTCATGTATTTTGTCGAATTCTGATGACTTGATTGACTCAGGACCAGACCTTGACGATTATGGGAGCCTCCTTCATGAAAGTAACCTTCATGGCAAGTTGTTCCTGGGCCAAGAGACCTCTTTGCCCCACTCAATCTCATTGCATTGGTTTTCCCTCAGCAATATACGTGCCATAAACAAGACGGCGACTTATCCGCGCCAAGGGCGGATAAGACCGGCATGAGGGGGGATACAGTCACCCCGACGTCCCATCAATAGAGGGGAAGCCTTGCGCCCCTCCAGCAATTGCGCAATATCGTTATATTCAACGCCACCGACCATTAAATAGAATGATACGTGATATACAACGATTTCTTGGCAAGGGATCTTTGGTAAGAATAACACCGCCGGGATTCACCGCCAAGACAGAGAACCCCGACGGTGCAATCCCGTTATGGCTCTATCGGCGCCGCTTCATCCTTGGTCCATTCCTCCATCGAGCCGTCGTAGTTCTTCACGTTCTTGTAGCCCAGCACCTCGCTCAGGATGAACCACCAGGCGCTGGCAACCCGGCCGGAGTCGCAATACACGATGATCTCCTTGTTCAGATCGTTGCCGACCACCCCCGTGGCCATATTCTTCAAGGCCGCCACATCCTTGTAGGTCCAGCAGCACTGCTCCATATGTTCGCCGGGGGGGTATTTGTCGAAAACCTGCATGGTCGGCAGGTTGAGCGCACCCTTGATCCTGCCCGCCTTGGCCACGAACGGAAGCTTCTGCTCGCCGCTGAAGAAGGCCGGTTCACGGACGTCCACAATGGTTGCCTTGCCGATCTGGGATTTTACATAGTCCTTGCCGGCCAGCAGGCCCTTGTTGAATGTGCCTTTATAGTCCTTGCTCTTGGGCTTGGCGACCTCAGTGGAGAGCTCCCTTTTCTCGCGTATCGACCATTTTTCAAAGCCTCCGCTCAGGACCGAAACATTCTGTACCCCGGCATATTTCAAGGCCCAGGCCACGCGGGTGACATTGACCCGGTCGGGCCCCGTGCCGGTCGTGCCGTATACGACGACCCTGGAACCGGGCTGGATGCCGTTATCTGAAAGCAGGTCGATCAGGTCATCATCCGCGGGCATCTCGTTCTGCAGACCGCCCGATCCCGGGGCCCAGTTGTTGTAGAAGATCCCGATGGCGCCTGGGATATGTCCGGCCTTGTAATCTTCCACCTTGCGGATGTCGATGACAATGACCGTGGGATCTTTCAGGCTTTTCGACAGCTCCTCGGTCGAAAGGATCGGGCTGAGCCCCTGGGCCAGAACCGCTGACGGAAATGAAATGAACAGGACCACCAACAACGTTTTCCACACCGCTAATCGTTTCATCTTCATTCCTCCTATCGGTTTAATGTTCTGGGTACGACGATCAAATCATCATTTGCCGTGGAGCCGTCTTTGACCAGCATCTCCTTGGTCAGGAAGTACTTGCGGTCCGCATGGCAGGTGTCGCAGTTGCGGGTACGATCCGTCCGCTTGCGGATCGTGTGGGCCGGCGTATTCCAGTAATTGGGTAACGCGTCATAGTTTTCCATCTTGATGCCGGCCTTGGCAAAGGTATCCCGCACCGTAGGGATGAGCCTCAGCGTGGCAACCTCCGTGGGGTTGCGGGGGTTCCTTCCCAGGGTGAACGCGGGCTTGGAGGTGGCGCCCGTACCCAGATGACAGCTGGAGCAGTCCCGGTACTCACCCGCGGCATGACAGGCATAGCAGCTGGCTTTGCCCTTGTGGAGCGTATGGGCCACCTGCGTGCGGACCTTGTCCGACTTCAGGGGGTCGTGGCAGCCGTCACACCGGGGCCGCTGTTTGACATCCTGTTTGGACATATAGCGCTGTCCATCGCCGTGCATCTCGCTTACCTTGTGGCAGTCCAGACACATCATGCCCTTCTGGTAGTGGACGTCCGTGGCCCCCCCGTACTCGCCGATGTACTCCGGGTAGACGCGTCCGCCATGGCAGAAGGCACAGGTCTTGCCCTCGTTCTTCTTCACGAATTTGTGGCCTGCGATAAGCCCCAGGCCGATCCCCGAGACAGGGGGCGACTTGACGTGGCAGTCCCCGCACGAGGCATGGCAGCTGCGGCACGACTGTTCGAAAACCTTTTTATCGAATATGGCGGTTTCTTCCTGAGAGAACCGCGCGATGACGCCATGGCGCTGCCCCAAGGTAGTATAGTGCAGGGACTTGCCATAGGTGGCGGAAATCTTTCCATGGCATTTTCCGCAGGTCTCAAGGTCGTCGGAAGGACGCCTTACCATCCCCGTGTGGGCCTGGTCCTTGTCCTGAGTATCGCTGTTGCCCTTATGGCAGACCGTGCATCCCCTGCCGAGGTGGAGGTCCTTGCCCAAGAGCCCGGCATCCACCAGATAGCCCTTATAGTAGTCTTCCGCCCTGACCGGCGGAGGCGTGCCGGCTCAGCCTTCTCCCTCGCCTCCGATCTGGGGTGGTTTGACCAGGCTTTTCAGCTTGGCGTCGTCCGTATGGCAGCTCACGCAGGAGTTGGAATCAGCCGAAGGTGAGAAGTCTGGTACCGGAATGAGCACCATGGCCGGCACGAACACGAACAAAGGCCAATACTTCATATTACCTCATCCCCCCTCTCTTCATGTGTGAACTCATCTGTTCTCGTGTTGCAGGAGCATACTCTTCAAAACCGGGTACGCCATCATCCCTTCGTCTGCCTTTGGCCTTCGTGGTGATGAAAAGCATGCCTTTTTATTTATAATAATAGGTGGGGATGGTTGAAAAACAATAGGATCGCCATCAATTGAGGATTATATACACAAGGGAAACTCCACTGAAGAAAGGGGGAAAAAGGTATGCCGGAAGGACAAGGAGAAAACGACCTGCACGCCCGGCCGCTGAAACTCGCCGACTTGGCAGCCTATCAATCCCACTCCATCGTGAGCCGGGAGATCATCAAGAAGACAACCGGAACCGTGACGGTCTTCGCCTTCGATGCGGGTGAGGGCTTGAGCGAACATACGGCGCCGTTCGATGCGCTTGTTTATGCGCTGGAAGGCCGGGGAGAGATCATGACCGCAGCCGCATGGCACAAGGTCGGCCCAGGCGAGATGATCATCATGCCGGCCAAAGAGCCGCATGCCGTGAAAGCCGCCGAGCGTTTCAAGATGCTCCTCATCCTGGTCAAATAGCGACCGGGCAGGTTCGCAACCCGCGGTGCTCATAGAAAAAGCCGCCCCGCATTCCTGATGCGGGGCGGCGCGGATATGTCGAGTCGAGCGCGGAAAGCTCGATCTACTCGTTCATGGCGTATTCGCCGTTCAGGACCGCCACGTATGTCCGCCAGACCCGTTCGTACTGCTCGGGATCGGCCACGGCCTTGATGAGCATGATCTTGGTGCAGTAGGCGCGCTGCTCGTCCGTGCTGCCGTGGTTGCCGTAGATCTGCAAGGCGAAGTGGGCGAAGTCGCGCACCATGAAGTCGAAGATCTGGTTGATGATGTCCTTGTCCGTCTTGTCGAACTGGGCCTGCTCCAGGATCAGCTGTCCGTACACCACGATCGAGAACATCTCGCCCAAGGGCAGCGACCAGGAGGGGTCCATGTCCTGGGCCTTGTCCGGACCGGCCTTTTCCAGCATCTCCTTGAAGATCTCGGACTGCCGCATGAAGGTGGCCACGTTCGGCAGGTCCTTGAATGACTCGAAGACCGGCTTGTAGTCATGGAACTGGACCGCGCCCAGGCCCTTGGTCGGGCCCTGGTTGAAGAGAAATTCATCGTCATGATCGGCAAAGTCCGGCGCCACCGGGGCATACTCGGCCGGATTGAAGAAATAGTTCTTCATGAACTTGCGGATGAGCTGCACGTTGACGTGCACCGTGCCCTCCAGCTTGGAAGGCCCGCGCATGTCGGCGGCGCCCATATGGAAGTAGGTGTCTTTCTCGAAGCCCTTGGCCGCGATCACGTCCCAGAGCAGATTGACCACGTCCTCGGACTGCAGGGTCACCTTCATCTTGCTGGTGGGGTTGTAGAGCAGGTAACGGCGGTCGCCGGCGTTGGCGTTCCGGAAGTAGTCCGTGGAGCGGCGCTGATACATCTTCATGGCCACCAGCCTGAGCCAGGCGTCCATGAAATTCTTGCGCACGTGCGGCATGTCCGTGACCTTCACGCCGTAGAGGATGCGGTTGGAGGCATGCGTGATGGCCTCATAGAAGCAGTGTTCGGCCAGGCCGATGGAGGCGGGGCCGATATTGAACTTGCCGATGTTGACCGTGTTGAGCGCCGAATCCCAGGCATGGGACCCGCGCGAGAGGATGTCGGCGTCGGTTATGGGGTAGTCGTGCAGGGCGAAGTTCGAGACGTATTCCTGGTGGGATATGACGTTCTTTTTGAGCTCGTAGGCCTTGTGGCGGTAGTTGGTGACAAAGAAGGTGTAGTCGTCCGTGCCGTCCTTGACCTTGCCCAGGGTGGACACCATCTCGGCCTCGTTGCCGTTGCCGATGTAGTACTTTTCGCCGTTGGCCGTATAGGTGCCGTCGCCCTTGGGCGTGAGCGTGGTCTCGGTGGAGTAGATGTCGGCGCCGTGGGCGCGCTCGGAAAGGCCGAAGGCGAAGATGGCGCCGCCCTTGAGCAGCTTCGCGGCCCGCTTTTTGGCCTCCTCGTTGGGGCTCATCCAGATGGGTCCCAGGCCCAAGATGGTGACCTGAAAACAGTACCAGTAGCCCAGCCCATAAAAGGCCAGCAACTCGGAGTATTCGGAGTTGCGCGCCGTGTCCCAGCGGCAGTCCGGATCGCCCCCGGCATACTTCTTGGGGGTGAGCAGCTTGGCGAAGATGCGCTCCCTGGCGATAAAATCGATGAATTCCCGGTACCAGATCTTTTTGTTGTAGTCGTCCAGCAGTCTGACCTTGCCCATGTTCTCGAAAAAGGCGATGGTCTTGTCCATGATGGCGCGCGAACCCTCGTCGGCCTGAAGACTCCGGTACTTCTTGGGCTGGATCAGGTAGTTCATAGCTCCCTCCTGTTCGGCGATCTCTTATTGGTTTAATCGCTCCTTTATTGTTTTGCTATTTAACATCATAATTGAATAAACCGCAATAGCGAGATATGTATTGCCGGGGCTCGTCACGGCGGTCGCTCATCACCTCCCTTGGCCGCCTGCGGTTCCTCAGTGTACCAGTATGCCGCGGGCCGGATAGACGCACCAGGCGGCCGCCAGCTTTCCGTATTCGAGCAGGATGGCGCCGTGCGACTTGATGCGGGAAACCAGACCGACGGGCTGGCGGGTAAGCACGGGCTCAAAGGCTATCGCCAGGCTGCCTTCAGGGACGACCCGGCTGAAGGCCAGCTGCACGCGCCGCATGTGGTAATCCGAGCTGACCACCAGGGCGGAATGCAGCCCGTGTTTGCGCATGATCTCGGCGGTATTGAGCGCCTCGGCAAAGGTGCCGCCGCTCATGGCGGACATCCGCGTATGCTTCCGGCCCGGCCGGCCGATCAGGACGCGTTCGGGCGGGATCCCGCTGTTGAGGGCATAGAGCCTCTGGAGGTTCTGCCAGTCGATGGCCGGGACCCGAAGCGGCAGGATCAGGTAATGCGCCCGGCCCTGGCGGACCAGTGCGATGCCCCGCGCGAGCCGTTGCCTATCGTGCTGAGGACCGCCGGCCAGGACCACGACGGCGTCCACGGACTCGAAAAAGGGTGTGGCCGTGCCTTTCAAGAATTCCTGTCCCATCCCGGTGAAGATGCCCAGGGACAACAGGACCAGCACAATGAACGCGGCAGTCACTACGGTCTTGGCTACCCCGTGCACTACCCACCCCATCCCTTCCGCCATACACGGAAATGTAGCATACTGGGCACCGCCTTGTCCAATGATACGCGGTCTAAAGGGGGCTTCATGCTCGATGAGCAGCCGTGCGCCGAAGACCTTCCCGAAGGCCCGCAACGGTTCCGCCCCCAGCGCTCACGCCGGCAGGCATGGGAAGGGCGCACAGCAAGCACGACCGTGCGGTTGTCCAGGCGATATATCCATGAAGGCCCCCACGCGAGAAAACGGTCCCGGCATGATTATCCCGGCTCGATTTCCCGGCCACCCGCCCCGGCGCGGGTATCGGCCGCGACAACGATATGCAGCCACCGGCTGAACACGATCTGCATCAGGTCGCCCTTGGCCGTTGCGTAGTGGATCTCTTCGTCGGCATCGCCGTGCAGGCGCACGCTCACGATGATGTCGGCATAGGTGACCCGGCAGGCGATCTCGTCGACCACGCCCTGATGGGTGCGGTCGAGACCGT
The DNA here is from genome assembly GCA_029574005.1 of Deltaproteobacteria bacterium. Lineage (GTDB taxonomy): Bacteria > Desulfobacterota > Desulfomonilia > UBA1062 > UBA1062 > JAKQBR01. The sequence continues at coordinate 11,319 of JAKQBR010000279.1, read as the reverse complement.
CGGCCACCCGAAGGCATGCCGCCAGGACATCGACCGTACGGCGGTGGCGCATGTCGAGCAGCCGGTAGGTGGCATGCGCCACCGTCGGCAGGGCCTTGCGGTGATACATGGCCACCAGGGCCACCATGATACGCTCCATCTCGGAGATCCCGCTCAAGGAAGCTTTCAGGATCAGCTCCATGGAACGCTTGTGGTGGCCCTTCTTGTTTTCCCGGGTGTACCCGATGTCGTGCAGCAGCGCGGCGCATTCCAGCAGCAGCCGCGGACGCTTGCCCAACCCGTGCAATTCCCTGAGCCCGTCGAATATCGCCAGGGCCAGCCGGGTCACCTGCCTGGCATGCCCCTCTTCGAAGCCATGCGCCTTGCCGTATTCAAGCGCGGCCGCAACGATCCTGGCGTATGCCGGTATGTTATCCATCCACCCCGTTCCCTTCTCCATGCGGACTGGCGTCCCAAGACGCCGTGCGCAACTCAAGGAGCAGATCCCGCCAGTCCGCGGCGTGCCGGTCCCAATATGCAAGAAAGGCGCGGTAGCGTCTGTTCCGAAAGGACTTCCGGTCCCTGATGAGACCCTGTATACCCGGACTGAGCCGCCTCTGGCCGCCCCCTTCCACCCGGTCCTTTTGCGCGCGCACGCCCTGCCGCCCAAGCCATTGGTCCAGCTGGACCGACCACACATCGCAGTCATGGATATCGCCGAGCATGGACTGGATGGTCTTGGCGGTCTTGATCGGCCGTATGAGCCCTGCGCCGTAGAGTTGCGCAAAGGCCTCCATACAGTAGCGCAGATGCTTGGCCGCGATGCGCATGCGGTGCAGCTCTGCGCTGTGCCGCGGATCGCGGATCAGCCACTCGAATTCCAAGACCTCATGCACCCGCGCCTCGATGGCCTCACGCGCCCGATCGTAAGGCGCGCTCCTTTCCTGATCGTCTCTCGTCGGGGAGGACGCATCCACCGCGGCCTGGAAACTCCGCCGCATGGCCTCCAGGATCCCGGAATCCTCGACCTCGTCCAAGGCCTCGCGCACCTGCGTCTGCAGCCTTGAGCGCTGCCGCCGAATCCTGAGCCTCAGCCGTTCGACGCCTGCCCGTTCGCGTCCCTCGGGCAGTCCCGCAAGGTACGCATCGAGAAAGGCCAGCTGAACGTCGGCATCACGCGCCTCGCCGAGGGCGCGGGTGAGGCGTCTGAGACGCCGGCGCCAGAAGCGGGCCTTCCTCTTCGGCAGGTCGTCCTCGAACAGGCGCAACCTGATGCGCAGGCGCCGCGAGGCCACGCGCATGCGATGGATGTCTTCCGGGTCCTTGGCCAGACGCACGCCCGGCACGGCATCCCGGATGGCCTCTGCCTGCTCGGCGAGGCCTTCGAAGACCTGGCGCTTGAAATCCGCTCCGTCGACCGGGAACGTCGCCATCACTCCACCAGGGCGCCGCGGTGCTCGAGGAACCATCCCTGGGAATCGAGCGGCGCATGGTCGTGTTCCGCCTTGAGGCGCACATAGCTCCCGTCGGGAAGCAGCCGGCGGGCCTTGACCGTATCGCCCAGATGGGTCATGAGGATATGCTTCACCACATCGGCCTTGAGATGCGGGTCGGGGATGGGGAACAGGATCTCCACCCGGCGGTCGAGGTTGCGCGGCATCAAATCGGCGCTGCCCAGGAAGAGCTCGTCGTCCCCGCCGTTCCTGAAATAGAACAGCCGCGCATGTTCCAGAAAACGGCCCACCACCGAGGTCACGGTGATGGTCTCGCTCACCCCCTTCAGCCCGGGCCGCAGACAGCAGATGCCGCGCACCTGCAGGTCGATCCTGACGCCTGCGCGCGAGGCCCGGTATAGGGCCTGGATGATGGGGATATCCACCAGGGAGTTGATCTTGAAGGCCAGATAGCCGTCGCCGTGGCGCCTATGCCGCTGGGTCTCGCGTTCGATGCGCACCAGGATGCCATCGCGCATGCCGCCCGGCGCGACCAGCAGGGCGCGGTAATCGTCCTTGGCCGAGTAACCGGTCAGGGCATTGAACAGGTCCGAGACGTCCGCGCCGATCACCGGGTCCGCGGTAAAGTAGCCGATGTCGCCGTAGATACGGCTGGTGGCGGTATTATAGTTGCCGGTGCTCATGTGCACGTAGCGTATCAGACCGTCCTTCTCGCGCCTGACCACCAGACAGACCTTGGCGTGCACCTTCATGCCGATCAGGCCGTAGACGACATGCACGCCCTCCTGCTCCAGCGCCCTGGCCCAGGTGATGTTGGTCTCTTCGTCGAAGCGGGCCTTGAGCTCGACCAGCACCGCCACCTGCTTGCCCTCGCCGCGCGCGTCCATCAGGGCATCGAAGATGGGGGAATTGGGACCGGCGCGGTAGAGCGTCTGCTTGATCGCCAGCACATCGGGGTCGCGGGCGGCCTGGCGGACGAAGTCCACCACCGGCGCAAAGCTTTCGTAAGGATGGTACAGGAGGATGTTCCGGCGCCTGATCAGGCTGAAGATATCCCCCTTGCCGCTTAAATGACGCGGCAGTCCGGGCGTGAAGGGCTGGTCCTTGAGGTCAGGGCGCTCGATCTTGGTGATCTCCATCAGATCGGCCATGCCGATCACGGAGCCCCCGGTAGAGACCAGATAGGGTTCGAGCTTGAGGTTCTTGATCAGGATGTCGCGGACATGCTCGGGCATGGTGGTGTCGATCTCGAGGCGCACGGCCTGGCCGAAGTGCCGCTGCTCGATGCCCTCCTCGATGGAGGTCAGGAGGTCAGATGCCTCGTCGTCCTCGATCTCGATGTCCGCGTCGCGGGTGATCCTGAAGGGATAGGCCGCCACGACCTTGAGCCCTGGGAACAGCAGGTCGAGGTTCTGGGCGATGAGATCCTCGATGGCCACATAGCGGTGGACGCGCCTTCTGGCCAGCGGTTTGAGCTCTTCGCTTTCGTCCCTGCTTTCAGGCAGGACAAGGAAGCGCGGCAGGCTGTCGGGCACCTTGAGGCGGGCGAAGCGTTCGGTGCGGTTGGTCTCCCTGATCACCACGGCCAGGTTCAGACTCAGGTTGGAGATATGGGGAAAGGGGTGGGCCGGGTCAAAGGCCAGGGGCGTGAGGACGGGAAAGATCTCGCGCTCGAAATACTCGCGCAGGTGCCGGCGGTCCTTGCCGGCCAGGTCGGCGTGTCTGAGGATATGGATGCCTGCATGGGCCAGCTTGGGTTTGAGGTCGTTTTCCCAGCAATCGCCCTGCCGATCGATGAGATCCGCCAGGGCGCGCCTGATTTCCAGGAGCTGCTGCGCCACGGTCATGCCGTCCGGCGTGATCTCCTGAACGCCCGAGGCGAGCTGGTCTCTTAAAGCCGAAACCCTGATCATGAAAAACTCGTCCAGGTTGCTACCGAAGATCGAGATGAACTTCACCCGCTCCAGGAGCGGATGGTGTTCATCGAGGGCCTCTTCCAGCACGCGCTGGTTGAACCTGATCCAACTCAGCTCGCGGTTCAGGTACAGCTCCGGCCGGTTAAGGTTGTCATCCGGCACGGCGCTGAAGGTTTTCACGGACTTATGTCGTTTCTTCATGACAGTCTCTATCGGCATCGCGGGGACCGGCACATTATCTCAAATCCGTACCCGCCCGCCACGCCACTCCGGCACGCGACCATTCTTAGCGCACCGTCGCACCAATCACAATCTCCAAGCCGCTCCTTCACAGATCTTTCACATTCCTGCATGAGTTTCAAGACGGACACGATCGATCGCGACGGCTGCGCAGGTTGGGCCATCCGTACCGGGCAACGGTTGAGAGGCCTTGCATCAAGGCCGTTGACGCAATTGACGATAGAGCTGGTATGCCGGCCACGCGGATTCTTATCCAGAAAAACATTGCACGGGCCAGGTACTCCCTGCCCTTTCTCCCCCCCCTACACCGGGACCTCATCACCCTGCTTCCGGCCATGCTTTCAGACGGACAGCCTGTCTGCGGCATCCACGGGCATGCCTTCAACGCCGTTGAAAGCTCGCTGCTCAAGACCTACTTCCCGGAGCATGAACCGGTGCCGGTCGATCGCCTGGCGGACCGGGTCATGCTGGAGAGCATCATCGCCATCCCCCGTCCGAGCCCGACACACCCCTGCCATGTCACCGTGCAGCTCATCGCCCTGCCCAAACCCGAAGCCGACGAGGCGGCGCTGGAGGTCAAGCTGAAGGAGTGCGCACGCCTCATGGGGGAGAAAGGTCTGCCGATTGCCCCCGCGATCCTGCGTGCGCCGCTGCCGCCGCTTCTCTGTTATGATATCATGCGCCTGGGCGTGGTGCTGGCGGGGAGGCACCCGGTCATCCGGGCCGAGGAGCAGGGCGATGCGACCATCTTCATCGGAGATCTGACGGCCCAGGATTGCCGCCGCATGCCCGAACACGCCGGATGGTCGGTGTTTGAGCAGGTGCTTGAAGACGAGATCCGTGGCTTCCTGTCCGCGGGCCGCTACCCCATGCTGTTCTCGATCCCGACGGCAAACCCCTATCTCCTGCCCTACCTGCCGATCCTGAACCACTATGAAGAGCAGCTCGATACCTCCCGGCTGGAGAAGCTCAGGACCTGCTTGTACTACCTCTTTGCCGATTTTCCTCCCACGCAGGAGGCCATGGCCCAGTTGAGTAGGGATTGGAGACTCCCGGAGCTGACAGCGCTTGGACGGCTTTCGGTTCAGGACTGCCTGCGTCTGCGCCTCTGGCTGATCCCGTCCGCGGACAACGAGCTGCCGGTGTGCGCGTGGCCCGCTCCCGGCGGCTGGTCCCTGGCCGAGGTCCATCTGCACAAGAGTGGGGATCTGTGGGGGATTGCCGGTCTTACGATGCTCAGGCACCGCTATCCCTGGGTGATCCTGGCCTGGGCAGGATTGACCGGCTTGATCGGACGTGTTACCTATATCCATCGGCACGGGCTGCGCCTGCGGCGTGACGCGCGTGATCATCTGGTGCGCATGGCGGATTGTGTGGCCCGCGGGGTCGACATCATCGTCCCGCCCGACCACTCACAGGGCTCCATCCGGCTGCGCGGCGGCAGGTTCTACTATTCGGATGCGCCCTTTGCCCTTCTGGACAAGGGCAACAAATTCAGCCTTGATCTCGACGAACCCGTAATAAGAAAAGCCAGGCTTGACGATACGGGTCTTGAGCACCTGATCAAAAAGGGGGAACACTAGACCGCTATGGCAATCCCGGGAGATATCAAAATCGCCCTGATCGGCACGAATGCGGTGTACCGGAAGAATCTCGGGGACATGCTCAGCATGCTGGGCTACCGCAATATCACGATTGCCAAAGACGGCCCGAGCGGCTGGGAGCTCATCAAGCGCCTAAACCCCGGCATCGTGCTCTCGGAATGGGACATGCCCGAGATGAACGGCATCGCCATCCTCAAGCTGGTGCGCCGCGACCCCGAATTGGCCGATACGCCTTTCCTGCTCTGGACCGCCCAGATTACCAAGACCGATGTGATCAAGGCCGGCGAGGCCGGGGTCAATGCCATCCTGATCGAGCCCTTCAACATCGAGTTCCTGGAGACCAAGCTGCGCATCATCTCCGAGTTCGAGCTGAGCCCCACCACCAAGCAGGCCAAGCTCCACATGGAACGCGGCGAAAGCCTCATGCGCTCGGGCCAGTACGACAAGGCCCTGGTCGAATACAAGCATGTCCTGGACGTCCTGGAATCGGCCGAGGTGTATTACAACATCGGCTACATCATGACCGCCAAAGGCCAGTACGATGAAGCCCTGGCGGCTTTCCGCAAGGCCACCCAGATCAATCAGATGTTCGCCAAGGCCTACAAGGCCATGGCCGACATCTACCTGCAGCTGGGCGACAAGGTCCAGGCCCAGAAGTATCTCCAGATGGCGGGCGACATCTTTCTGGAACGCGAGATGCACGAGAGCGCCGAAGGCATCTTCAACGAGATCCTCAAGCTCAACCCCGACACCATCAACGTCTACAACAGCTTAGGGATCATCTACCGCCGCCAGAACCGCATCGAGGATGCCATCGCCAACTACCAGAAGGCATTGAAGATCGACCCGAACGACGAAAACATCCATTTCAACCTGGGCCGCGCCTTCCTGGACATGAACAACCCCCAGATGGCCAAAAAGAGCTTCATGAGCGCGTTGGCCATCAACCCGCACTTCGATATCGCCCGCGGCATGCTGGAGGCCATCGAATCGAGCACCAAGATCGATTAGGGGGCGCTCACCAGATCGATGACCGTGACCTCGGGCGGCGCGCCCAGACGCATGGGCGGACCCCAGGTGCCGGTGCCGCGGCTGACATACAGACACGAGCCTTTCGGCAGATCGTACCATCCGGCGTGGTTGCCAAAGAACAGGCGCGTAAGCAGGCTGAAAGGAAAGATCTGCCCCTTGTGGGTGTGGCCGGAGAGCTGCAGGTCAAAGCGGCCGCAGGCGCCATCATCCACCAGCGGCAGATGCTTGAGCAGCAGCACGAATCGCTTGTCACGGGGGCCTGAGAGCAGTTCCGTCTCACCCGCACCCCGCCAGAGCCCGAAGCCCTTGCCCGCGGGGTCGTCGACGCCGACAATGGCGAGAAAATCATCCACGGCGGCCTGTTCACCCCGCAGCACCACGAAGCCCGCCTCATGCATGAACGCCAGGGCATGGTCCAGACCGGCGTAGAATTCGTGGTTGCCGGTCACCGCGTAGGCGCCATAGCGCGGCCGGATAGCGTGAAAGGATCGTTCCAGACCGGCCAGACTGTCGGTCTGGCCGTCCACGAGATCGCCGGTGGATACCAGCAGGTCCGGTCCTGCCTGTCTCACCACCTCCATGATCCTGCGCAGCCGCCGGTCCCTGACCATCAGGCCCAGGTGCACATCCGCGAGCTGAACGACCCGCACCCTTCCGATCTGTGCGGGTATCCTGGCCGAGGCGATGGTGATATGGTGCGGCCGGACCTGCCAGGCCTGGTAGGAGCCGTATAAAGCCAGGCCCAGGGCCAGGACCAACGGGACGGCCAAGGCCGAACGCGGCGAAAGCCTGAAACCGGGCGCGCATCGGGGAGAAATGCTCACCACGCCCTGGATCATGAGCTGTGCGATATCCACCATGACGGCCAGGCAGAAGAACAGAAAGACGAAACCCATCCAGTTGTAGGCGACGGCAGCCAGCATACGGCCGGCAAGCTCGAACCCCGCCCTTTCCAGTATCCGCACCAGGACGGGTGCGATGCACATCAGGGCCAGGAACAGGGCAATCAGCAAGCCGCCCCTGGCTCCGAAGCCCAGGCCGGCCTTGAGTTTCACGAACACATAGGCGTGCACGGCGCCGTAGATGCCCAGGATCGAGATCATGAACAGGTGCATGTGAGTTTTTACGCCTCCATCCAAGGCCATAGTATCGCACCCGGGCGGCCTGGATCAACCCCTTTGCTCACGGTCCCCCGATAAGAACCGCCGCTTCCGGGCGGGTTTGACAGGGCCCCCGGTTTGGAGTAAGATGCACTCCATATCAATCCAATCCCCAAGGAGTAGCGTATGCCGTTCAAGAAAGCCAACAACGCGACGAGTACCGGCATGAAGCCCGAGCGCCGCCGGAGTGAGCGTAAGGCCTTGGACGACTCGGTCCTGCTCATGGTCCTCACCGGCGAGTCCGATGTCCTGGAGCGCGCCAGCGTATTAGACATCAGCTCCGGGGGGATCTGCCTCGGCAAGGTCGAGCCGGTCAAGGGCTATGCGCAGGACAAGACGCGTATCGCCCCGGACCAGCCGGTCATGGCCTACTTCAAGCATCACCCCCTGACGCTCTACGGCACCGTGAGCCGCATTGACAACGCATCGAGCCGGCTGGCCCTGAGGGTGAAACGCTCCAACAACGAGGAGCTCTGGGAAGAGCTCTGCCAGGGCGCGAAATAACCCCGCGTGCGAGTCGACGACGGCAAAGGAAGCGATCTATGGGCCTGAAGACCTCCGGGACGAAAAGTCCCGGCACCACCGGCTTGAGTCCCCAGGAGAAAGAAGAGCTGCTCACCAGGGCGCGCCAGATAAACAAAGAGCGCATGCAGGGCTACCGCGAGCAGTCGCTCAAGATCCATCCCTGGGTCTGCGCCCGCTGCGGTCGCCATTTCACCCACAAGAACCTGCAGCTCCTGACCGTGCACCACAAGGACCACAACCACGACAACAACCCGCCCGACGGGAGCAACTGGGAAAACCTGTGCGTCTACTGCCACGATCACGAGCACGGCCGCTACCTTGGCGCCATGAGCGATGAAACGCTCGGCGACGACACCCCGGTCGCCATGAGCCACAGCCCTTTCGCGGGTCTGGCCGACATGCTCAAGGACAAAAAGAAGTAGCCCGGTTTAGGCGGTCATACCCCGCCGATGAATCCCCTGGAAGCGTGTTGGGCCGCGCCCCGATTGCATTCAGCGCGCTAATCTGTTAATCCAAGGCACACACCACGATTGAACGACGAGGAGGACAACCCCATGCGGTATGAGGGCGCCATCTTCAGGCCTTTCAGCGAGGCCGACAGCTACCTGCTGCAGTGCACCATCGGCTGCTCGCACAACCGCTGCACCTTTTGCGGCATGTACAAGGACAAACGCTACCGTGTCAGGCCCATGGACGATATCCTGACCGATATCCGCATGGCCAAAGAGCACTACGGAGACGTCGAAAAGGTCTTCCTGTGCGACGGGGACGCCATCGCCATCCCCACGGAGCAGCTGCTGGCAATCCTGAAGGCGCTCTTTTCAGCCTTTCCGTCGCTGCGCCATGTCGGGTCCTATGTCGGGCCCGTAAGCGTCCTGGCCAAGTCCGCGGCCGAATTGAGCACCCTTTGCAAAGCCGGGCTTGCCAAGGCCTATCTCGGGGTCGAGACCGGCGACGATCGGCTGCTGCACGAGGTGCGCAAGGGGGTGAGCGCCTCACAGATGCTTGAAGCCGGGACACGTCTGGTCGAGGCCGGCATGAACCTCTCCAGCATGGTCCTCCTGGGGCTGGCAGGCAAAGGCCCGCGCTCCCTGGAGCATGCCCGGGCCACGGCCGACATCACCAATGCCATGCGCCCGCGCTACCTGGCGGCCCTGACCGTCACGCCCGTGCCGGGGACCGTGCTGTACTCCCAGGTGGAAAATGGCGATTTCGAACTGCCGGACGCCTTCGAGACCCTGGCCGAGATGCGCGAGCTGATCGCCGGCATCACCATCGACGATCTGAAGTTCGTGGGCGTGCATGCCTCGAATTACCTGCCCTTGAACGGCACCCTGCAAAAAGACCGCGCCGCCATGCTGTCCCGGATCGATACGGTCATCCAGACGCGCGACCACAACCTGCTGCGGCCTGAGCATATGCGCGGTCTCTAAACCCTGAGAAGGGATCAGCGCAGATTAAAAAAGGGGGACACCCGGCGATAAAGATCGTGGCAAGTACGCTATGCTCTTATAAAGGGAGGTAAGCATATGCCGGATGTTCCCCAAAGGGAGCGTGGGAAAAAGCATCGGCCCAAGGCATACACCGATGTGCATACCTTGAGGCGTCTGCCATGCCGCGAAGTGCGGTAAGCTCGATATCCGTGGTTGCGTTATCCCGCTTCGGCATGGCCTTTCTCTTTCTGTCCGCTTCCGCCCTCCCCTGTCAGGAGGGCGGGTTCTTCGTATATACCCTTTAAAGCCGCCTAGCTGACCAGACCCTTCATGGCGTGAATCACCGGGGCCGTAAACAGGGCGATGAGCACCGCATACAGGGCGAAGGAACCGACGGCCTCGCTCAGGTACATCTTCGGGTAGCGATACTTCAAGGAGGTGATGGTGAGCCCGCCCATGATAAGGCAGCCCAGGTGGAAGTATGGGAAACCGCCTTGCGTGGTGGTGACCTGTGCGGCAAACGCAAAGGTGGCGGTGATCATGACGACAAAGACGGCGACGATGGCGGTATGTACTGTTCTCTTCATGGCCTGTGTCCTCCTTCTGCTCTCCATTGTGTTCATGCCATGATATGAGCAACCCGCATGCCAACCCGGCGCACGGCAATGCAAATACATTCTATCATTATGATTACACTGGTTATTTTAATTATTCGGGAACATTAAATATTCATTTTCCGTCCCACATCCAGGCCGGATCGATTGAAACAAACGTTGAACGGTTCAAAGAAACTTTCAAAGAATCGCGCGCATCGCAAACGATTGCAGGTGATGGGTTCCGCTGCGCTGCACCCATCCTACTCGCTGAACTGGAGATATTAATGCCATGCTTTGGTAGGTTGGTGTTGAGCGGCAGCGAAACCCAACGACCTGCATTTGTTGGGTTTCGTTCCTCAACCCAACTTTTGACTCTAATTCAAAATTCAAGACACTTTTGTCTTCCGTATAAGCAGCTTGACCCAATGTACCATTAATGGTGCTTTCGCAGAATGACGAAACGTCCTTTGGATGTTGTGTTCTTTAAAACGGAAATGGGTAATGAGCCCGCCCGAGAATGGTTGAAGAGCTTGTCCAAAGACGAGAGGCAACGTATTGGAGAGGATATCAAGGCCGCGCAACTCGGTTGGCCGTTGGGCGAACCGCTGGTAAAGAAAATGGGGCCGGGCATCGGGGAGATACGAACAGAACTGACGCATCGAACTGCACGAGTGTTTGTTACCAACGCCCCTGATATGTTGGTCATCTTGCACGGATTTATCAAGAAGACCCAGAAGACGCCAGCCGACGAATTGGCGATAGCACGCAAAAGGCTCAATACAGCAAAGAAAGGAAAATGAGATGAAAAAGGATGAAGACATCGACATCAAGAAGGAACATATCGGATCATCGCTGGATGATCTTCTAAAAGAAGACGGCATCTATGAAGACGTGGTTGTGGCCGCAACCAAAAAAGCACTGGCCTTCAAGCTCGAACAGCTTATGCGGGAGCAGCAGATAACCAAGACCGAGCTTGCCAAACAGATGAAAACCAGCCGCAGCGCATTGGACAGGCTTCTCGATCCGAATAATACTTCCGTTACTTTGCAATCAATCGGCAAGGCAGCATCCGTGCTGGGCAAACGGGTAATACTCGATCTGCTGTAATCCCCCATGATTTTCTATGATGAATTCAAGCCCTCCCTTTGCCGTCCGTGCCGGATGATTTTCCCAAAAGGGACATTTCTAAAGGGATTTGACACTGTCATTATCATCAAGCCCGGCATATACGAACATATCTCTAACCATCATGTCCGGTTCGGTCACAACGAAGGATGAAAATAGAGTAGCGGAAGGCTCATGAAGAGTCTACCTATGGTTAAGAGCAAACAAAACCATTGAGGGGGACAAGACATGAGCCGTAAAGATTCTACCGTAGTT